>JAJYYZ010000034.1 GCA_021800445.1 bacterium | reverse complement strand
ATCTATATTTATCAAGACAAGATGGTAATACATGCTGACGAATGATTCTATCTGATTCCATTCTAACACAAATCAAAGAGCAATTCATCTCACCACTTATAGAAGTGGGAGAATTCTTGCTTAAAAAAACGTTAAAAGTAAAAATTGACGCACAAATACCCCCTCCTTTGCAGTCATATATGTGGCTATATTTTCTGAAAGTATATCACATTTTTTGGTGAAAAGAAAATTCGTCTAACAAATTGACTGAGTCTTTCTCAAAGTGGTAAAATAATTCTAATCAACAGGTACTTTAGTTTAAAAGGAAAGTGCGGTGAAAAACCGACGCGGTCCCGCCGCTGTAACCGACGACGATTCTTGCAAGATGCCACTGGAAACGGGAAGGTGCAAGATGAGGATGACTCGGAAGCCAGAAGACCTGCCTGTTAGAGATACTCGAGGAAGTAGTGGCATGATCAAAAGGGAAATCGGCCGATTTTTTGTCGGCCTTTACTTTTTTAGGAAGGTGATTGAATTGGAAAAAGGATACATTCAAGTTTACACGGGAAATGGCAAAGGGAAAACGACGGCTGCAATAGGTTTGTGCATGAGGGCTTTCGGAGCGGGACTCAAAATTTCATTTATCCAATTTGTCAAGGGCAGATACACAAGCGAGATGAAGGCCTTTGAAGAACTCAAAATAGAATTCTTTCAAGGAGGGCTACCTGAATTCATAATAGGAAAGCCCGAAAAAAAAGACATCGATGCCGCTTTAAAGACGTTGAATCTGGCAAGAGAAAAGGTGTCTTCTGGAAAATACGATATTGTCATACTTGATGAGTTAAATGTGGCCGTTTATCTTGGTCTTATCTCCGAAAAAGATGTCATCGATTTGCTGAATTCAAAGTCTCAAAATACAGAGGTGGTTTTGACTGGAAGATACGCAACTCAAAAGATAATGGATATGGCCGATCTTGTGACTGAAATGCACGAAGTAAAGCATTATTACACAAAAGGCGTCGAGCAAAGAACTGGCATAGAGGTATGATATGTCGGTTTTGATGGTTCAGGGGACATCTTCCGGCGTTGGAAAATCTCTTATCGCGGCAGCCCTTTGCAGGCATTTCAAAAGGATGGGATTGACAGTTGCACCTTTTAAGTCTCAAAACATGTCTTTGAATTCGGCCGTAAGTATCGAAGGTGGCGAAATGGCAAGATCTCAATACGTTCAATCGATAGCGTGTGAAGAGATACCTTCGGTAAAGATGAATCCGATCCTTTTGAAACCCGAAACAAACGGATCACAGATCATCGTGCTTGGCAAGCCATATGGATATTCAGACGCAAAAGATTACATGAAATCGAAAAAAGCCGAATTGTTTTCGCTAAGCGTTAATGCTTTGCGTTCTTTGATGAATACCCATAATCTGGTCGTAATAGAGGGTGCCGGAAGTCCTGCAGAGATAAACATCAAAGATCGCGATATCGTCAACATGAAAGTAGCCCAATCCGTAAATGCCCCAGTGATTCTTGTCGCTGACATAGAGAGGGGGGGCGCTTTCGCCCAAATAACCGGTACGATTGAATTACTCGAAGAGGATGAAAGGAAATTTGTCAAAGGATATATTTTCAACAAATTCATGGGAGACAAGTCACTGCTCGAAGATTATCCTGAGAGACTCGCAAGAAAGTACGACATCGAATTTTTTGGAACTATGCCTTACATCAAACACAAAATACCGGAGGAGGATTCCATGATAGATTGGAATAAAGATGGAGAAGGTGATCTTTCGGTTGATGTAATTCATCTTCCACATATTTCAAACTTCGACGATTTCGATCCTTTGATTTGGAATACCCGTGTCCACTTTGTTGAAAACGGGAAATTGGAGGGAGATATCGTTGTGATACCGGGTACGAAGATGACAATTGAAGATCTCGAATGGTTAAAAGAAAGAGGACTCGATTCGGAGATAAAATCGGCCGTCAAAAGAGGATCGTACGTAGTCGGCATATGCGGAGGCTATCAGATGATCGGAGAAGAAATTTCGGATGGTCAAAGACATGTTGAAGGCATAAATCTTATACCTGTGAAAACCGAATTTGCTGAAGAAAAACGTATATCAAACCTTAAGGGACATGAAAAGTTTACCGGAAATAACATTGAAATAGAAGGATATGAAGTTCATCACGGAATTTCGCGTTACACGTCTTCGGTTTCTCCTTTTGCCGTGGTTGAGAATGTAAATGGGAAGAATTCAAATTATGAAGACGGTTATGTTAAAGGTAAGATCTTTGGAACATATTTTCACGGCCTTTTCAGAAATTTCGATTTCACTCAAGAATTTTTGAACATGGTAAGAAGAGAAAAAGGTCTTGAAGAAAGAAAGGTAATAACATCGTCTCTTACAGAAGAAATAGACAGATTCACAGATCTTTTTGAATCAAACATTGACGTGAAGAGTATAGAAAAATTGATATGAAACTTTTTATGCCAGATCCTTTGACTTTCCTTTTAGCCTTGATGATAGATCTTTTGATAGGCGAATATCCGAATGCCATTCATCCGGTCGTTTGGATGGGAAAGATCGTCAAATATTTCGACAAAGACACAAAGTCAAATGCTGTAAGGTTTATTTACGGCACAATCCTTTTGATCCTAAATGTTGCAATATGGGCTTCCGCTGGAATTTCGATCATGTTCATTCCCAGCATCATAGGGATCTTAACGCAGGCATTGCTTTTGAAATCAACTTTTTCGATCCGTGGATTGTATGCCCATGTTAAAAAGTGCAAGGTAGAAGATGATGAAAAAATGAGGCATTCTGTCTCGATGATAGTAAGCAGGGATACGTCAAAACTTGACAGATGGCATCTTATATCGGCAGCACTTGAGAGTTTGTCAGAAAACACATCTGACTCCATAACGGCACCTCTTTTTTATTACGCACTTTTTGGATTGCCGGGTGCTTTGATTTACAGGGTGGTTAACACGATGGATGCGATGATCGGATATCACACCCAAAAGTTTGAATGGTTTGGGAAAGCCGCCGCACGTACCGATGATGCGCTGAACTTCATTCCGTCGAGATTGACGGCAACATTTTTTGCCCTGTTTTCTCCTAAAAACGCGTTTAGATCCATCTTCAAATACGGCCCGATAAAGATAAACGGTACATATCCAATGAGTGCATTTTCCGGAATACTTGGAGTTAAATTTGAAAAGAACGGGGTTTATGAATTTGAAGGCAGAGAACCTGAAATTGAAGATTTAGATAGGGGATTAAGAATTTACGCTTTTTCGGTTTTAATAATTATATCGGTATTTTTTCTTTTGATGGTGGCAAGATAGATGGAATTTCACGGCGGTACTATGGATGAAAGCGTTATAGATTTTTCCATATCGGTAAATTCTTACATGCCAACATGGAAAGACCAACTCTTCAAGCGTTGCGCAGAAATTTCAAACAAATATCTTTACGTAGAATGGATTGAAGAAAGATTTAAAGAAAAATTTGGCAAAGACACCGTTATTCTCGCAGGAGCGACTGAAGCATTTCAGATCGTTGGTTTTACAATCATGAATGACGCAAACGTCGTAATTCCGCTTCCATCTTACGGAGAGTATGAAAGAATTGCATCTTACATGGCAAAGCGCGTTTTCAAAGTACCGTCTAAGAATGAAATTGATCTGAATCTCGATAGTGCTTTCGATCTTGCAAAAAAATTGTCGAATAACGGGAAAAGTGTGATCATACTGGGTAATCCTAACAATCCGACGGGAAAATATCTCAAAATGCGCGACGATCTTGAAGATCTTGCAAACAAGGTGACGATTGTGCTGGATGAAGCCTTTGTTGATTTCGTTGACGAGAAATTAAGATGGAACGTTGATCATCCAAACATCATCATCGTGAGAAGTTTTACGAAATCTTATGGAATGCCGGGAGTAAGAGTGGGATACGTTAAAACCGAAAACTTCAAAAAGCATTTTGAAAAATACAGATCACCTTGGGCACTGGGAAGTTGCGGATACGCTTTTGTTGAATTTTTGATCGAAGATGATGGAACTTTTCTTTTCAAAAGCATGCAATCGATAAAGGCTGAATCAAAAAAATTCGAAAATTTCGGAATCTTCACGGATGCCAACTTTGGCGTTCTAAAGGTTAAAAACGCACATGAGGTGCAAAAAAATCTCGACAAATTGGGAATTCATGTGAGAAATTGCGAAAGTTTTGGCCTTTACGACAGAATAAGGGTATCTATAAGAAAAACGGAAGAAAATGAAAGACTTTTTGAATCGCTAAGGAAGGTGATCAGATGATACTTATAACGGGCGGAGAAAGATCCGGAAAGAGCAATTTTGCGATCGAACTTGCCATGCATAAAGAAAAGAAGGCCTTCATAGCAACGGCAGAACCATTTGACGATGAGATGAGATCGAGAATAGAAAAGCATAAAAAGGATAGAAAAGAAAACTTCGATACTTTTGAGGAACCGCTTTATCTGTGGAAAACTTTGAAGATGACCGTGCATTACGATACATGTGTCATCGATTGTATGACCACATGGATTGGAAATCTCATGTATCATGACGTTGATTCGAAAGAAGAAACAGAAAAATTTCTGGCAAATCTAAACGGCAACGAGATAATCGTATCAAACGAAGTGGGCATGGGAATTATCTCGGTTGATAAAATGACGCGCACTTACGTCGAAACACTCGGAAGGCTCAACCAAGAAATAGCAAAGATCGCAAATGAGGTGTTTTTTATGATCGCGGGAATTCCTCTCAAAATAAAATGAAAGGCATAGCAGGCGCCATAGCGTTTTTAACAAGAATTCCCATAAAAACAGATGTTAACCCTGCAAATGCCGTTGGTGATTTTCCCGTAGTCGGCTACATGACGGGCGGGATATACATACTTTTATTTTGGATTTTGGGAAGATCTTTTCCTGTCATCGTACTTTCGATCTTCTTGGTTTATTTCCTTTTCAACGCTTTTCATTTCGATGGCTTGCTCGATACGACAGATGCTTTTATGTCCCAAAAACAAAGAGAAAAAAAACTTGAGATAATGAAAATGGGAAATTCTGGCCCTATGGCTATCCTCGTCGGTGCACTTTACATGATTCTGATGACTTACGTGCTTGGCCGGGTATCATTTGTCGGAATTTTAGCAAGCACCGTTTCAGGCCGTTACGCTATGGTGTTAACCGCTTATTTCTCGAAGCCTGCAAAATCAGGACTGGGTGCATCGATCTTCCCTGTGAAATTAAAAACATTGATCCATGCGTCTGTTTATCTTGTTCCGTTTTTGTTTTTTCCAAGAACGCTTTTGTTCATCGGAATCGGTCTTGTTGCAGCCTTTGCCATGAAATTGATCTCAGATCGAATGATAGGAGGCATGACGGGAGATGTGCTTGGATCGATAGAAGAGATTGCTCAAATTGTCGTGCTCACAACATGTCAACTGAGGTGATCTATGAGGGATTCGAATTTGATGAAATTCAAAGACGGCTTTTTGGTGCATGCGTGTGATTCGGCTGGCGGAATAGGAGCACTAAAAGATGATGTGCTGAAAGTTCCGGTAGAGATAATTGCCAGATACACCTTAAGGACTGCTTTGATGGAAGTCATATCGGTAGGTTCAAAACCTTTAAGCGTAAGTGCCGAATTTGCCAATGATCCGGAATATGTTCGAGGGGCGATTGATGAAATAAGAAAAATGATCGAAAGATTTTCTCTTTCTCTTGTCATTTCGACAGAAAAAAATTTCAAAACATCTCAAACAGGTCTTGGCATTTCTGTGGTGGGTTTCGTACGAAATCCCATCATTGGAAATGCCCACAAGGGTTCAGATGTTTTTGTCGCCGGTTATCCTTTCGTAGGCGATGAGGTTTTAAAATATGAAGATAAAATTTTAAGTTTTGATGATTTTTTGAATTTAAGAAACAACGATGATGTCGGCGAAATGATACCGGTGGGATCTTCAGGAATTTTTGAAGAAGCAAAATTACTTGCGCGAAATAGCGATCTTGATCTGAAAATCAAAGATGCAACATGGCTTCACAAGAGTGCCGGGCCATCGACCTGTGTTGTCTTTTGGTCTTATGGAAAGCCTGAAATTGGCATTCCAATTAAAAAAATAGGATCTCTTGAATGAGGAGTGTGCTATGTCAAAAACGAGAAAATTAACTTTGATGGCTATTTTCATTGCACTTTCGTTTGTCGGTTCTTTGATAAAAATTCCGAGTCCTCTTGGAGACATAGGCTTTGATTCGACTGCAGGTTTTACAGCGGTGCTTTATCTCGGATATATCCCCGGCTCAATTGTAACGATGCTTGGATATCTTATCATCACGGCAAGTGCCGGTTTTCCTTTAGGCATCTTAACTGCTGGAGTAGCGTTGGAGATGTTTTTTGTAGCTATCGCTTACAGATATTTTTACAGAATAAATAAGTTCCTCGGCATAACAATGGCAACGATTCTTAACGGAATAATCGCTCCTCTCATAGTTTTACCTGTTGGCGGATGGGGATTGTACATCGGACTTTTACCTTCTCTTACGATTGCAAGTGTCCTGAATTTAGCAACTTCCACCATCATCTACGTCGCTCTCCAAAAGATATCAAAAATTTCTTTGAAATCGATGACTTGACATTTTAAAAAGAGTTAAGGTATAATCTCCAAGTAAGAGCGCGTAGCTCAAATGGTAGAGCGCTTCCTTGACGCGGAAGAGGTAGCAGGTTCAATTCCTGCCGCGCTCACCAAAAGGCGACCCTGAAGGGTCGCTTTATCTTTTTGTGCTATGATAGATCTTGAAGGGAGAAATTGAATTGAAAATCGGAGTTGTAGATGCCGGAACAAATTCATTCTTGCTTTTGATGGCAAAAAAAGAAAATTCAGGGATCAATTATTTTTTTGACACATCTACTATCGTTGGACTGGGTCATCTCGTTAATGGAAAAATAAGAGAAGAAAATTTAAAAAAAGCCTTTGAAGTCATCCGAAATTACAAAGCACTTTGTCAATCTCACGGAATTGAAAAGATCGCCATTACAGGTACTGAAATTTTCAGAAAGATGGACAAGACCTACTTTCAAAAGATCTCCGAAGGATTCGATGAAGTTCGCATCTTGACCGGAGAAGAAGAATCATGGCTTTCTTACAGATCCGTTGTGGAAGACGATAATTTTTCAAATTTAAAAAATCCGCTTGTCATCGATATAGGTGGAGGAAGTTTTGAGATGGCGAAATACACGGAATCCGAATTCAGATTCGAAAGCATACCCATGGGCGCAGTTATGCTAACCGATCGCTTCGTGAAAGAATATCCGGTTGCACATCAACTTGATGATGTTGACGATCAGTTGAAAGTTTACCTTTCTTCAATCCCGTCAGGACCGATTGTCTCGATAGGAGGTACAGGAACAACCGTTGCAAGTATAATAGAAGAAAGGCCATTTGATCCTACGGTTATCCATGGAAAATTTCTCAAGATCGAGGACTTAGCGGAACTTCTTGAAAAAATGAAGAAAATGAGTTTGGAAAAGATTTCAAAAATAAACGGCATGGAAAAAGGAAGAGAAAAAATAATAATTGCAGGACTTTTTTTGATCGTTGAAATTTTGAAATACTCACATGCCAGCGGTCTTTACATTTCCGTCAGAGGTCATAGGTATGCGGTGGCAAGGGATATGCTGGATGGTGCGAAATGATCGTGGTAAAATTAAATAAAAGAGGAATGGAAAAGATTCTAAGGCATCATCTTTGGATCTTTCTGGATGAAATAAAAACGGTTATTTCCAATGAGGTGTCTGGAATAGCGAATTTGTTTTACGATGATAAATTTGTCGGCAAAGGACTTTATAACGGCAAATCAAAGAATGCCATCAAGGTTTTAACACTCAAAGATGCAGAAATAAATACCGAATTCTTTGAAAAAAGATTTAAAACGGCGACAATGAGAAGAAAAAATCTTTCTCAATACAGACGTGAAATCAATTCAGAAGGTGATTTAACACCCGGTCTTGTGGTTGACAGATTTGGACAAACGCTGGTAATCCAAATCAGATCTTTAGCGCTTGAGAAGATGAAGAACTTCATAATAGATGCACTCGTTAATGTTTATTCTCCGAATTCCATCTACGAAAGAAGTGATTTTGAATCACTTCCAGAAGAAGGATTATCAAGAAACAAGGGATTGCTTTATGGAAAAGCACCAGTTCCTCAGATTGTAGAAGAAGACGATCTTAAATTTTTAGTCGATGTTGTAAAGGGACAAAAAACAGGCTTTTTTTACGATCAAAGAGAATCAAGGGAATTCGCGAGAAAATTGGCATTTGAAGGGAAAGCACTCGACCTTTTCACATACACAGGCGGTTTTGCACTTAATCTCGCTAAAAGTGGAATGGATGTAGATGCCGTCGACATATCGTCACAGGATCTTGAAATCGGTCACCAAAACGCTGAAATGAACGGTCTAAAAGCCAATTTCATAAAGCAGGATGCTTTTGACATTAAAAACCTTGATCTTTACGATCTCATAATTGCCGATCCGCCTTCGCTTATAAAAAGAAAGGCTGAAAAAAACAAGGCAGTTGATTTTTTCTCAGAATTGACCGATCAAATCATCGATCATCTGAAAGATAAAGGATATGGCTGTATTTGCTCATGTGCTTACAACGTAAATGCAGAAATGATCGAAAGGATCGTTATGAAATCTTCGACAAAAAAATCTGTAATCGTAAGACCTATTTGCTGGACAGGGTTACCCATCGATCATCCACATTTACTTTCAATGCCAGAAACGAACTATCTCAAGTGTTTCTGGTTTGAGAAAGCGATTGGCATATAGTGCGTGATGCGTGGAAAAAACAGAAATTATGGTGCCGACATGGCAAAAATTTTGCTTGTTGAAGATGACAGGACAATAGGAGAGATACTTTCTCTTTATCTTGGTAAACAGCATGAAGTTGTGCTTGTTGACGATGGAATAGAAGCGGCTAAAATTGTAAAAGAAGACAATTTCGATCTTTTGCTGCTTGATCTTATGCTTCCGGGTTTAACCGGAGAAACTCTTGCTCAGTTGGCGAGTTTAAAAGGTATTCCGTTCATAATCGTAACCGCAAAAAATTCCGAGGAAGACATGCTTAACGGTCTTAAACTTGGTGCGATAGATTACATAACCAAACCTTTTTCGCCAAGAATTTTGGTTGCAAAGGTAGAGAATTTTTTTAGCCGTGACTCTAAAACATCCAAATTGAATTTTCATCTTAACGAAAGAGAACTCGTAACAGATAAAAAAAAGGTATATCTTACCCCCATCGAGGCTAAATTGATCAACTTCATGCTTAAGAATCGCGGAAGCATTTGCAAAAGAGAAGAATTGCTAAGCATCGCATGGGAAGGTAAAAGATCTGAAAGGATAGTGGACGCAACCATAAAGAACTTAAGGAAAAAACTTGAGGGCAGTGGAATAAAGATAAAAACGGTGACAGGCCTTGGCTACACGATCGAAGCGTCAGAAATTATCAACTAAATTCATCTTATACGTTATAATACCTGTCGCCATAATGGGCATCTTAATGGCCTTTGCTGAGCAAAGAATTTTTGAAAACAGATTTGAAAATTTCGCAAGGGCCCAATTTATAGGTAGAGATTTTTACGGGGTCAGTCCTTATTTCTCCGAACAAAGGCTAAAAAACATAAATAATGTAAAACGTATGACGATGGTAGAGATAGTGGTCTCATTTGTCTTTGCATTCGGTACTTCTTTGGCGATCTCGATCATTTTGGCAGAGATCTTTCAGAGTAAAATTTCTCAATCTCTTAAAGAACTATCAAATGCAATCGAAATCATACAGTCAAATGAGAAGATAGATTTCTCAAATGTTGCTTTCTCTTCTGAGATATCCGATCTCGCAAAAAAGATAGAAATACTTTCTGAAAAATTATCTGAAAGATCTATGGCAAGAAAGGCAATGACATCAAGCGTTTACCATGAAGTGATGACGCCACTTGGCGTTGTTAAAATGGAACTCGAGGCGTTAAAGGATGATGTGATACCGTACGAAAAGCCACTTGTTGATAAAATGCTGATAAGTGTCGATCATATCTCTGAGGTGCTTAAAGATCTCAAAAACATCGAAGGTGATGAACTTGCCTATTCCCGAGAAAATTTTGACGCCGGAGAAGAAACGGAAAAAATATTCAAATCTTTCATAGCAGTATTTGAATCGAGAAATATAACTTTCAAAACTCAATTTGAAAATGTTCAGATAAATGCCGATAAAAGAAGATTTAAACAGGTGATCTTCAACTTGCTTTCCAATGCGGCAAAATACACTTCGCAAGGTGGCGTGATCAAAATCAAAACTAGAAAAGCGGGAATAGAAATTTCGAACACCTTTAAAGGAAAATCTCCGGAAAAATTGGATTATGGGACGGGTTTGAGATTTGTAAATAACTTTTGTGAGTACCACAGATTTGAATTTTCAATCAAAAAAGTTGACGAAAATGTCGTGGCTTCAATTGAATTCAAAGGTTGAAACACACAATCGTTGAACATTTTGACCAAAAAATGTTATCATTAACTTTGTAACAGAGTGCCCTCTGGAGCGTGAAAATGGAAAAACCAAGGTTTTTTAAAACGATGCCCGATTACAAAGAACTTGTCATTTTGTCTGAAATAGATGAAAATTCAAAAACAACTCAAAAAGAAATCGCCATGAAATGTGATATAACTCCTCCAATGGTCAATAAATACCTTGCAATTCTCGAATCTAAAGGTGAAATTGAGATCAAAGGGACAACGACTCGAAATACGACGTATCATCTTACGCCTGAAGGCAAAAACAAACTGATGATTTTGAACATATCTTACAGCAGAGAAATTCTAACGATGTACAAAGCATCAGAAAAAAATTTCGAGCCGGTTTGGAATCATCTGATTTCTAAAAGATTAAAAAAGATACTGCTTTTTGGCGCCGGAGACATTGGAGAAATGGCTTTGGAGATAATGGAAAGTCATGGCATCAAAATTACAGGATTTATAGATGAAAATTCAGAAAGAATTGGAAATAAAATACAAAGGTTTACAATAAAATCCGTTAACGATTTGAATGAAATTGATTTTGATGCTATCGTTATAACTTCATATCGTCACGGTGTTGAAATGGCAAACAGGATAATTTCAAAAACAGAAAAACCTGTGTTTATTTTCTTTCTTGAAAATGGAGTTACATATTTTAAACTTGTCGAAAGGGCAAACAAAAGGGAGGGTAACTGATGTTAGAATGGATAATTGGAATTGCCGGGGTTGTCGTTTTGGTAATCATCGGGATATGGTTGATCGCGGCTTACAACTCTCTTATAACTCTTAAAAAGAGAGGACAAAATGCATGGGCGCAGATAGACGTTCAACTCAACAGACGTCACGATTTGATTCCAAATCTTGTGGAATCCGCAAAGGGATACATGAAATACGAACAAGAGACGCTGCAAAAAGTCATAGATGCGAGATCGAAGGCCGTAAGCGCCGGAAATGTCAAAGACAAAATAGATGCCGAAAATCAACTCACGGGTGCCCTTGGAAGATTACTTGCCGTATTTGAAAGGTATCCGGATCTAAAAGCAAATCAAAATGTTCAGATGCTCATGGAGCAATTGACAGATACGGAAAACAAAATAGCATATTCGAGACAATTTTACAACGACATAGTCACAAGATACAACACAAAAACGGCCGTTTTCCCATCAAATATCGTTGCTAATCTTTTTAAATTCGAGGAAATGACTTTGTTCAAAGTTGAAGAAGAAGTTAAAGTCGCACCAAAAGTAGATCTTAATTTTTGAATTGAAAAGGAGGCATAAACGATGTACGTAAAGAGTACAAAAGATATCCTTGACAAGGCTAATGCCGAATATTACGGTGTCGGAGCATTTAACATCAACAGTTTAGAGTTTTTAATTGGGATTGTAAGTGCGGCCGTTATAAAAAGATCTCCTGTCATAATTCAGGCAAGTGAGGGTGCCATGTCTTATGCCGGAAACGGTGATTTTAGGAAAGGCGCGAAAGTGCTTGCGGATATGGTCAGGAGATATGCGGATAACATCCCAGTTCCAGTGGCACTTCATCTTGATCACGGTCATGATCTCGATCATGTGCTTGCTGCCATAAGGGCAGGATTTACATCGGTCATGATAGATGCATCTGCAAAACCTTTTAAAGAAAATGTCGAGATCACATCCGAAGTTGTGAGAATAGCACATGCTGCCGAAATTTCAGTTGAGGCAGAACTCGGGAAACTTGTGGGCGTCGAAGATAATGTTTCCGTTGCCGAAAGAGATGCGACTTTGGTCGATCCGGATGAAGCAAAAATTTTTGTCGAAAAGACGGGCGTGGATTTTCTTGCGCCGGCGATCGGAACGAGCCATGGTGCCTTTAAGTTCAAAGGAGAAGCGAAATTGGACTTTGAAAGGTTGAGAAAAGTTAAACAATTGACCAAAATTCCTCTTGTACTTCATGGCGCATCGAGTGTCCTTGAAGCGGATGTCGAAAAAGCCAACTCTTACGGAGCAAAAATAGAAGGTGCAAAAGGAGTTCCGTTTGATATCCTCAAAGAAGCCATCAAATACGGTATAAACAAGATAAACACGGATACAGATCTGAGAATAGCATTTATAGCAGAACTTAGAAAATCTCTTCATGAAAAACCATCGGATATAGATCCAAGAGATTTCTTCAAGCCTGCGATAGAGGCTGTTAAAAACGTGGTTGCCCAGAGAATGGATATACTTGGGTCGTCTAATAAAGTTTAATCGGAGGTGTTTGAATTGAAGATTCTCGTGATCAACGCTGGAAGTTCATCCTTGAAATATCAACTGTTTGACATGAAAAATGAAAATGTCTTATGTAGTGGGATAGTTGAGAGGATAGGGTTAAATGGTTCAAGATTGGTCCACAAAGTACAAGGTAAAAAATACACGATCGAGAGTGCCGTCAAAGATCATAAAATTGCTTTGAAACTTGTACTTGATATCTTAACGGACAAAGAAAAAGGAGTCATAAAATCCATGAACGAAATAAATGCCGTCGGCCACAGAGTTGTTCATGGCGGAGAAACTTTTTCTGGATCAGTGCTTATAGATGAAAAAGTCATGAAAGCACTCGAAGATAACATCGAACTCGCTCCTCTTCACAACCCACCAAACATAATGGGAATAAGAGCGGCAAAAGAGTTACTTCCAGACGTTCCTCACGTTGGTACCTTCGATACCGCCTTTCACCAAACGCTATCAAAAAAAGCTTATCTTTACGCGATACCTTTGAGATATTACACGAAGTATAAAATAAGAAGATATGGTTTTCACGGTACATCTCATTTTTACGTTTCACATAGAACAGCCGAAATTTTGAACAAACCCGTCGAAGAGATGAAAATAATCACGTGCCATATAGGAAACGGCAGTTCCGTTGCAGCCGTCAAATACGGAAAAAGTGTCGATACATCTATGGGTTTCACACCCCTTGAGGGACTTGTTATGGGGACAAGATCAGGAGACCTTGATCCGGCAATCGTTACATTTTTACAAGAGAAAGAAAATTTATCTTACAAGGAAATAAACAGCATCCTTAACAAAGAAAGCGGCGCTTTTGGCCTTTCGAATGGACTCAGCAGTGATATGAGAGATATTGAAAATGCTGCACTTGAGGATCACAACGACGCCGCTAAAATAGCTCTCGACATATACGACTACAGAATAGCAAAATATGTCGGTGCATACGCTGCGGCAATGAACGGTGTTGATGCGATAACATTTACGGCTGGCGTCGGAGAAAATTCCGCATATGCAAGGGCTGACGTTTGTTCTTACCTTGAATTTCTTGGATTAAAAGTAGACCCGAACAAGAACAACATTCGCGGAAAAGAGGCAATAATATCAACAGATGATTCTAAGGTAAAGGTGCTTGTCGTACCTACAAATGAGGAACTTGTAATAGCGCGTGACACACAAAAAATCACGCAAAACATAAAAAATGAGGAGGAAGTTTCATGATTCTGATGAAAGGAAAGAGCATAGTAAGCATTGACGATTTGACGATCGAAGAATTAAATCAATTGATCGACACATCGATCCGGCTTAAGGATGAACTTTACAGCGGCGAAAGAAGAGATGTGCTGTCCGGTAAAACACTTGGCATGATCTTTGAAAAACCATCTTTAAGAACAAGAGTCGCCTTTGAAACCGCTATGACTCAACTTGGCGGTCATGCGATATATTTAGGACCTGATGATATAAAACTTGGCAAACGTGAAACTACGGAAGACATAGCAAGGGTTCTGTCAAGCATGGTGGATGTCATCATGGCAAGAGTTTTTGCACACAAAACGGTTGAGGATCTTGCCAAATATTCACGTGTACCCGTTATAAACGGACTTTCAGATTTCGAACATCCCACCCAAATTGTCGGTGACATGATAACTGTCAAAGAAAAATTTGGATATTTCAAGGGATTAAAATTTTCCTTCATCGGAGACGGCAACAACGTCGCAAATTCGATAGTGTTCGCCGGTGCAAAATTGGGAATGCACGTCGTCGTTGCATCACCAAAAGGATATGAACTTCAAAAGAAAGTTGTTGAAAGATCTATTGAAATAGCGAAGTTGACGCAGGCCAAAGTGGAAATCACAAATGACCCATTTTACGCCGCTAAGGATGCGGATATAATATACACAGATGTTTGGGCTTCGATGGGACAGGAAAGCGAAGCCGAAGCAAGAAAAAAGATATTCGCACCATATCAAGTTAACGCAAAAATAATGAGTCTTGCGAAGCCGACAGCGATTTTCATGCATTGTTTACCTGCCCATTACGGAGAAGAAGTTACAGAAGATGTTGGACATGGCGCTCAAAGCGCAATTTTTGAAGAAGCCGAAAATAGACTTCATTCTATAAAATCGATGATTGTTCATACAACAAGATGAGTTGGACGTTTTTGCTCCAAGATAACATGAGATAAAACGATGTATCAGTAGGAAAGTACCATTAAAAAGTGTTTTTTGTCTTTAACAACTCTTTATTGCTTATAATCGCCATAAATTAGGTATATGTTAAAACGAAATTTGGTTTATAATTGTTTCAAGCCTAAAAGGAGGCGATACCATGCAGGAAAAGAAAGAAAAGAAACAGGAAAAAAAGCCAGATAAGAAAGAAAAGAAATAAGTAACCGATCAATGAACCAAAGTCCCTTCTCGAACGTGGAGAAGGGATTTTTTGATTTTAAAAATGGGGTAGCATCGGTAAAATATGATAAAATTTAAAATGTTGGCAAAAATAATCGGGGGTGCAAATGACTCTAAAAGATTTAAAGAGATTTTTCGTAGGTCCTCCTCTCTCAAACAAAAGCATATCACGTGAGAAATTGCCTGTATGGAAAGCACTTGCCATTTTTTCATCTGATGCACTTTCTTCCGTTGCCTATGGTCCTGAAGAAATGATAATAATGCTTATGGCCGGCGGTGCTTTGATGTATACCTTTGCCATACCGATAGGTCTGGCAATAATTGCACTTGTCATAATAGTGAGCATTTCATATGCTCAAGTTGCCAGAGCAAATCCAAGCGGAGGCGGATCTTATTCAGCGGCAAAAACAAATATAGGAGAAATGCCGGCCTTACTGGCTGCAGCATCTCTTTTGGTTGATTACACGTTAACTGTCGCCGTGAGTGTTTCTGCCGGTACGGATGCCATAACATCAGCCTTCCCTTCTCTTTTGCCTTACCATCTTGTGATAGATCTTGGTGTTTTATTTCTTGTTTTAATGGTCATAAACTTAAGAGGTGTGAGAGAATCTTCTTCTGTTTTCGTTTTTCCAACTTATGCGTTCGTTTTCGGAATAATTGTGACCATAATTGTTGGAATTATCTTTACGATCGTAGGTAAGCAGCCTGCCATTTCTCCATCGGAAATAAGTGGTAAGGTCGCCATAAATGGCTTTGTGATCTTTTTGATAATGCGTGCCTTTGCAAATGGAAGCAGTTCAATGACCGGCATAGAGGCAATATCGAATGGGGTACCGATGTTCAAAAAGCCGGAAGTAAAAAACGCTCAAAAAACAACGTATTTACTTGCCATGATACTTGTCACAATGTTTGCGGGAATAGTTTTCCTTTACGTTCATTATCGTTTTTTGCCGGAACAGGAAAATACAATGCTTTCGCAACTTGCCGAAACTGTCTTTGGCAGAGGATTGTTCTATTATTACGTTCAAGCAACAACCATGCTGATACTTTACCTTGCCGCAAATACAGCCTACAACGGCCTTCCACCGTTACTTGCGTTGCTCGCAAAAGACGGATACATGCCACGGTATCTCTCGGCACGTGGCGATAGACTTTCCTTTTCCGGTGGAATAATTTTTCTTTCTTTTTTGGCCGCTGCTTTTATGATAATTTTTGATGGCTATGTTGATGAACTTATTTCACTTTACGCATTAGGTGTTTTCATTTCATTTACGATAGCCCAGACATCTATGGTTGTTCACTGGAACAGAGAAAAGGGTAGAAAATGGATAACATCTGCAATTATAAATGGTTTTGGTGCGATAATAACAGCAACGGTTGTAATTGTCATAATTGTGGCAAAGTTCATGTTAGGCGCATGGATAGTAACGATTTTGATTCCAGCTATAATGATATGGTTTTTTACTGTACGCAAACACTATGAAAACATGAGAGAACAACTTAGATTGCCTCCTCAAGATTACGTCAAAATCAAATTAGCACCTTACGGAGAAAACATAGTCGTTGTGCCGGTTTCAGGCGTAAGTAAAGTTGTTGAAAACACCATAAAATATGCGCGTATGATATCAAAGGATGTGCGTGCTCTTTACGTAAGCGTAGACGAAAATAGTTCCAAAGAGATCGTTGAAAAATGGAAAGATTGGAATCCAGGGATTCAACTTGTGGTGAAATATTCTCCTTACAGAACCGTTATCGAACCGATACTTGAGTACATCAACGAGATAAGACAGAAAAAAAATCCCGAAGATTTCATAACTGTACTCATACCTGAGTTCGAGACGAAAAGATTTTGGCACAGATCTCTTCACAACCAGACAAGTTGGATTTTGAGAAGATATCTTGTTCACGAAAAAGATGTTGTGATAAGTGTTGTACCGTACCAGTTGAAAAAATAGGAGATTAAAAGATGGCAAATATTCTGTATTCTGTCCTTATGATAATTTCAATGACTTTTTCTGTACGTGCGAGTAACAACATGCTCGCAACAACCATTCCTTTACTTGTGAAGTACAATCTCGGTTTCAATGAAATACTTATAGGTTTGATATCCGCGGTATTTTCGCTATCCACATTTTTCATGAGCGGCTTTGTAAATGCAAATTTGAAATCGAAGGAAAGAAGAGTGCTTTTTATATTTTCGTCAATAGTCTACGCTGTACTTTTTCCTTTCTTTTCAATAGTAAATTACGTGAGTGTATGGATACTTTCAATAGCCACAGGTTTTGTGCTAGGCGCTTTGATGCCAAACATCATAACTTCTTCGAGCCTTTACGAAGACAAAAAGGTAAGGGAAAGAATTATTTCCATATACACTTTAACTTTAAGCCTTTCACTTATAATAGGGCCAGCGATTGAATCGATAATCTTGACAAAATTCACGCTAAGACAGTCTTTTGTCCTTTTTGCCATCTTTGGAGTTCTGGCAGCGATAACGTCATTTTTCATAAAATTTCCTGAAAAGGAATCTGAAAAAGTCTCTTCGGACAGAAGAACGCCGATTTTCAAAAACGCTGGATTTCGCGCATCGGTGATAAACAACCTCATATACAACGTTCCATTTGCAATGATAACGGTTTTCGGGGGTATTTACGCGAAAGCGTCATTTCATGTCAGTTATTCAATTGTTACCATTCTTTTCTCCCTGTTTTTCTCCACATCATTTTTAAGTAGACTCATTTTCACAATAAAGCCTCCAAATAATCTGCCTTTTCAAATGATCATGTCAGCAATTTTAACCGCTTTGGGGCTTTCAATACTTGTTTTATCTAACAACATCATCATTTATGCCGTTTCTTTTCTTATCCTCGGCATTCCGCATGGACTAACTTATCCTTTATCGCTGGTCGCAATTACAAGAGCCTTCCCTCCAGAACAGAGAAATAAAGCAAACAGTTACTTTTTTTCGGTATTGACGGCAATAGGAACATTTATACCGATTCTTTTCGGGGCTGTGATAGAACTTTTGGGGATAAGATTGACATTTGCCATTATAATACCTTTCGTTCTGATTTTCTTGATCTTCTTGAGAAAAGAGACATCGCGAATGAAAGCGGAGATACCTTAATTCACTTTAAAAGCCGAATAATTACTTACCGAAGCGGAGGGCAGGATGCCTCGATCAGTGAACAGTGACGAGTGAGTAGTGAAGAGTTTTTCTGATTACAGATTGCTACGAGCCACAACCTACCCGCCATCAGGAGGCACCTGCCACAGCGGTGATTCGAAATTTCAATTTTAGGTGCAGGTTTGTTTTCTCTGCCATATCTTTGTCACCGTTGTGATAAGATCTAAATAGGTGAATTATGAAGGATATATCTGGGATAATTCAAAAATCCGAATATTTTTCCAGTTTGAATGCCGAAATGATGGGGAAAATACTTGGCATTTCTCGTGTCGTAGAGATTAAAAAGGGTGAAATACTTTTTTATCAGGATGATGCAGGCAAAAACATATACATGGTCTTAAGCAGTAGGATAAAGATTTTCAAATTAAGCACTGCTGGAAAAGAGTTCGTTATAAAGATATTGAAGCCCGGTGAATTGTTTGCCGAGTCCTTACTCTTTAAAGAAAAATTTTATCCGGCAACTGCCCAGGCCATGGAGCATTCAAAAGTTCTCGCGATCGATGTGGAACAATTTGAATATCTTCTCATGAAAGACAATGCCATAGCCGTAGAAATTATAAAAAACGTAACTTCCCGACTTTCTTACCTTTCGCAGCGCTTTGAAAATCTAATAATAGGAAATTCAGTCATAAAGATGGCCTTCTTTCTTTTAGATCTTGCCTATTCTGGTGGGATAAAAGAAGGAAAAAGTGTCAAAATAACTCTTGATATGAACAGAGAAACGATGGGCAATATGCTTAACCTTTCGAGAGAAAACGTGGAGAGAACTTTGAGATATTTCAAAGATCAAAATCTTATTTCGCTCGACAGGAATCGCGTAACGATACTCGACATCGATAAATTGAAAGATATAGCCATGAAAACATGAGAAAGGCTTTCGCCTTTCTCATTTTCCCTGCATCATCATTTCAAGGTCCGAATCGACATTTCCATTTGGTTTTATCTGGAACTTTTCGACGAGCACATTCAGGATATTCGGTGAAACAAAGGCTGGCAATGTTGGACCTAAACGTATATTTTTAACGCCGAGAGAAAGCAACACATTCAAAATAAATGCGGCTTTTTGTTCGTACCATGCAAGATCAAAGGAAATTGGAAGATCGTTGACACTTTCGGCTCCAAAGATCTCTGCAAGTTTAGAGGCTGTTGCTATCCATGTGTAAGAGTCGTTGCATTGACCTGCATCCAAAATTCTTGGAAGTCCTTCTATCTGTCCGAGATCGAGTTTGTTGTATCTGTATTTTGCGCATCCAGATGTGAGAATTACCGTATCTTTTGGGAGTTTCGTCGCAAGCGTCGTGTAATATTCACGTGATTTGAATCTTCCGTCGCATCCGGAAAGGACGAAAAATCTCTTTATCTTTCCATCTTTTACCATCTGCGCAATCGTGCCTGCCGCTTCAAGGACGGTATTTCTCGCGTATCCTATCGGAATCTTCCCGCTCTCGATCTGAACAGGGCCTTTACCAATCTCAAGTGCCATCTTTATGACGGCAGAAAAGTCTTTATGATCTCCAGTCCTGTCTGGTATATGCTTGACATCCGGCCATCCAACAAGACCTGTTGTGAAAACGCGCCATTTATAACTTTCAGAAGGCGGCGTCAAACAGTTTGTCGTCATTATTATGGGACCGTTGAAACTTTCAAATTCTTTATTTTGCATCCACCATGCATTTCCGTAATTTCCAGCGAGATTATCGTATTTTTTGAAATACGGATAAGCATTTGCCGGCAGCATTTCTCCGTGCGTGTAGACGTTGACACCAGTTCCCTTAGTTTGTTCGAGCAAATCTTCGAGGTCCTTTAGATCGTGACCGCTTATGAGTGCCGCGGGACCGGGCTTTACTCCTATATTCACCATTGTAGGTTCCGGATTACCGTAATGGGATGTATTTGCCCTGTCTAACAATTCCATTGCTTTAAGTCCGACTTTCCCTGTTTTTACAACGTAATCGAACATCGTTCCGACATCTTTTACCCTTACGCTTGCCTCTAAAGCCTCTTCGACGAACGCGAAAAGTTCATCATCTTTGAAGCCAAGAATGTAGGCGTGATCCATGTAGGCGGCCATACCTTTAAGACTTATTATCATGAATTCCCTTAGCGATCTGACATCCTCATCTATTTTGTCAGAGAGAATTCCAACCTCTGCACCCTTTGAAAGAAGATTTTCTTTTGAAAAATTGGCAACCTTCCAGTTGACGCAATCCGGGATGTCCGCCATTTTGAAATCCTTCGAATACCTCTTCTTGTAGGCATTAAGAAACCTTTCCTTTAAATTATCTCTTATTTCGAGATCTTCTTTTATGTATTCCACGAATCTTGAAGGATCGAAATTGACATTTGTCACCGTTGCAAAAAGTCCTTTTATGATGGCCAGATCTGCTCTTTCATCCGTGAGACCTAAATTTCTCGCTCTCACAGCCCAAAAAGATATACCTTTCAGAGTGTATATAAGTAGATCCTGTAAGGTTGCAACGTCATCTTTTTTACCGCACACGCCAACTTTTGTGCAGCCCTTTCCGTTAAGCGTTTCTTCGCATTGATAACAGAACATTTATAACACCTCCTCGATTTCATATATATTTTAACACCTGTTGCTAAAAATAACTGTGATTTCTATCACAAATCTTATGGTGACATGCTCCCACCACTTCTATAAGTGGTGAGATGAATTGTTCTTTGATTTGTGTTAGAATGAAATCAGATAGAATCATTCGTCAGCATGTATTACCATCTTGTCTTGATAAATAAATATAGATGATGCGCAAGTGTATTGAAAGCCAAGGTGATGAAGATTATAAAGCATAAGGCTTATCGCTTCAGGTTATATCCAGACAAAGCGCAGCAGGTGATCTTTGCAAAGACATTTGGTTGCGTGCGGTTTATCTACAACAAAATGCTTGAAGATAAAATCGATTATTACCAAGCGCGTAAGATGATGCTTAATACCACACCCGCACAATACAAATCTGAATTCGAATGGCTCAATGAAGTGGATAGCCTTGCACTTGCGAACGCACAATTGAACTTGCAAAGGGCATTCAAAAACTTCTTTCAACACCAAACTGAATTCCCGAAATTCAAAAGCAAACATCGCGGAGATAAATCTTACACGACGAACAATCAGAATGGAAGTATAAGAATTGAGGATGGAAAATACATAAAACTACCGAAGATGGGTCTTGTTCGAA
>JAJYYZ010000033.1 GCA_021800445.1 bacterium | reverse complement strand
TTCAAGAAAAAAAGAAAACGGAAAGGAGGCATCTCGATTCCGTCAGATTCTAAATGTAGATTTTATTTTGAAGCAATGAATCTTACTTCCTGTAGATTTTATTTTGAGGCATCACGTATATATACCAAACAAGATTCAAATTCCGAATCATGGCGATGACACGTACCACTGCTTACAAAACAGGGCACTTAGCACGTAACTCTAAAGATCATTCGGAATCTAAACTCGATCCAATATAACGTGTGATCAAAGATCTCACATTTGTTTTAATGCTTCTATGAATTGGCTTGGATTTTCCACTGAAAATCTGTAAATTGGGCCGCTGCCGCCACCTTTGGCCTTCAAAGATTTTGCAAAATTCATGACTTTTTCTTTGTCATATTCTGGAAGAGACACAACGATGTTGTTCGTGTTGTTTATCTTTACCGTGTATGGAATGTCCTGCCTTATTCTTGTCAAAAATAATGCGACAGATTCATCAAGTTCTAACACATCGAAAGACTTCAATGTTTTAGCCATGTATTGCGCAACAACTTCTGACAACTTCTTAAGAGATGAATTTTTTTCTTTTGATTCGTCAAGGCATTTTTGTATTCTCGCTTTAAGGTCTACCCATGATGCGTCAAAAAGCCTTGCACTTTCGTAGACCATCTTTGATTTTAAATTGTAGTCTTTGAGTGCCCTTTTGCCAGTCACAAACCATATTCTTATAAGACCACCTTTTATTCTTTCTGAATGAGTTATCTTTATTATGCCTATCTCTCCGGTCGAAGAAACGTGAAAGCCACCACAGGCATTTGTATCAAAATCGTCTATCTTTATAAGTCTTATATTTCCGCTTTTAAGAGCCTTTTCAGAAAGATCTTTTCTGAGATCGTATTTTAACGCTTCATCGGGGTTTACGATTATTTCCTCAACATCGAAATTCGAAAACACTATTTCATTTGAAAATTCTTCGATTTTTTCTATGTCAAATGGTTTATCAAGATCGATTGTGGTGTCTTCTTCTCCCATATGAAAACCGACTGTCTTTGCACCGTACATTTTTTCTATTGCTGCAGATATTATATGCTGAGCTGTGTGTTGTCGGGCAATTTCGGATCTTCTTTCCATGTCTATTGTGATTTTAACCTCAGAATTTATTGCAAGAGATCTATCGACTTCTATCATGTCAGAGACATACAAAACAGATGCCTCGCCTATAAAACCACGATCTCCTATTTGACCGCCTGCGCCATCTTCATAAAATGGATTTGGTTCGAGTTCAACGAAATGGCGATTGTTTTTGTAAATGTAATTTTTTACTTTTGAATTTTTAATTTCGGGTTTTGTAAAATACATTTGACACCTCCATCACGAAAAATCTCTCGCAACATCTTTAAAATGGTTGATTCTTCCATCTTTTGAAATTGCGATAACGTCAATTCTGTAACTTTCAGATTTAAAGTCTCCGTGAATTTTTATGAAAGCATTTGCCGTGCGTACTATTTTTTCGAATTTGTTTTGGTTAACCCTTAGGTAAGCATCGGCAGAACCGTATTTCACTTCAACAAAAACAAGGGTCTTTTTATCGATTGCTATTATGTCTATTTCTCCGAGTCTTATCCTAAAATTTCGCTTTAGAATTTTGTAGTGTTGAGAATTTAAATACTCAGATGCTATATCTTCTCCGATTTTCCCATCATTTTGCATATATCAATGGAATCAAAACAAGATCATCTTTAAGGTGTGGAACGAGTTTTAAAATTTGAGATGGATCTTGTTGATCTGATCTGTCTTCTCTTGGAATCATTGGATCTTCCATGGGCGTAAAAATCGGTCCGTATCCACTTACGTCAACTTCGTCCAAAAGTTTCATGTATTCAAGAATTTCATTCATATCCGTTTTCATCTTTTCTATTTCTGAACTTTTCAATTTTAATTTTGAAAGGTTTTCAAGATGATCTATGAGTTCATCGTTGATCTCCATTTTTTCCTCCTTCTCAAGCATATAAGTATATAATATCACAAGGAAGGTGATAAGATGAAAACACTTAAAGAACTTATGGAACTTTGTCGTATTCCTGGCGTTTCTGGCAGAGAAGAAAAAGTGCGAGAAAAAATAATTGAAATGACCCATGGTTATAACCATGAAATTGATGCCTTGGGAAATCTCATCGTGGAGGTAGGAGAAGGCGATCCCATAATGATTATGGCTCATATGGATGAGATAGGTTTTTTCATCTCTAACATACGTAACGATGGAAAATTGGTCATTCGAAAAATCGGCGGCATTTCCGATGAGCTGCTTCCAGGAAGACATGTTGATGTCATCACGTCCGCAGGAAGAATAGACGGTGTGATCGGAAGTGTTCCACCACATCTTCAAAAAGACGGCCTTTCTTTTGAACCGGTCGTAGATGTTGGATCAAATAGTTTATCAGAAGTTATGGAAATGGGTATAAAAGTATTTGATTTTGTGGTTTTTAAAAAGCATGAGTCATTTTTAAACGATCGATTTGTATCCGTAAGGTCTCTTGATGATAGGGCAGGATGTTATGCTTTAGTTGAGACCTTAAAAAGGATAAATCCAAAAAAGCATGTCATTTTTGCATGGACCGTTCAGGAAGAGATAGGTCTCAAAGGGTCAAAGGCTCTTTCAGAAAGATACAAACCATCTAAAGTTTATGCGATAGATGCCTTTGCATGTTGTTCGAATATGAATGATAACGTGAAACCGGGATTAGGACCTGTCTTGAGGATGATTGACAATTCTGCCGTGGCTTCTTTCGAAGAGATGAATCATCTTTTGCAAATTGCACAATCGGCACACCTGCCTCTTCAGGTGGGCGTAACCGGTGGAGGGACGGATGGAAGTGTTTTCATTGAAAAAGGTTTTAAAATGGTTCCCATCACTTTTGCTTTGAAGTACATGCATTCAGAGGTTGAAATGATGAGTCTTTCCGATCTTGAAAATCTTATAAAACTGCTTGTGACAATCATCGAAGAAAACTGATTGTGCTAAAATATGATAAATTGGAGGTGAAATATGTTAATTTACGGTCATAGAGGATACAGCGCAAAATATCCTGAAAACACTTTACTTGCTTTTCAGAAGGCCATTGAATACGGATCGGATGGAATAGAATTGGACGTTCATCTTACAAAAGATAAGAAAATTGTCGTATGTCACGATGAGACGATAGATAGAACTTTTAACGGAGAAGGTCTCATTTCCGAGATGACTTTGGAAGAACTCAGAAAATATAACTCTCATGGTCAAAAGATTCCCACGCTTGAAGAGGTTTTCGATCTGATAGGTCCTGTTTTTAGGATAAACGTTGAACTTAAAACAGATGTCATAGATTCGGATGAACTTGTGGAAAAGACCGTGAAATTCATCAAAACCAGAAATCCCGACAGGGTGCTTGTTTCTTCCTTCAATCATAAAAGTATTTCTTATGCAAGAAAACTCGATCAAAGTTTGAAATTAGGTTTTCTTTTTGACGAAAGCCATATAGATAAAATTTCAGAGATAAAAAAGAAAAGTATTGAACTCGGTATTTTTTCTTACAATCTCCCTGTCTACGCAAAGGGTTTGAAAGAGATGGATGATATTATTGAGTTCGGAAAAGATAAAGGTATAAAGATAATCTTTTGGACGGTTAACGATAAAGCAGAAATGGAATATGTCATCGAAAAAGAGGCTTATATAGTCATAACAAACGAAGTTGAACTTATTAAAAATATCTTGAAAGCGAAATTAGAATCATGAGTCTCAATTCTCTTTGGTGATCATGTGAAAAGCAGTTATTTTCATCTTTATCACCTTTTTTCTAATAATTTTTCGATACTTTCTTATTTACTAACATCGGCCGTAAACTCTATTGCCGCAAAATGGGGTTTGCCTTTTTCAACGATAGGCCTTATAAATTTCGCCGGAGCGTTGTCTTACATAACGACAAGTCTTTTATTTGGGAGAAAGGGAGATCGTCTTGGTCAAAAAAAATTGTTGATATTTGCCACGATGATCTTCGGGGCTTTTAACGTTTTAGGATTCTTTTGGTCTAACATCACAGAACTCTTTATTTTCGCGATAGGCCTTAATTTCTTTTTCGGAACGTTTTTTCCACAGATAGAAGGATTGCTGTCGAAAAGGGAAAAGCAAATCGGGGTTGATCCGGCGGCCACAATAAACAGGTTTACGCTTTCTTGGAGTGCTGGAAATATAATAGGCATGGCTTTGGGTCCTTTTTTGATAGTCAGGTATCCTTACATTACTTTCGGATATGGAATCATCTTGAGTTTTGTCGCCTCTTACATCTTAAGACGTGATTTTAAGAAACACGGTGAATCCATCAACTTTAGGCCAGTCAACAACCTCAAAATTCCATCCAAACCTATAGATTTCCCCAAAATAGGTCTTTACAGAAAAGTCTACAGATTGACTCTGCTTTTATCAGGCCTTATTTATTCAGCGGTACTTTCGCTTTTCCCAAAAGTCATAAGTATGAATGGCCTACCGATAGGACTTAGCGGTTTTTTGATAGTGGGTGCAAACATAGGGGTTTTAATGACTTTTTTGATACTTGGAAGATTCAAAATTTGGGTTGCCAATCCAAAGATATCGATGATCTTTATGGTGGTTTTTCCGATGACCGTTTTTCTTATATTCATGCCCATTTCTCCCCTTATCTTTTTCCTTATTTCTTTGTTTGCCGGTATGAGTTACGCGGTTCCTTACACTTATGCCATATTTTACGGTCTTAATTCTCAGGACGAAGATGAAGGAAAACAGGGTGGCTTTCATGAAGCGATAATAGGTATGATCTTTGGCGTTGGACCTTTGCTTGGCAGTGTGGCAATTCAAATCGCAAATGGCTTAACAGGCCTTGGAATAATGGCACTCGGAATTCTTAGCGCAATTGCGTCCGTTCAAATATGGTTTGTAAGAAAAATTCATGAAAAGCAGGTGATCTTATGAAGATGTTCGATATTGTTTTATTACTTGGACTTCCGGCATCAGGCAAGTCTGAAATAAGAAGGCTTATGGCAAGCATGTCAGATCAAGAACTGGAAAAAGATTTTCACATTGGGAAAACGATAGACATGGATGATTTTCCATATGTCTTCATCATGCGAAAGATAGATGAAGCCTTAGAAAACATAAATCAGCCAAGACTTTTTTATTTTTCTGATGAAAAACCGTTTATCGATCCGCGAAATTGGCTGACACTTATGCATTTACTTAATGAAGATTATCGGGATTTGAAACAAAAGAGCATGTTCAAGGATGAATTACCGTCGCATTTTGTGATGAGAAGAATAGATATAGCCAGTCAAAAGGTGGGAATTCAACCGAGATTTCAAAAATTAAGAAAAGATATCCTAAATCAAATTTCTAAATACATCGAAAAAGATGCCGAAGGCATGCTTGAACAAAAGTACAAATCATATCCCGAGACATTTGAAGGGAAGACCATAATGATAGAATTTGCAAGAGGTGGTTCAGACGGTTCAAAGATGCCGCTTGATTTTCCATTCGGATACTCTCATTCTCTTGCGCAACTTGATGATGATATTCTCCGGAAATCAGTCATATTTTATAACTGGGTAACTCCTGCAGAATCAAGAAGAAAAAATTCAGAAAGGGCTAATCCAGATGATCCAGGATCTATTTTGCACCATGGTGTTCCGATAGAGGTTATGTTGAAAGAATATGGCACGGATGATATCTTCTGGCTTGAAAAAACCTCTGAAAAATCAAATACGGTGACGGTCATCAAGAATTCAAAGAAATTTATGATCCCATTGGGCATTTTCGATAACGGATCTGACAGAACGACATTTTTAAGATCGGATCCGGATCTCTGGGATAAAAACAAAGTAAAAGAAATAAAACACGCTCTTAAATCAACCTTTGACCAGCTTTTTTGTTCTCAGAAGTGATGTGTAAGATCCGATAAGACTTAGTATTCCAGAAAAGATCATGATGACCCTAAAGCCATTTTCAAATGTTGACGCGTCAATTCCGGACTTAACCGTTACGCCTGAAAAAAAACGAAACTTGACAATATCAAAAAGTAAATGTTGCTCGCAATTTCTGATCCTGCCGTACATATCGGACAAACTCCAAGCGGGATCATAAAAGTCGGTAGGACGATCAAGTAAGCCATTGGCACCCATACTATATCTGTAAAATTTGAATGAAAAGTACTCGCTATTTTTGGTACAGCGAAACTTATCAAACTGCTCGTGAAAGGGGTTAGAAAGGCCCCCAAAGAAGTTACTATAAGAACTCTCATCCTGAAACTGTCATCATTTGCCACGGTTAATTTACTTGAATTGATTGACGAAGTTCAGTTGAAGATTTGCCAATTGATTTTTCAGTTCTTTAATTTCATCCTCATCGAATTTATTTTCCAACGCTTCAGTCATCTTTTCAGCCAAATCTATAAGCATTTTAGCGTCCTCTTTTGATTTGTGGAACTCGCCGTCAGTATCTCTTATCAAGCCAAGCGATATCCATGCTTTTTCTTCGATGATTCCAAAAGCAAAGGTTACAAGTTCTTTAGGAGAAAGATAAATTTTTTTCTCTTCATCAGAATTGAAGTTTTTATTTTCCTCTTCTGACATTTTTTACCTCCGTGAATTTATGCTATACCAAATTTAGATTCCAAATAATTTTTGGCTGCGACAGAATATAAATAAACATTCGATTTTTAAAATCGGTATAAAATTAACTTTAAATGTGAAATATCGTTAAATCCGGCAAATATATTTAATTATATCATTAACTGTTTGAGAAAACTCCGAATTTCATTTCGCATATTCAAATACGGTTTTTCAAAGATCAATTCACATCTTTAGTGTAAAAGATCATTTTACCCATCCTTTGCGAATTTCGCGAAAGGAAGAAAAACTATCAAGAATATTCCAAGTGATATCCATGCAATGGTAAAAGAAAATTTTGATGCGGTGAATGTAAACAAATATGGTGCCACGGAGCCAACAGAAATCTGGATTGAATTTATAAGTGCTATTGAAAGCGGCAAAAGGCGTTCTGGTATCTCTCTGTATCCTGCCGGAATTGCGTAAAGTACCGAAAATATCCCTGCCGATAGCAAACCAAGTAGCGTCGTGTAAATCCATATCGTGACATCATTTGTAAGAAAAATAGTAGATATGAGAAAACACGTAACGAGAGAAAGTAATATCATAAAACTTTTTCTTCCCCTTAATTTGTCTGACACCATGCCAATCAAAGGACCACCAAAAGCTCCGGCAATTAAAGTAAGCGAAGAAACAAGACCGGCAAGATCTCCGTTCATTCCGTGCGTTTTTACAAGGTATGGACTTAAAAATTGTGCTGATGCGAAAAAAGCGCCCCAAAATCCGGCAAGACTAAGGCCAATAAACCATACATCTTTATTTCCAATAACCTTTTTCCATTCGATTTTCTCTTTTTTTAGAGAATCCGGAGGAAGTAAAGCATGGTTTTCTATCGTTATGGCAACGCCTATAATACCCCCTAAAATAAGAGCCCACCGCCATCCTGCCAGAAGCGCTATTGAATTCCAGACCGCAATACCTATTCCGGCACCGAAGTTAAAGGCTCCGTTGTAAAAGCCCATTGCGAGACCTTTACTTTTATCCGAGAAGACGTTTTTTATTATGCCCAGAGCCGGTGAAAAATACATGGCAGCTCCAACACCCACAAAAAATCTGAAGATCATGATAGATGAGAGGTTCCAACTTAATCCCGATAAAATAGACATCACCGAAAGCAAATACATTCCCAATATAGCGACACGTTTATTTCCCACTTTGGCTGCAAGGAGGCCGGATGGTATTTGAAATATGCCGGCTCCGATCAAAAAAGATGTTGGGATTTCTCCCAACTTTGAAAGCGGAATAGCCAAAGAAGACTCTATAAAAATGTAGAGCGGGGATATGTTGTACCAATTTAGCGCGTATATTGCCCTTGAAGAAACCAACGATGTAAAATCAAGCAAAGTTTTTTTATTCATGCTTTGAATATATTCTCACATCGAATATCATCCTGTCAAGCATGTACCTTAGGTTTTAGCCGGATTTGATGATCTGTTCACCTCTTCAATTGCAGCTTCAAGATCTTCAGTTTTATGTCCCGCTTTAAGCGCAAAAAAGTAAATTACAAGATAAACTCCTATCATCAAGATCGTATCCCATGGAAATGGTATGAGTGTGCGCATTCCGAATGCACCAAAATAAGATACAAGTTCTGTTACAAAAAACATTCCAAATAACCAGTACGAACTTGTGAAGAGTATTTTATATTTCTCCGAAACTTTTGATGCTGTAAGCATTGTAAATGCAAACCAAACAATGGTCATTAAAATCAATCCGATTAAGAAGAAATCTGTTTTTGTACTCATTGATTCTTTGGAAGCAGGATAAAGTACAAATAGGTAGTTGAAAACGAGAATGAAGCCAGTCAATATAAACTCAACGATGCCAACGATGTAAGCGAATTTTTTGGGAAGATCGAGTTTTTTTGGCGCGTACAAAAGATAAAAAACAGGTATGCCAAGCAAGACGGTATAGAAAACCATCGTAAGCGTTGAAATGCCTGACCAGTACATTATCAACGCACCCGCGACAAAGCCTATTGGAGCTATCAAAGAGGCATAAGGCAATTTGAATGGCCTATAAAGATTTGGAGCATGTTTTCTGAAAGTCATAAGCATGACAGGGCCCATCAAATAAGTTAGGACCATTGAACTCGATATGAATCCTATAAAAAGATACCATGATGGAAATGGAAGGAAAAAGATCATACCAAGCAATGTTGCGGTTATAAGCGCGATGTAAGGAATTTTTGTCTTTTTATGTATTTTGAGCAAAGAAACGGGATAGTATCCATCTGCGGCTATACCATACAGTGTACGTGCACTGCTGCCTGAATATATCCATCCTGTTCCGGCAGGCGAAACGAAAGCGCTTATGAGCAGAAAGTACGCAAAGGCTCCAAAAAGTGCTATATTTGCATCCTGCAATTCCGTAAAATAAGGTGCAGAACTCAGAGAACTGGTTGTAAGAGTAGACCAATTAACTCCGGCAGGCCATTTTAGGGCTCCAACGAAGGCAATTTCCAACATGGTGTATAAAAATATGGCTACCACGATAGATAAAATAGTTGCTATCGGTATATCTCGTTGAGGGTTTTTGGCTTCACCGCCAAAGTTCAATGCTTGTCTGAAACCAAGGAAAGAAAATACTATACCGGCAGTTGGAATGGCATAAAATATACTGCCAACTCCTGTTGGGAAAAAGCTACTATGATTTACAAAATTTGATTTGTTAAGTACAAAAAACAGAAAAGCAAAAGTAAAAACTGGAATTATGAATTTGATCCACGTCATAACCGTGTTGAATTTGGCAAGAAATCTTATTCCAAACCAGTTAATGAAGAAAAAAGCGATCAACATAAGCACACCGTAGAATATACCAAGAGGTGTCAAAACGGATACACCACCTACCGTATGAAAAATGCCCTTTACATAAGTCGATGCGTAAGAAAGAATAGCCTCTGATTCAACCGCTGGAACTGTTAAGGCTCCAAGTAGATACGCCCATCCCATTATGTATCCGACATATCCTCCATAAGCGTAGTGTGGATATCGGACTATGCTTCCGCTTTTTGGCAAAGCACTTGTTATCTCGGCAAATGTAAGTGCTATGAAAAGCACTATGCCGCCACCTATCACCCATGAAATTATAGAAGCAGGACCAGCAACACCCGCAGCAGCTATACCTCCCAAAAGCCATCCAGATCCGACTATTCCACCCAACGATAAAAAGAAAAGATCCTGGAGCGTGAGAGATTTTCTGAGTTGTTTGTCAGATTCACGCGCAATTTCTTCCGCGGTTTCTTTCTCGTTAATACTGACTTTTTCCAATTAAAGCACCTCCAAAGATAATAATATTGCGTCAATTATAATGAATGATTTGAAACTTTAAGTTATCAAAATATATATTTTAATTTACGTCTTATGTTTATTTTAACAATCCCTAAAGAACTTGAAGACGCAGCAAGAATAGATGGAGCAAGTTCGATAAGATATCTTACAAAGATACTTATCCCACTTTCAAAAACTATGATAGGAAGCGTTATAGTGATAAATTTCGTCTATGCTTGGAATTTTTATCTTTGGCCACTTGTTGTTATAAATTCCAACACCATGCAGACAGCACAAATAGGTCTTCAGATGCTTATGACTACAGGTGCAACAAGAAATTGGGGCATCATAACCGCAGGAACTATTATAGTGCTCGCTCCTATTCTAATACTCTTCTTTGCAGTTCAAAATCTTTTTGTGCAAGGGATCGTCACTACCGGTTTGAAAGAATAAAGTGACATGCTCCCATCACTTATAGAAGTGGGGGCTTCTCGCTCAATAGTACCCCTGTGCTAAGTATCAACGAGCTATCCCCGTGTGTCCCACGCATCTCTTGGAACTCGGATACCATTTGTCTATCTTTACAAGCACTTTACCCCTATCTTCTAACTTGTAATTCAAGAAAGAATTTCCCCATCCGTTATCCATAACGCTCTTTTCAAAATTCAATGACCGCGCCATTGCGATCATCCCAAGGTCTTCTATACACACAGCATCGTAATCGTTGGCTATCCGGTTACTTATCTTGTGTAAGAAATTCTTCCTTTGACTTGCAACTTTCTCATGTAACTTCGCCACCACTCGTTTCTGCTTGTAATAGTTATTGCTCCCTTTGCTACACTTCGAAAGTTTGCGCTGCGTTCTTGCAAGTTTGTCTTGCATATTACGGTAATATCGCGAATATTCTGCCCTCTTTTGACTATCGGTAAATAGATTTTTCATATCCATACTTTTATATCTCTTGATAACCTCGATTAATGCGATCGCGGTACAGTGAAATTTATCGTTTTTTACGATTGGCATCCTAAATTTTGTAGGAGCCTTGTTTTATGTCATAGCAAGTCTGTTTTATTGATTTTGTCTTTTAAGTATCATTTTTTGAAAAAAGTTAGTAACACATTCATATCTTTATGTTGAATCATCTTTTCAATAGGTGTATACTTTTAAGTTAAACGAGATTAAAAAGAAGGGGAAGCACTTGTTACGAGATACTTTGATGATAACAACTGCAATGCTTTTAGGGTGGTCTTTAGGATACAACAACATGGCAACAATTTTTGGCCCTCTTGTAATTTCCGATATAGTCAAATATAGGACTGCCACAATAATGGGTGCTATTTTCATATTCATCGGAGCATTTTTGGGAGGTAATTCTGGTATCTCTACTATGAGTTCCATAACGCATGTTACCTTTGATGTTTCCGTTAGTTCGGCACTTGGTACGGCAATAGTGGTTTTGATAATGACTCACTACTCTTTGCCGACATCTATAACGCAAGGAATAGTAGGTGCTCTCGTCGGCGTAGGCCTTATAGAAGGCGGAATAAATTGGTGGATTGTCGATAAAGTTGCCGTTTCTTGGCTGATAACGCCTTTTGGTGCGCTTGCGATAGCCTACGGATCTTATTTCGTTGTATCTATTTTTTACAATCGGTTAAAATCTATAAGGTTAAGAGGTACGATGGTCAGACTTATGTCTTTTGGATTTAGCATATATGCCTCATATTCCTTAGGTGCCAACAATCTTGCAAATATAACAGGTCCGTTTGTCGGTGATGGTCTTTTTGGGAGAAATGAAGCCTTGATCATAGGAGGACTTGCAATGGCCGTAGGTTTTCTTACGGCAAGTAAAAAGGTTATATATACCGTTGGACGAGATATAACAACTATGGAACCTTTTGATTCGGCAATTTCGATCTTTGGAGAGGGGACATCTCTTTTGATCTTTTCGTTTCTTGGAATTCCGATATCAAGTGCACAGGCATCGGTTGGATCAACGGCCGGCGTGGGATTTGTCAAAGGAGTAAAAACGGTCAGTTTAAAGACAATCTTCAAAATTGTCACAGGATGGCTAATGACTCCTTTCATAACGGGGGCAATTGCTGTTATAATATACATGATAATGAAGATTTGGGGGTAAAAGATGTCTTTGGTATTTGGTAAAAAGGAAAATGAGGTTATAAAACTTTTCAACGATCACCTTCAAATGGTGGGTAATGTTGTGGATGAGACTTTCAAGATAATAAAATTATCCTGTGATGAAGATTGTTCGGATCTCGTCAAAACTGTCAGGCAAAAAGAAAGTGAAGCAGATTCGATAAGAAGAAATGCCGAAACGACGATGTATTCTGGAGCCTTTCTTGCCCAATCGAGAGGTGATATGTTAGGCCTCATAGAAGCTGTCGATAAAGTTGCCAACAAGGCCGAAACCGTCGCAGATGTTATTTACCTTCAGAGTTTGAAAATACCTGATTCTTTAAGAGACAAATACGTAAAAGAATATGAATGCTCGGTAGAAGCTTTTAAAGCTTTAGCTGTTGCCGTTCAAAATCTTTTCGAAGATATAGATAAAGCAAAAAATGCCGTTCTCGAAGTTGAAAGATGGGAAAATACAGGCGACGGAATTGAAAGGGCTCTTATAAAAGAAGTTTTCAGTTTGAACATTGAACTTGCGAGAAGAATCCAATTAAGAGAACTTGCACTTCAAATAGGGGATATAGCGGACAGAGCGGAAGATGCTTCTGACAGAATAGAAATAGTGATATTAAAAATGAGCGCATGATGAAAATGAAAAATACTTACCAAGGGCAAAAAGTTTGATTGAAAATTTACTTGCTTGAGGTTAAGAGATGATTTAAGAATCCAAAAAAGGAGAGTGAAAGATTTGAGAAAAGTAGCTGTGTTTTTTATTTTTGCTGTTTTTGCATCGTTAGCGATATTTGCCGCAGGTGCAACGCCCACAACCCTTTCAACCGCAACTATCATGGGTACATCTTCAACAACGACGGTTGTCGCACTCGTGAATGGACAACCAATATACTCGAACATACTTGATATGGCTGCCAATGTTTCTCCGACCTTAAACCAACTTAAAAACATAAATCCACAGATGTACAATTACATGACGACCACCAAGGATGGTTTTGATTTTCTTTCCGCTTATGATAAGAGTGTGTTGAGCAATCTTGTTGATTCCGTTCTTATGGAGCAAATAGCCCAGAAAAATTACAACATAATTGTGACGGAGGCGCAAGCGATGGCTCAGGTTAAGGCTCAGGTTGCCCAGATGCTTGCTTCCTACGGCCTTACGGAAGTTCAATTTTCTCAGTATTTACAATCTCAAGGATATGGGGATGTAAATCAGTTTGAACAAAATTCTCTTTTCACGATGAAGTTTTCTATGACTCTTGATCAACTTAAGAAAGTTGTCACGTCATCAGCAACGGTTACAACTGCTGAAGCACAACAGTATTACAACGCCAATATAGCGAATTTTCAAAATCCTCCAGAAATAGACGTTGAGCACATTTCATTGAGCAGTCAATCAACGGCCGCAAGTGTGCTTGCACTTATAAATTCCGGAAAGATAACCTTTGAATCCGCTGCAGCAAAATATTCGCTCGATACCAAAACAAAGAATAACAACGGTGATCTTGGATGGATACCACAATCTGCAAATATGCCATCTTTCGAAGTTCAACTTTTTGCCGCAAATATAGGCGATGTGATAGGCCCTGTTCAGGTACAAAGTAGTTGGGAACTCTTCAAAGTTATAGGCAAAAAGGGACCTTCTGTTCAAAGTTTTGCCGATGCCCAATCAACGATAGTCCAACAATTAATGACTCAAAAACAATCGCAGATATGGTCCAATTGGTTGAAAAATGTTTTCCAGCCTTTCAAGAGCAGTAGCACCATAAAGATCATGCTGTGAGGTTTAAAATGGAAGTTGTAAGAAAAGATGAGGTGCTTGAGGCTCTTAAGGGAGTAATAGATCCGGAAATAGGTCTTGATGTTGTCTCTTTGGGTCTTGTTTACGGAGTTGAAGTTTCAAACGAAGGTGATGTTCAGGTTAAAATGACGATGACTTTTATGGGATGTCCGTTGACCACCATGATAACCGAAGATGCCAAATATGCAATTCAATCTTTAAAAGGAGTCAAGTCCGTAAATGTAGAAATTGTTTGGGATCCTCCGTGGACTCCTGATATGATAGACCCTGAAGTGAGGGCAAAACTTGGAATTTGATCTTAGAAATGTTTTGAATTTTGCAGCTAATTATTTAGAAGGTAAATCTTTATCTCCGCGCCTCGACGCGGAGATATTGCTATCTTTTGTACTCTTAAAAGATAAAGTTTGGATTTATTCGAATTTCGATTTTAAATTGGATGATAAAACGATTAAAAAGTATCAAGAAATTTTGAATAAAAGATCTCAAGGAATGCCAATCTCTTATATAACCGGGAAAAAAACATTCATGGGTCTTGAATTTAAAATAACGGATAAAGTGCTTGTCCCAAGACCGGAAACAGAGGAACTGGTCGAGAAATTGATATCTGATTCGAACAAACATGGATGGAAAAAATTCCTTGATTTTGGCAGTGGAAGCGGTGTTATAGCTATCTCGATCGCCAAATTTTTACCGAATGCCAAAATATGGGTTATCGATGCAAATAAAGACGCCTTGGATCTTACGATGGAAAACGCAAAAAAGTTGGACGTTGAAGAAAGAATACATCTTTTGGAAAAAACAAAAGTTGAAGAATTCGAAATTGTCGTTTCTAATCCGCCATATCTTACCAAAAAAGAATGGGAAGATTCAAGGGATTTGCATTTTGAACCTTACGAAGCGCTTGTAGGTGGAGAAGATGGAAATGATTTTTACAGAGAAATCATCGCTGCTTATAACCCTCAACGATTTTATTTTGAAATAGCACATCCTTTTAGAAAATCACTTAAAGAGATTTTTGATAATTTCGGTATGAGTTATCAAATAAAGAAAGATTTATCAGGAAGAGATCGTATCGCTGTTCTGAGGCGAAGTTTGTGAAAACGTTGGTAATATTATTCTGAATTCTGAACCTTTTCCAAGTTCACTTGATACTTCTATCTTACCTTTGTGAGCTTCAACTATCATTTTGACTATTGAAAGGCCTAAGCCTGTGCCTCCGACCTTTCTCGATCTGGCCTTGTCAACTCTATAAAATCTTTCAAACAAACGTGAAAGGGCATCGGTTGGTATACCGATGCCCGTATCTTTAACCCTTATTTGGCATTCATTTTCGTTTATGGATTCACAACTTACTTCTACGGATTTAATGCCACTTTCTTTCTGAGATGTGTATTTTATCGCGTTATCTGTCAGGTTAAGTACTGCCTGCACAAGTCTATCAAAATCTCCATAAATGTATATTTCTTTATCACAAGATGTCTTAAGTTCGACTTCTACTGAATCAGCCATGGGTTTAACTATTTTTGAAACATAATCAACGATTTTGGAAAGATCTATACTTTGAAATTCAAATTTAGTCTTTCCTTCTTCTAATTTTTGAAGATCAAGCAGATCATTTATAAGTCTGCTCATTCTTGCGGATTCATTTTCTATAATTCCAAGAAAATGCTTTACCGTTTCTATATCCTTAAAATCATCGTCCAAAAGAGTTTCAGCATAACCATGAATAGATGTCAACGGTGTTTTTAACTCATGCGAAACATTAGACACGAATTCACGTCTGAAGTTATCAAGTTCTCTTTCACTTGTGATGTCTTTTATAACAACTATGAGAACATGCTCGTTTTCCTTTAAAATCACAGGTATGGCATCACATTTTAAAAAACGTCTCTGCGGGTAAACGATAGATATTTCTGTTGAATCGTTGGTAAAACCTTTAAGGTTTTTATCTATGAAATTCAACATATCGTAATTTTCAAGCACTTCAACAAGTTTCTTACCCTCGAGGGTGCAATTCTCCACGCCTAAAAAATTACACACCGCAGAGTTGTTGATCGTAACTTTACTCTCTCCATCGACTATCAATATACCATCACTGACATTTTGAAGAATTGTTCTCATGTTTTCACGACTTTTTGTCGCTTCGGAATATCGAGTTTCGAGATTTATTTTCATTTCCTTCAAAACATCTATCATCTTTATGATAGGTATGTTTTCATTCGAATCAGAAATTATACGAGATATACCATTCAATATTCTCAAATTTCTTCTGTGCGAAAAATAAAAAAACAGGAAAAGAGAAAAAAGGAGAATAGAAAGAATTACAAAAAAAATAAGGAAAAATTCCAAAGTTTAATCCTCGCTACCCGGATCTTTAAATTTATAACCTTTTCCTCTTACCGTTAAGATGTACTTTGGATTGGATGCGTCCTCTTCTATTTTGGTTCTCAATCTTCTTATGTGAACGTCGACTGTTCTGGTATCACCGTAATAATCATATCCCCAAAGGGTATCAAGAAGTACATCTCTACTGAACACTTTACCGGAATTTTCAGCAAGAAATCTCAGCAAATCAAATTCAAGTGGTGTTAAACCAACTGATTTGCCTCTAACCTTCACCTCATATTTCTCAAGATCTATGTCAAGATCTTTTGCGGCTATCTTCTTTGGCTTTTCTTCTACTTTCGTAAGAGCCTGATCTGTTCTTCTAAAAATGGCTTTTATTCTTGCCAGCAATTCTCTTACGCTGAATGGTTTCGTTATGTAGTCATCTGCACCAAGTTCAAGGCCCAGTACTCTATCGAACTCTTCTCCCTTGGCGGTAAGGAATATGACAGGTTTATCCCTGTTTTTATCTCCGCCTCTCAGAGTTCTTACGAGTTCGAACCCATCCATACCCGGTAGCATAACATCGATGATGAAGAGATCTATTTCCTCTTCTTTTATGATGTCAAGGGCCTTTTCAGCATCATACGCTTTAAGTACATCATAACCTTCTTTTTTTAGGTTATAGCTTACAAGTTCAACTATTGAAGGTTCATCATCGACGATCAATATACGCTTTTTCAACATCAATTATCCCTCCTTTAAAATTTTTAACTCATCGAATATCGAATTTCTCCAAGAAATATCAATATATCTCCACGTTAAATTACCTTCCCAACTTTTTTCAATGCTTTGCAAGAAACTCATCTTACGATCGCTTTTTGAAAGCATTTCGGAAAGTTCTTTATTTGCTGTCGATATAACCCATTGTATTCTTGACAATCTGACGCTTTCAAATTTGCTTTTGATTCCATATTTACCCAACGATGATTTAAGATATCTTTCTCTTTCTTTTAAATCCTTTAAGGAAAACATCTTAAAATTCTCAAAATTGGTGAACGGTTTGGGAATCAACGGATTCAAACTCACGTAAGGAATGATGCCATACTCCTTCACCACCCTTGTCATGTCGATTATTCCATCCAGATCTTCCTTCTTCTCGCCCGGTAAACCATAGATGAAATACAACTTAACGCGCTTTAGACCGGCATCTTTTACATTTTTCACGGCCACCGCTATATCTTCGGCGGATAATTCTTTATTTAAAGTATCTCTCATGTGCTGCGTTCCTCCTTCGGGTGCCAGGGTTATTTCTCTGTCCCCCAAAGAAACAAGTATCTTTAAAAGTTCGACGGTTATAGCATCTACCCTTAACGATGAAACGCTGAGATATTTAACCTTTTCTTTTAACCAAATGAGTAAATCCATCAATTTTGGATAATCAGAGACACTCGCACCGATAAGCCCTACCTTGTCAGTATATTTTAGCGCATAAGATATCCTTTTTTCAACTTCGTCAACCGGCATAAAACGAACAATGTTGTATATCTTTGAAGCAACACAAAACGCGCAGTGATGTATGCATCCCCTTTCTATTTCTATCAAATATGTCTTACCAAATGCTCCTTGATCTGAAAGCATAATCGAACTTGCGAACGAATTTGAAAGATCTTTTACCTTTGAAAGTTTAACGTTTTTTTCACCGATCGGCGGGACAGAGACATCTTCAAATTCATTCATCTTGTTGAGTATTTCTGTCCAACTTAATCCTTCTTCAAAAAAATGCTTTAGAGACTCAAGAGCACTGACGTTTCCTTCTATTTCGCCGTGAAAGATCAAATCGGCAACGTGCCAAAAAGAATTAGGATTAAAAAAGGTTAATGCTCCTCCAAACACAACAAAAGGATTTCCTTTTCTTTCACGGCCGAGAACTTCAACTTTCAAATTTGAAAAGATATCAAAAATATTTAGGACATCAAGTTCAAACGAAATAGAAAAAGTCCATATCCTAAAATTACGTAACTTTTTGTTTCCTTCCATCGATCTGATTTCCCCATTTGAATAGAAAAATCTTTCACACGAAAAACCACATTTCTCAAGCGCCATAAAGGCAGCGTTAAATCCAAGATTCGCTACCGCGCTGGCATAATCATTGGGGAAAATTAAAGCTATCGGAATTCCGCCCTTTGTTTTTTGGGTTAAAAACGCTTCAGTTATTCTCTCTTGCAACGTCTTTTGCTTTCACGCCCGATGATTCGTTCCCATTATGATCGAGACTGAGTTCGCCTTTTAAAAGTTTATCGAGTTCTTCTCCTTCTATCGTTTCTTTTTCAAGCAATATTGTGGCTATATCATCGATCTTGTCTCTGTACTTTTTTAAAATATCCATTGCTTTTTTGTAACTTTCCTCGATAATCCTTTTAACCTCATAATCTATCTTTGACGCCGTTTCCTCACTGTAATTCGGAAGCCTCGCAATTTGTTTGCCGAGAAAGACTTCTCCTTCGCCTTCTCCCCATGAAACAGGGCCTATTGTGTCACTCATGCCGTACTTACAAACCATGTCTTTTGCGAGTTTTGTGGCTACTTCCAGATCGTTTGAAGCACCTGTGGTTATCTGGTGAAAAACGAGTTCTTCTGCTGCCCTTCCGCCAAGCATTCCAGCAAGTCTATCGAGCATTTCGTCTTTGGACATCAAATACTTGTCACGGATAGGAAGTTGAAGTGTAAAGCCGAGCGCATGCATTCCTCTGGGCACTATCGAAATTTTATGAACAGGATCTGCATTTGGAAGTACTGCTCCCACGACGGCGTGACCTATTTCATGGTAAGCGACGATTCGTCTTTCTTCTTCACTTACGACTCTTGATTTTCTTTCGGGTCCTGCTATGACTCTATCTATGCCTTCTTCAAGTTCATCCATCGTTATTTGCTTTTTCTTTCTTTGTGCCGCAAGCAAAGCCGCTTCATTTATCAAATTTTCCAGATCCGCACCGACAAAACCGGGGGTTCTTCTTGCAAGTATTTGAACATTAACATTGGGATCTATGGGTTTACCGCGCATATGAACTTTCAATATATCTTCTCGTGCTTTTATATCTGGCGGATCAAGAAGAATTTTTTTGTCGAACCTACCAGGTCTAAGCAAAGCACTGTCAAGTATATCGGGCCTGTTAGTTGCCGCCATAACGATAACGGCAGTTTGATTGTCAAATCCATCCATTTCAACAAGCAATTGGTTAAGGGTCTGTTCCCTTTCGTCATGTCCTCCTCCGAGTCCGGCACCTCTTTGTCGTCCAACCGCATCAATTTCATCTATGAAAATTATGGATGGAGAGTTTTGTTTTGCTTGGGTAAACAACTCCCTTACCCTCGATGCTCCAACTCCGACAAAAAGTTCAACGAAATCAGATCCGCTCATATGAAAGAAGGGCACATTAGCCTCTCCCGCAACAGCCCTTGCAAGCAAGGTTTTCCCTGTTCCGGGAGGCCCAACGAGTAAAACTCCCTTTGGCATTCTTGCACCAAGTACGTTAAAAGATCCTGGATCTTTAAGGAAATCCACGACAGACATTAGTTCTTCTTTCGCCTCATCAACGCCTGCGACATCTTTAAACGTTACCCTTTTATCTGTCGGTTTGTAAACTTTAGCAGGACTTTTTGTGAAACTAAACGCCTGCGAATTGGCGCTGCCCATACGCCTCATCATCCACCACCAGAACAACATCAAAATCACGAGTGGAAGCACGAAATAAAATATCGCATTTATCCATACACTCGAATCAGACGCCTGTTTTGCAACAACACTTATTCCCTTTGTAGACATGGTTTCAACAAGAGAATTGCTTGTCAAGAGCCATGGTGCATAAAGATCGTAGAGTGTGCCATTCTTCATTGTGACGGTGGTATTTCCGCTTGAATCAACGACAACAGAAGAAATAGGCGTTGGATCCTGATTCACCATTGATAAGAAATTGGTGAAACTTATCTGTGTTACGGGATTGGTTGGAGGCCACATAACACGTATGAGCAGGAAAAACATGACTATGATCAAAAAGTAGATCAAAATGGTTCTCCAGTTAGGTCCGGTTTGCTTACTGTAATTTTGCTGTGGCATCAGAAAACGCCTCCTTCCCTAATTAAACTTAGGATACGTCTGGTTTTGTCTGTTATTTTCAAATCATCCGGAAAAGTTATTCCAACAACCCATAATATCTTTCCATCGATTTGAGAAACAACGGGAAAAGTTTTTCTTAATTCATAAGAAACATGATGATTTTTCAAGATATCTCTCACCCTTACTTCCTTTTTCATTCCCAAAGGCACAATTTTTTCCACATCGTTTAAAGGTCTTACAACTAAAGGAAATTGTACCTTTTCCGCTTCAAGAGTAACACTGTTTTTGCCATCTCCAAAATTCGTACCTACTGCTTTCAACTCCGAATATATCTTAACAGATAATTCCCTTATTTTGACTTCTCCCGGCACCGAAAGTTCTAACGATTCTTTCCATTCAAAAGAATTTTCTTTTTTAGATCCAAAGCAAATGCCTTTTTGGCTTTTAGAAAAATATATTCCCTTCCCAAGATTCAATTCACCATTTCCCTTTTTTAGAACCATGCTAACACATGAATTTATTTTACGATTTGATATGTAAAGATCCATTTTTTTGAAAACCATTTTGAAAAGTTCTGACAGAATCAAATCATCTGCTTTTTGGATGTCTTTAAAATCAAAACAGATATGTCCTGCTTTTTCGATTGAACTTTTAAAATACAATTCCACTTCTTTATCGACATGTTCCTGATATTTTTTCAAAATTTGAGATGTGTTCAAGACAGATTCTTCTATGTTTTGACAGAATTCTGCTTTTATCTTTGGAATCAAAATATGTCTTATCCTATTCCTAAGATAATTTGTGTCAAAATTCGTCTTATCCTCGAAAAACTCGAGTCTATTGATCTTAACATATTTTCGTATATTTTGCTCATCAAAAATCAAAAAAGGCTTTATGTACTTACCGTTGGCGGGACTCATCCCTACAAGACCACCTATTCCACTGCCTCTAAAAAGTCTTAAAAAGAAATTCTCGGTCAAATCTGAAAGATGATGGGCAGTTGCGATCTTGTTGGCATTGTGTTTTGAAGCCAACTCCTCGAAGAATTCATATCTTACGATCCTTGCGCCTTCTTCAAGAGAAAGGCCTTTATGATTTTTAATGTACTCTGGTACATTTCTTGATTCAACGAAGCACTCCATTCCACATTCCTCAGCCATTTTTTTGACGCCTTCTCCTTCAAAAACGGCCTCGGGTCTTATCATGTGGTTAAGATGGACGACAAAAAATTCTGATCCCAGATGTTCTTTTATTTTTGAGAGAGCATACATCATCGCAACAGAATCGGCACCACCGGAGACCGCCAACATCACGCGATCTCCTTTTCCAATCATTGACGTTTTCTTTATGAATTTTAAAAGTTCGTATTCAAAATCGTTTAATTTCAATTCTGGACCTTTGATTTGACAAAATTTGTAACAAAATCGGAGGCAAATGTTTCTCTTATGCGTGCATATCGGTTCTTTAAATCGTTAACTTCAGAAATAGACTTTTGAATTATCTCTTTTGATTCGGATTGTGCCTCTGTTTCGGCTTTATCGATCATTTCTTTTGCCACTTTATTCGCTTCTGATATTTTATTTTTAACCATCATTTCGCCTTCTTGTGTGACTTTCGAAATAATCTCTCTCGATTGATTCTTTGCCGTCTCTATGATCTCCCGTGCACTTTTTTCAGATGAAATCAATTGTTTAACGATTTCTTCAACTTCCAAGTCATAAACCTCCTCGTTTGTAAATTAACACTTGTCAAGTTATTATAACATTTAATATTCTACTTGTGACATACTCCCACCACTTATAGAAGTGAGGGCTTCTCGCTCAATAGCACCCCTGTGCTAAGTATCAACGAGCTATCCCCGTGTGTCCCACGGTTCTCAAATTCATGACTCATCATGCGTAATCCTTGACGCTTTATATTTATCGCGGCGTTTATG
>JAJYYZ010000067.1 GCA_021800445.1 bacterium | reverse complement strand
ATCTATATTTATCAAGACAAGATGGTAATACATGCTGACGAATGATTCTATCTGATTCCATTCTAACACAAATCAAAGAGCAATTCATCTCACCACTTATAGAAGGGGGAGAATTCTTGCTTAAAAAGGCGTTAAATTCACTTTAAAAATATCGCTTGCTTTTCATTCAGAATGGTGGTAAAATGAAATTAGACTTAAATAGTATAGATTTATAAGGAGGCCAAAAAATATGGAATTACTTAAAATTGTCGATCTTCATGCGTTGATAGGTGAAAAAGAAATCATAAAAGGAGTAAATATAACGATCGATTCGAATGAAATTCATGCGATAATGGGGCCGAATGGAGCGGGTAAAACGACTCTTATAAACGTTATAATGGGTAATCCTAAATATAAAATATCATCCGGAGATATCCTTTTCAAAGGTAAAAGTATCCTTGACCTGAGTGTGGATGAAAGGGCAAAACTCGGCATATTTCAGTCTTTTCAATATCCGGAAGAAATATCCGGTGTTACTTTTATGAATTTTCTTAAACTTGCTTATGAAAAGGTGCATCCAGAAAATCAGATGAAGGTACTTGAATTTGGTGACATGTTGCTTAAAACTGCCGACTCACTTAAGATCGATCGTGATTTTCTTAAGAGATACGTTAACCTTGGTTTTTCAGGCGGAGAGAGAAAAAAATCCGAAATACTTCAACTTAACGTTTTGAATCCTCAAATTGCTTTGCTCGATGAAACCGATTCAGGACTTGATATAGATGCGCTTAGGGTCGTGTCAAATGGCATAAATCATGCGTTTGAAAGGGGCATGTCAGTCTTACTCGTGACACATTATAAAAGGATATTGGATTATGTAAGACCAAATTTTGTACATGTATTTGTAGATGGCCGAATAGTTAAAACCGGTGGGATGGAAATTGCCGAAGAACTTGAAAGAAATGGATACGAGGAAGTGAGATCATGACAAAAAATTTCAACGTTATTTTGAAAACAGAACCAGGATTAAGCAGGAAAATCATAGAAGAGATTTCTCAGGCAAAAGATGAACCTTCATGGATGAAAGAGTTAAGAGTAAAATCTCTTGAATACTTTATGAACAGACCTAATCCGACATTTGGCGTCGATATATCTCTGCTCGATCTCAATTCAATAGTAAACTACGTAAGACCCGGAGCGCAAAATGAAAGATCGTGGGAAGATGTTCCCGAAGACATAAGAGAGAATTTTGAAAAGCTTGGAATACCTGAGGCAGAACGGAAAGCACTTTCAGGTGTTGGAGCCCAGTACGATTCAGAGGTCGTTTATCACAACATGAAAGAATCTCTTTCGAAATTGGGAGTTGTTTTTTTGGAAATGGGAATGGCTGTTAAAACATATCCCGATCTTGTCAAAAAATATTTCATGAAACTTATTCCGCCTAACGATCATAAGTTTGCTGCCCTTCACGGTGCCGTGTGGAGCGGGGGTACTTTCATATACGTACCACCCAACGTAAAAGTTCCTATGCCCATACAATCTTACTACCTTATGGGCTCTCCAGGTATGGGCCAATTCGAACATACTTTGATAGTCGTCGATAAAGGTGCAAAGCTTGAATTCATAGAGGGGTGTTCGGGACAGAATTATTCTGTCAGCAACATGCATGCCGGTGCAGTTGAGATATACGTTGGAGAAGGATCTACCGTTAAATTTTCGACGATAGAGAACTGGGCAAAAAACACTTACAATCTTAACACAAAAAGAGCATCGGTCGATAAAGACGGAACAATAATATGGATATCTGGAACGATGGGTTCGGCAAAAACGATGTTGTATCCATCAAGCATTTTAAAAGGCAAAGGTGCAAGGACCGAATATACAACGATAACTTATGCAGGACCGGGCCAGCATCTTGATACCGGTACAAAGGTCTTTCATTTTGCACCTTACACATCATCAAAAGTAGATTCAAGAAGTATAAGTTTTGGTGGTGGATATGCGTTTTACAGAGGACTTGTAAGAGTCTCGGAATCGGCCGTACATTCAAAATCGTCCGTTGATTGTTCTGCTTTAATGGTAGATGATATATCCAAATCAGATACGCTCCCTATAATAGAGGTTATGAACAACGAATCTGAAATCGGACACGAGGCTTACGTCGGAAAGATAAACGAAGATCAGATATATTATCTCATGAGCAGGGGCCTTAGCGAAGAAGATGCACGTGCTTTGATAGTAAGAGGATTTCTCGAACCATTTATAAAGCAATTGCCATTTGAATATGCCGTCGAATTTAATAGACTCATAGATATGCATTTCAATTCAAAAATAGGGTGATGGACATGTTTGCAAGAGTCGAACCTAAAAGGGAAAATTTTAAAATATCGGACGATTATAAACTTGAAGACATAATTGAAAATAAAGAATCGTTAAAGGAACTTTTCTTTGAATATTCACAATATGACTTTCCGAAATGGAAAAGACTTGAATTTTCCGATTTCAAAAAAATGCCTGTTAAAAAATACATTGGGAACTTCGTAAAAGAAGGAAATGTTTCTTTGTCCCGGGATGTCTTAAATGTAAGGAAATACAGAGAATTTTTACTTGAAAAGTTCAATGGTGTTGATCCGAAATTCACACTCATGGCTTTGACTTTTTTTAATTCAGGAATTTTCGGAGATATTGATGGAAATTCCAAAATAACGCTTCAGTACGATATGGACAAAAATAAAAGTATTGTGGAAAATTCCGGTCTTATATTGCAACCAGACTCTTTCGTCATACTCATAAGAGAATATAGATCTGCCGGTAAATTCCTAAATTCCGCCTCTAAATTGTCTTTGCGAAGGGATTCAAAATTGAAGATATTCAACATCTTTTTTAATTCAAGGACAGATCTTGTGATTTCGTCAAATCTTTATAATCTTGAAGAAAATGCTCAAATTGAAATTTACGACGTTATCTTTGGAGGACAAAAAACGGCTATAAACCACGATGCAAATTTAAACGGAGAAAATTCTAAAGCAACGTTCAAATCGGTTTATTTCGGGCGTGGAAAAGAAAGGCTTGATTTAAGATACGCAATCAATCATTTTGGCGAAAAAACCTACGGAAGGATCGAATCGAATGGCGTACTTAACGATGAATCTTATTCCGTGGTAAGGGGAAATATAGACATCAAAAAGACAGCCTACAATGCTGATTCCGAAGAAAAAAGTACGGTCACAAATTTATCTCCCAAAGCACGCGCTGATTCCATACCATCTCTTTTTGTTGATAACAGCAATGTGGTTGCAAAACATGGCGCATCTGTTGGAAATATAGACGAAAATAAGTTATACTATCTAATGTCAAGAGGTCTCGATGAAAGATCGGCAATTAAATTGATAATATCTGGCATTTTTGAGCCTTTTATCGATGAAATTCCCCCTGACAATTCGGAATTGAAAGGTGAAATTGAGGATGCGATATCGATTAGGATCTGATTTGAAAAAAGATTTTCCAATACTTTCGACTGTTTTACCTAATGGCAAAAAGATAATTTATCTCGATAACGCCGCGACAACTCAAAAGCCGTTATCTGTAATAGAAAGAATATCGAATTTCTACAAATTCCAAAATGCAAATGTTGCAAGGAGCTCTCATTATTTAGGAGAACAAACCACCATTGCGTACAACGGAGCAAGAAAAACCGTTGCAGATTTTATAAATGCAAGCGAGGATGAAATAATTTTCACTTCCGGAACGACTGAATCTATAAATATGATTGCTTATGGATGGGGAGATGCCAACATATCAGAAGGTGATGAAATAGTCGTCATGACAAGCGAACATCACAGCGATTTTGTACCGTGGCAACAGTTGGCTATAAGAAAGAAAGGGAAATTCAAAGTTACACCGCTCAATGCAGATGGAACAATTAACATGAATGAATTTAAAAAATCGGTTACTTCAAAAACAAAGATAGTTGCCTGCGCAAAAATGACAAATTCTTTTGGAGTTATAAATCCAGTTGAAGAGATTGGGAAAATAACGCATGACAAGGGTGCTGTCTTTGTCGTGGATGGAGCACAATCTGTTCCCTCCATGCCAACCGATGTGAAAGAGATGGATGCCGATTTTCTTTCCTTTTCTGGACATAAAATGTTGGCTCCGATGGGCATAGGGGTACTTTACGCGAAAAAATCCATCATCAAGGAACTCGAGCCATTTCTTACAGGTGGTGGCATGATAGACGAAGTTAAAACTGAATTCACCACATTTGCCTGTGCACCGGATAGATATGAGGCCGGTACTCCAAATGTCGAAGGGGCTATTGGCCTTGCAAGCGCAATAGAATATCTTGAAGAAATAGGAATGGCAAATGTGCTTGAACACGAAAGAGAGATCTTAGAATACGCTTATTCAAAATTGGCAGGTGTTGAACGTGTCATACTCTACGGACCAAAAAATTTTGAAAAAAGAGGAGGAATACTTTCTTTTAACATAAAAGGCATTCATCCTCATGATGTTGCCGCCGTTTTGAATTCAAACGGCGTTGCCATCAGAAGCGGTCATCATTGTGCTCAACCGATTCTGAGGTTTTTGAATATCGATTTCATGGCAACGGCACGTGCGAGTTTTTACATATACAACGATAAATCTGATATCGATGTGCTTGCGGATGCGATAGAAGAGGCAAAGAGGCGATTTTGATGGATGATCTTTCGGATCTTTACGCTGAAGTGATAATGGATCATCAACGGCATCCAAGAAACTTTGGTAAACTCGAAAATTTTGACAGAGAAGTTCAAATGACCAATTCTTCATGCGGCGATCAAATTTCACTTCAGGTTAAATTTGAAAATGAAAAGATAAAGGATTTAAAATTCAGTGGAATGGGATGTGCGATAAGCATGGCCTCGGCATCTGTCATGACGGAAGTCATGAAAGGTCTAAGCATTGAAGAGGCAAGACGCTTTTCCGATGAATTTCTTGAAATGGTTAAAGCGGGGAAAATACCTTCGGATGATTTGAAAGATGCAAAAGTTTTCGGCGGTGTTTACAAATATCCAATGCGCGTCAAGTGTGCAACACTGGCCTGGTATGCGCTTCAAAAGGCCATCGAGTAAATTCGGATGGTTGAAATATTTCGGATGTTGTGATAAAATAAAAAAGTATGCCGAGATGGCGGAACTGGCAGACGCGCTGGACTCAAAATCCAGTGAACCGGAAAGGTTCGTGTGGGTTCGATTCCCACTCTCGGCACCAACGGCGGTCTTAAAGACCGCTTTTAATGCTCTTTTGAGCAAGAATTCTCCCACTTCTATAAGTGGTGAGATGAATTGCTCTTTGATTTGTGTTAGAATGGAATCAGATAGAATCATTCGTCAGCATGTATTACCATCTTGTCTTGATAAATATAGATGATGCT
>JAJYYZ010000032.1 GCA_021800445.1 bacterium | reverse complement strand
CTCACCGCTTTGTCCGTCATCGATACCCTTTCTGTATCTTTCATCGCCGATCAAAAGATCGAAGTAATACTTTCCATTGGTAATCTCCCACTCAAAATTGGAGTAAAGTTTTTTAAGAGCGAGAATGAAATTCAGGGTAAACTCTATTGACTTTATTTTGCGCCTGTCAGCCACGAAAAACTCCAATCCATTGCACATTTTATCTTTGTATTTTGAAGTCAATGGCACGAAGACTCTCTTTCTGAATTCAATGCCAGTATGTGGGATCTTTTTAATTTCATCGTATAATCTGTCGTCTATCCAAGGAGCGCCTATGTATTTAAAAGGATGGACCGTTCCCCTTCCAACCGAGACGTTTACACCCTCAAGCAGGCAAAATCCTTCGTACAAGATGGTGTGTTCCAAAGCGGGAAGATTTGGAGAGGGCGTATTCCAAAAAAGGCCTGTCTGATCGTAATACATATCGCGGGTCCAGTTATCCATTTTAATAATTTCAAGATTTACCTTCATGTTAAAAACGTCATTGTAATATTTTGCCAGTTCGCCGGCCGTAAGACCGTATCTCAAAGGCAATCCATACCCTCCGACGAATGATTCTAAATCCTTTTTTATGACAGGCCCTTCAATCTTGCCCGAAAGCGGATTGGGTCTATCAAGTACTATGAACTTGATTCCACGTTTTCCACACGCTTCCATCATGTAGGCAAGTGTGTATATATAGGTGTAAAACCTGAGACCGACATCCTGAATATCGTATACCATGACATCTATCCCATCTAACATCTCATCTGTCGGTCTTAGATTATTTCCGTAGAGAGAATAAATAGGAATTTTATACCTCGGTTCTACCTCATTCTCAACCTTTACACCATCGGCAGCGGCACCCCAGATGCCATGCTCGGGGCCGAAGAGTTTGACCACCTTTATCCCATTTTCGATCATCATATCGAGATTCATTCTCAGATTACCCGAAATTCCGGTGGAATTGGTAAGAAGAGCGACACGAGCATCTTTTAATTTTTGACTTTCAAGATTGTCTATGCCTATTTTTATTCTCACATCATCTTCTCCTGATTACTCTGACTAAATGTAGTCCATTCCGTGATAATCTGGCAAAGGAACGGGAAAGATCTCATGGGTAAATTGTGGTAATCCTTCTGCCGATCCAAAGACGATTTTTGTGAAATCGGAATCATCGAAATTCGATAATTTTACGTTTAACATGCCCTTGTCTGTACCGCTTATCGACTCGTCGAGATAATCTTTAAGTTGATCTAAAAGTTTGAATTTATCCAGTACTCTCATGGTTCCGTAAAATTGCCTTTGTTGTGGTATTTCCAGCAACAATCTCGAAATGCAATCTTTATTTCCAAGGTTCAAATGAACGGTCAATTTCCCATATTCATTCACAAAGTTTTGAATTAACGCCGCAACTTCATTCGGATCTCCTGCGAATTCGATGCAATGGTACGTCTTCTCTTTCTCAACGACTGTTATGTAAACTTTATCACCGATGAATGTTTTTGCATGTCCGTCCCATGCATGTCCGACCTTATGAAAAATTTTGAAATTTGCAAATGATCTAATGAATCTAACCGGTTCCTTTGAATGCCATATAGCCATTTTTTTGAGATCCGACTCCGTTGCGATCTTGAGTTTATGTGAATACGAATTTTGCGTTGGTTTGATCTCGATGGTAAAATATGTACCCGCGTCGACGGCCCCGAAATTTCTGTAAATATCATTATCACCATGGATCATCATAAGCGCCGCGTCATTTTTTAATGCGATCTGAGCTGCCTCGTAAGTCAATCTCGTTGCATATCCTTTGCCTCTGTAATTTTCATCGGTACAGACGGCACCCATGAAAACGACCTTTATTCTTGAGGTGAAGATTTGGGCATAAGCGTAGTACACCCCAACCATTGAAACGATCTTGTTATCTTCCTCAATAACCAAAATATTACGGGCATTTTTCTTTGAAAAGAGAATTGGGAAATTCGCCCCCATCGATCCGTCTTTGGGTTTAAATATCCTGTCGGCAAGTTCAACGACTTCTGAAAGCCTTGACGGTTCCAGTCTTTTTATATTCAGCCCTTTATTTGCTTTCACCGGAAGCAACCTCTAAAATCGTTTTCTTTCCCGTTTCATTTCCCCATATAAACCAAACCACCGCTCCGGCAAGTCCTATTGCCCATACAAACAAATTAAACAGCATGTACTGGGAAAGGTTTAAATTTTGCGTAAGGTAGATAGTAACAATGTAAAGGCCTATACTCACAAAACGCACTATGGCCGTATACGTTCCTCTAACTTTCGTTGGCCATACTTCACCCTTTAAAGTATCCTCTGTAAGATATCCTATGCCGTTAAATGCGTTGAGAATTATAAGCAAAACAAAGAAAAACAAAAGTTCTTTCGACCATACTCCAACTGTTAAATATGCAATCAACGTCATAACAAATGTGCCGACATATCCTATCATCAAAAGATTTTTTCGGCTCCACTTGTCGGCACCTAATCCCACAAAACCAATCCCAAATTCCGCTGCCATTGTGACCAAAATGATCCATGCCGTCGATGCCTTGAAATAACTTGGTCCCAACACGTAAGTGAGTAATCCAAAGCCGGCGGCACCGGCAAATGCGGTTGCGATCGTCGCAAAAAGTTTTACGAACATCGATACAGAATTTGCATGATTATCCGTTATCGATGACTTTATAATCTGCTGCCTTGCTTTGTATTCATCTTCACTATAGTGCTTTTTTATTTCTTCTTTGGCTTTTTCACCTTTTCCTTTGCTTTCAAGCCATCGAATGGATTCCGGCAACTTTGTTCTTGTGAAGAAAAGAATTCCAAGCACTACCAAAAAAGCCGCCGCGATCATTCCGCGCTGAAAAGCAACGGAACTGTAAGCGCTGGAAAGTGATACGATTGCAAGTAAAAGTCCTCCGACATTTATGAAGTTCAATTCCATAAACATAGCCTTACTTCTGTGCTTGTTAGGCATCATTTCGTGAGAGGCTACCATTATGGTATTCATCTCTCCACCTGCTGCAAAGAGCATTATGGCAAGAAAGATGAGAATCAAAGCATAAGAATAACTGAAGATCAATCCAATTGCACCTATTGCGTAAAGAAACATCGTTAAATAAAACGTATTCTTTCGTCCCAAATGATCAGAAAGAGGACCTGCGAAGGCTATACCGATTATCAACCACAGTGGTGCCCATGACAGCAATAAAGACTGCAAAAATTTCGGCATTTCGACCCAGCCTGTCGCTATTGCCGCAAGACTGAAAATGTAATTTTCCAAAAGCATTCCAAGTGCAAATGACAAAAAAGCAAGCGTGTCCGTATGAGTCCAGTGTTCCTCTAATTTTTTAGAATTGTCATCTTTCATTTTAACCTCCTCAAATTAAAGGTAAGGAGTGTCCTTTCGGACACCCCAGATACATTATTTTAAATGTATGTTCAGCGCTTCTATATATCCATCGTAAGAACCTGGTTCTAATGAACCACTTGCCGAATAGAAATTATCGTTAGCAGGGAAGCCTGTGAATTCTTTTGTGTTAAAGAACTGGAAGCCTGTTGAATTCGTGAGCGTCACGAAGGGCATTTCTTCGAGTATTATTCTTTCAATCGTGTACATGGCCTGTTTTTGAAGTCTTGAATTTGTTGTCTGTGCATAAGTGGACAACGCCGCTGTTATCAAAGGATTTGTGTATCTTGTGTAACCAGCCCGAGCCGTTTCTCCAATCTTTGTAGCGGACAGTGTCGGATTGAATTCATCGTAATATATGTAATACGGAGCCGGTCCGTTAAGTCCCCACATGGCCATTTGATATGTTCCACTCATAAGACTTGAAATAAAACTGTTGTAAGTTTCCTGATCCACAACGACATTAAGTCCTATTTTCTGCAATTCAAGTGACATGACATTTGCCATTGTTATAAAATCAGTCCACCCTGAAACAACACTTAATTTCAACGATGGAAGTGTTTTTCCGTCAGGTCCGACAAGTTGGCCGGCAGAATTTTTTACAAAGCCGATAGATTCAAGCATTTTCTGAGCTTCTTGAGGATTGTAAGTGTTTAGACTTGAAGCAAGTGCCGTTAAAGTTGGATCTAACCATTCAGATTGTTGAGATGGAATTATTCCCGTTGGGTTCACGTTGTAACCACCTGCTCCAAAATATGCCTTGTCTTCAAGATCTTTTTTGTTAATGGCAAGAGAAATGGCCTTTCTAAAAGTTGCATTGTTAAAAGGATATACTTGTGTGTTGAAAAACAGTGCATTTGCGCCTTCGGCTGGCCACCATATTTGGTTGTGCTGCGGATCCTTTGCAATCCACGTTGTTTGTGGGTCGGGTGCATAAAATTCTCCCCACTGGGCATTCCCTTTGAGTAGTTCAAGGAAGGCAGATTGGTTTGTAAGCATACTTTTGATAACCAATTCATCTATGTAAGGTCTGCCCTTCATCCAGTAATTGGGATTTTTAACCACGACTTCATCTCCGTTAGACGGCGTATAACTTTTGAAAAGAAATGGGCCTGTTCCCACGGGGTTGGGATTGGTGTAGGTTGCGGGATCCTTAATATTTTCCCATATATGTTCTGGCACTATTGGTTGCATTGCTATGTAGAAAAATTGGGGTACGTTAGGCCTTGAAAACTTGAAAATAACCGTATTTGTTCCGCTTGCCTGTACACTTGTAAGACCGGAAACTTTAGACCATATTCCGCTGCTGTCTAAAGATGGATATTTTTTTAGAAGGTTAAAAGTGAAGGCCACGTCCGATGCACTGAAAGATTTCCCATCGGACCATTTAACGCCGCTTCTTGTCGTTACAACCAGATCAAGGTTGTTGTTTGTCCATTCATATTTGGCACCAAGCAGTCCGGTTACATCGCCATTTGCCGTGTTTACATAAAACAAAGGTTCGTATATCAAAGGGGTTATCTGCAACGGAAATGGAGATAAAGGATTGAGGTTGTAAGGCATTTCAGTACCCTGTCCTTCCGCCAAAACGAGGGTACCTCCATACTTGACATTCGATCCCCAATTGACTATCGCAGGACCGTATTCTTGCAGATACGAATATCCTGCCGCGAAGATAGAGAGACTTAGCATAGATGCAATAATAACGAATAACAAAATTCTTTTCATTTAAAACACTCCTTTCTACTTCAGAAATTGGAACTCTGTTTTTAATTCTGTATATACGCCTATTTCAGTATACTATATTTTCAAGAATTATTGACTGAAATTTCTTTTTTCTTATTAGAATACAAATGACATGCTACAAGAGATCCTTCATGATCGCTAAGCGGCGGTTCTGTTTTTGCGCATATTTCCATTGCAAAAGGACACCTGGTTCTGAATCTACACCCTGATGGAATGTTGACAGGACTTGGAGGTTCGCCTATTTTTATTTCTTTTTCAACATGTTCTGATTTAATTTCAACTACTGTGGACAGCAACAATTGTGTATAAGGGTGAAACGGTTTATCTATTAATTTATCTGGATCGTTTATCTCGATGATCTTTCCTAAATACATGACGATTATTTTTTGTCCCATATACTTTGCAACGGAAATGTTATGAGTTATAAAAATGTAAGTCAAATTGTATTCCTTTTTTATATCTTGAAGTAAGTTTAAAACTTGAGATTGAACCGAAACATCTAAGGAAGAACTTGGTTCATCGAGAACTACTATCTTGGGTTTCATGGAAATTGCTCTGACGATCGAAATTCTTTGTCTTTGACCACCACTGAATTCATGTGGATATCTGTATAAATATTCGCGTTTAAGTCCTACCTTTTCAAGAAGTTCTCCCAGATAATTGGCTATTTCTTTTCTTGATCTTAAAAATCCTCTTATTTCAAGAGGTTCTTTTAAAGTGTCTATAATTTTCAATCTTGGATTAAGTGAAGAAAAAGGATCTTGAAAGATCATCTGAACACTTTGTCTGACATCTATTGGTAATTCTTTAGACATATCAAATGATTTTTCACCAAAACTATAAAGTATTTGTCCTCTTGTAGGCTTTATAAGTCCAACTATTGATTTACCCAAAGTGGTTTTTCCGCTTCCACTTTCTCCGACCACGGCGAAATCCTGATTTTGCTTTATTTTCAGGTTAACACCATCAACTGCTTTTATATAGCCGACTGTCTGAAGGAAAATTCCACGTCTAATTGGGAAATATACTTTCAAATTGTCAACATTTATGAGGTTTTCATTCATAAGAATGCACCAAATTTCTATCAGCATTAGCAGCCCAGCAGGCTGCAAAATGCCCCTTGGTATATTCAAGAAGTTGTGGATCTTTTTCTTTACAAATATTCATTCTAATCGGGCAACGTGAGTAAAATCTACATCCTTCTCCTATCTCTTTCAATGACGGAACATTTCCGGGAATAGAATAAAGTTTTTCATATTTAACAGTCTTAAGTGTTGGCACCGAAGAAATTAAACCTTTTGTATATGGATGAATTGATGAGAAAATAACATCTTTGACAGTCCCAACTTCGAATATTTTCCCGAGATATAAGACGATAATTCTGTTTGCCATTTTAGATATCACTCCGAGATCATGAGTTATGAATAATATAGATAAATTGGATGTTTTTTGAATTCTTTTGATAAGATTTAAAACTTGCATTTGAATTGTAACATCAAGGCCTGTTGTGGGTTCGTCTGCTATGATAAGTTCCGGATTTGTCAGTAAAGCAAGCGCTATCATCGCTCTTTGTATCATTCCACCACTATATTCATGTGGATATTGATAAAAACGTTTTTCTGATTCGGGTATTCCAACAAGTTTAAGCATTTCGACAGATCTTTTCTTCGCTTCCAATTTACTTACATTTTCGTGCTTAAATAAGACTTCAGAAAATTGAGTTCCAACAGTATAAAGTGGATCAAAAGCTGTCATCGGTTCCTGAAATATCATAGATATCTTTTTACCTCTTATCTCGTCCATTTCTTTTTCAGAAATTTTCAACAGATCACTTCCGTTAAAAAAAATTTCTCCGGATATTTTCGCATTAGATGGAAGTAATCTCATCACAGATAAAGAAGTTATTGTTTTACCGGATCCGGTTTCACCAACCACACCAACTGTTTCTCCTTTATCAACATGAAAGGAAATACTGTCTATCGCCAATAAACTTTCACTACTTGTCTTAAAAGTAATTTTAAGATTCTTAATATCAAGTAATATCATACGTAAGCACCTTACTTTCTCTCATATTGATAAGGATCAAAAGCATCTCTTAGCGCGTCACCAACAAAGACGAATGAAAGTACGGCAACTACTATGAATATTCCAGGGATCAAAAACCACGGATGAAGTTCTATTGATTCAAGGCTCTCAGCATCACTTAACAATAGTCCCCAACTTGTCATAGGTTCTTTTATTCCAAGTCCTAAAAAGCTCATGGCACTTTCAGCAAGAATCATGCCAGGAATAGATAAGGTTGCAACAACTATGATATAAGACATGATATTAGGTAAAATATGATGTATTATTATTTTCAATTTAGTTTGGCCGGCAAGTTTTGCCGCTGAAATAAAGTCTTTTTCTTTTATGCTAAGAGTCATTCCTCTTATAACTCTTGCAAGACCTGTCCATCCTAAAACAGAAAGTACAGTTACTATTCCAAAATAAACCCATGTCGATGGCCAACTTGGAGGGATTATCATGCTTAAGGCAAGCCACAAAGGTAACGTCGGAAAAGACATTAAAACTTCTATAAGTCTTTGCACTATAAGATCGAAAGTTCCACCTATGAAACCCGATAAAGATCCTATTATTATTCCTATTGCAAAACTTATCGCTATACCGAGGAGCCCAATTGTCATTGATACTTGCCCGCCAACGATTGTTCGAGAAAAAAGATCACGCCCGTACTTATCAGTTCCAAAGAGCGCAAGCATTCCATGGGCATTAGGATTTATACCAAATAAATGTACATTTGTTTTAAATAATCCCAAAAAATTGTAATTTTCACCGTGCACAAACAAGTGTATCGGATATATGTCTTGCTTGTCAACAACATACTCCATGGCATAAGTTATTGGATTCCTTTCCTCTTTTATTCCATAAATAAAAGGAATTATGTGAAAATGACCTTTTGAATCAATCCAATGTACAGGAGTGGGAGGAAGATAAGTGTATTTTGAATGTAAATCTGTGAAATTATAAGGAGATATAAATTGGGCAAAAAGTGTCATTATATACATGATTATGAGTATTATCATTCCTGCGACGCCAAAAGGATTCTTCAGAAGTACTTTCAGCATTCTTTGAAAATCAGTTTCTTCTTTAATCTTTTTATGTTTTTCCTTCATGAACTTCACCTCAAGTATACCTTATGCGAGGATCAACGAAAGCAAGTGCTATATCTGCAAGCAGATTTCCAATTTGAAGAAGTAAGGCAAGCAATAAAAGATATGTCATAACGAGATATTGATCGTGATTAAGAAGAGCACTGTAAAAAAATGGGCCCATTGTCGGTATATTTAAAACTATAGAAGCAATTATCGTTGAACTAAAAACTCCGGGTAATGACATACCAGCGATTGTTACCAAAGGATTTATTGCGTTTTTGACGGCATGCTTCCATGTGACATTCTTCTCACCTATTCCTCGAGCTCTCAACGAAAGAATCATGGGAGAATTCAAAACATCCATCATGTTACCACGCATAATTCTCATAAGTCCTCCAATGCCTCCTGCGCCTATTGCTATCATTGGTATCCACAAGTGCTTAGAAAGATCTATAAATTTTGCCATAGACCAGGGAACTCCGATATATTGGACAGAAAAAAGACCTCCGACAGATCTGCTTCCAAGAGATAAAGCCAAATACATTAAAAGCAACGCAAGAAAAAAATCCGGTATTGACATACCGATATATCCCAAAAAAGTAGCCGTGTAATCTCCCACACCATATCTATGGCGTGCAGAATAAATTCCAAGTGGAATTGCAATAAGCCATGTAAATGCCATAGAAAGTAAAGAAACTACTACCGTCCATCCCATGTATTGCCATATAAGATCTGCCACTGGCATTTGATAAGCAAAAGAATATCCGAAATTACCATGAAAAATTATATTGCCAAGCCAGTAAAAATACTGATCTATAGCCGGTTTATCAAGTCCAAGTGTTTGTTTGAGCATAATAACAGTTTGAGGAGACACTCTGGCATTTTCAAGATATTGACTTATATAACTTCCTGGCTGTAATTTTATAATCGTGAAGCATATTACAGAGATTATGAACATCATTGGAATCATTATAAGTATTCTACGAATTATATATGAAAGCATTTATCTCACCTCTTCTCTAAAAACAAAAGGGCGAGTTTAGATACTCGCCCTTTTCAAATTTACTTTAGAAATGTTGTGTAAGTTGTAAAAGCAAGCTGTCCATTTTGAGCTACAAAGAAATTACCTATATTATTTTGAACGGATATCAAAGTGTTTGGAACAGCGACAAAGATATATGGAATCTCAGTTGCATAAATTTCTTCCCATTGATCGTAATATTTCACTCTTTCTGCAAGTGTCATTTGAGCCTGACCCTGAACAAAGTCATTGTAAACAATCCTTTCCCACCACATCATGTGATCAAATAAAGGTTGCTGAGTTTTTGAATTCATAGTTGAGAGATGATTTATATAAAGTGGATATCCAGGGCTCCAAATAGGTGTTCTTAATGCGGGATCTGGCTGATCTCCCCAACTTAACAAAGCTGCGTCAAAATTTCCCGCCATTGCTAATTGATATGTTACACTTATATCCAAAATTTGGAGGTTTAATTTTATTCCAACTTTTGCAAGATCTTTTTGATATATAACTGCTATTCCTGACATTGTAGGACTGTTATTCCATGTTAGAAGGTTGAATTCAACAGGTTGACCATCTGGGAATTGTCTTATTCCATTTGGTCCCATTTTTAATCCAAGAGAATCAAGTATGCCATTTGCCGCTTCAATATTGAAATTTCTCGCAAGTGATGATGCCTCTGGATCGTAAAAGACATTTCCCGGAAGAACTGCCGGTATATCTCCGGTAAAATTTGCAAGCCCATTGTAAACTTCATTTATTATCTCATTTCTATCTAATGCGTATTCCATAGCCTCTCTGAATTGTAAATTTCTGAAAAGTGATCTCAGATTTGGATTTTTATCATCGAAATTGAAAGTTATAAATGGGTGTGGTGTTGCTTGACCGCTTGAAAGTGTATTGTAAACACTAAATGGAGCACCGTTAACTTGCTTTTGTTTGAGATATGGAAATTGAGAAGCGCTTATTCCAAGCCAACTTATTTGTCCTGATTGGAACATAGCAAGTTGTGTTTGCGGATCTTTGACTATTAAAAAGTCTAATTCATTAAAGTACGGAAGTTGATTTCCATACGGATCTACTTCCCAGAAATTTGGATTCCTTTTTAAAATAACTTCCTGGCCTGGAACATACTTGTAAAGCACATAAGGTCCTGTCCCAACAATCTGATTCGATGGCGTATTTACAGTCCATGCCTGATTGTAATATGATGGATCTGTAACTTTTGGATTGTATTGCGGCAAATAATTTGCAAGTATATGTTTTGGTAAAATAAAAGCCGGTTCAAGAACTGTGAAAAAAGCACCGTATGGTTTTGGAAGCAATGCGGCAACTGTGTAATCGTTAATTTTTACCCACTTAATCGGAGTTCCATCCACTGTAAATCTGTCCCATTCATTTCCCAATGCGTGTTTGTTCATAACAACATCGTTAAACGTAAAAAGCACATCATCGGCTGTAAACGGCACTCCATCTGACCATAAAACATGGCGAAGATGAAATACGACCTCTGTTCCACCAGATGATATATCCCAACTTGATGCCAATGCGGGTTCAACTTCATTTGTTATAGGATTGGCCTGAACGAGAGGACTAAAAAGTTGGCCATCAACAGTATAGGCCGCCGCTGATAACGTCCCGTAATAGTTCCAAGATTGCGGTTCGGAGCCGAGTGCTAAGTACAAAGTTCCACCGTATTTTCCCGGCCCTTGAAAAAGATTAGATGCTTCGGTAAAAGGATCTGATGGTAAGGCTGCAAATACGATAAAAGAAAGAACTGATAGGATCATCAGAATTACCAAAAACTTTTTACTCATTTTCAACCCTCCAATCTAAATGCCCATTAGGGATACAACTAAACTTTGCTTATCGCCATTCTCACACTTCCACCACTTTTTCCTAACAACTCCTCCGCCTCTTTTACGGAAGAATTGGTTAAAGCCATTATTATGGCTACTTTTGGTCTCATTTCGGATACTTTCAACAATTCTTCGGCTTTTGACTTGGAAACGCCGGTTGCACTGACGATTATGTTTATAGCCCTTATGACGAGTTTTTCGTTTATCGGAGTGACATCGACCATTAGATTTTTGTAAACTTTTCCGAATTTTATCATTGAGATCGTACTCAGCATGTTTAAAACCATTTTCTGCGCCGTCCCCGCCTTTAACCTCGTTGATCCCGTTACAACTTCAGGACCAGTTACGACTTCTATTGGTATATCAACCATCGAAGATAATTTAGCGTTGTGAACGTTGGATATAGACCCCGTTAATGCCCCAAGTTGTTTTGCCTTTTCAATAGCACCCATAACAAAAGGTGTCCTTCCGCTTGCCGAAATTCCTATCACTACATCTTTTGAAGAAACTTTGTTGTTCAAGATCTCTTGTGCACCACCTCCCCGATCATCCTCGACATTTTCGAGTGATCTTATCATCGCCTCCGGCCCGCCTGCCAAAATGGTTGTAAACGTTCCAACCGGTAAATTGAATGTTGGTACCGTCTCGACCGCATCTATCATCGCAACACGGCCGGAAGTACCAGCTCCGACATATACACATTTGCCGCCATTTTTTATAGCCGATGATATCTTTTCTGCCAATTTAGATATACTTTCTAAAGTTTTTTCCACAGCCAAGGCTATTGTTTTATCTTCTGCGTTCATTATTTTTGCGATTTTCAATGAATCCATCTTATCTATTTCTGAAGTCTTGGGATTCGATCTTTCGGTTTCAAGTTCCTCTATTTCTTCAAATTTAGGCAAATTACACCTCCGGATTGTTTTGATAAACTTATAATGGTATATATACAAGTATGTAAATATTATATATATGTTTACATTCTTGAACAAATGTCATATTAAGTGATTTTAGGCTTTATTTGGCAAATAATGACATATACCTTCTAAAATCTTAATGTTTCAAAGATAATCGCCGATTTAAACTTAATTTCATAAATATGATATATTGAAAATTGTTTTAACCTTTTTTGAGCAAGAATTCTCCCACTTCCATAAGTGGTGGGGGCTTCTTGCTCAAAAAAACATTAAAGAACAATGAAGACCCCGTCGTATAGACGACGGAGTAGTTCACTTGATCACTTCGTTAATTTGGAATTTTGTAAAAATAGGGATATAATAACTTTAGGTTTTGAGAAAATCACAGAATTTTTAAGGAGGCAACACGAATGAAAGGTACTGTCAAGTGGTTTGATTCAAAAAAGGGGTTTGGGTTCATAACGGCAGAAGATGGCACTGATATTTTCGTTCATTATTCAGCCATTCAAGCGGGGGGATACAAGGAGTTAAAGGAAAATCAAAAGGTTACTTTTGATGTTACAGAAGGTCCAAAGGGAAAACAAGCATCTAACGTTAAACCTGCTTAGAACTTATAGGCTGCTTTGTGAAAAGCGAAGCAGCCTTCCTATACCCATTGATTTGAGTTAAAAACAGATTCAAAAATTTTCAAATCTTCATCTGAGTAAAGACACATTCTTACTAAATTTATCTGAGAATGGTGCCTTGAGAAGTATGCGTTCAAAGTTTCATAAAAAATCTTTGCACATCTGTCTTTTGGAAAACCGTATATACCCGAACTTATGGCAGGAAAAGCGATACTTTTGATTTTCATCTCATCTGCTTTTAAAAGTGCATTTTCAAAGGCAGCGGATAGTTTGCGATCTTCATCTCCTTCTCCCCATATTGGGCCGACGGCGTGAATGACGAAATGCGCTGTAAGTTTTCCACCGGAAGTTACTGCCACTTTTCCTGTTTCAACAGGACCGTATTTTGAGATGTAATCCCGTGATTCTTTGTCTATATCCGGTCCGCCTGATCTCGATATTGCAAGCGCAACCCCCCCGCCATGGGAAAGATGCGAATTGGCAGCGTTAACTATGGTTTCAACTTTTTCTTTTGTTATATCGCATTTTTCAACTTCTATTTTAGTTCCGCCGATCTCAAATTTTAGCATTTCACACCGGATATATCGGATTTAGAAATTCAGATGCATATTCGTCTACCATTTTAAAATCAACTTTCACTTTTGCGATATATTTTTTCTCCAAGAAAGGTTTCGCAATCTGCGGAAACAAAACGTAACTGAGCAAATCTTCGTCGTTTTGAGCAAGATCTCCTATTTCTTTTTTTGCTTTTTCAAGTGCCGGATCAAGTAAATCCGCAGGTCTTACATTTATAGGTTTTTCATTTCCCAGTATTTTCTTTACAATTTCATCGCTTATCGGCGCCGGAGATTTTCCATACATGCCTTTAACGTAGTTTTTGGTTTCTTTGGTAACCATTTTGTATCTTTCACCGTTCAAAACATTCAGAACTGCCTGAACTCCGACAATTTGACTTGTGGGTGTTACGAGTGGAGGAAAGCCGAGATCTTCTCTTACCTGTGGAATCTCTTTCATAACCTCATCGTATTTGTCTAAAGAGTTTTGAGCCTTAAGTTGACTTACAAGGTTTGAAAGCATTCCACCCGGTACCTGCGCCGAAAAGATTCTTGAATCTATCGTTGTCATGGAAACATCATCTGTTTTATGGGCTGATCTGACTTTTATGAAATGTTCGTTGACATGATTTATTTTGTTCATATCAAGATTCACAGAAAACTCTTTGCTGTCTTTCAAAGCCATTACGAAAGGTTCTACTGCGGGCTGGCTTGTGCCGTATGCAAGAGCGCTTGTGGCCGTATCTATCACATCAGCCCCCGCTTCTATTGCCGCCCAGTAAGCGGTATCTGCGAGGCCACTTGTGAAATGAGAGTGAACTTCAATGGGAAGGGAAAAGTTTTTCTTCAATTCTTTTACAAGTGCATGTGCCATGGGGGCTGTCAAAAGGCCCGCCATATCCTTTATGCATATCGAATCTATGCCCATTTCCACGATCTTTTTTGCAAACTCGACGTATTTTTCTATCGTATGAACGGGGCTTACCGTGTAACTTATGGCGCCTTGCACATGTGCACCGTATTTTTTGGCGAATTCTATTGGCTTTTCAAGATTTCTCGGATCGTTTAAGGCATCAAAAATTCTAACCACATCTATGCCATCTTCTATCATCTTTCTTATAAAGAGTTCAAGCACATCGTCCGAATAATTCGAATATCCAAGAATGTTTTGGCCTCTCAAAAGCATTTGTAATTTCGTGTTTTTAACATGCTTCCTTATGATTTTCAATCTTTCCCACGGATCTTCGTTAAGGTATCTCAAACACGAATCGAAAGTCGCTCCACCCCACATTTCAAATGCAGAATAACCTATCTCGTCCATCTCTTCCAAAACAGGAAGCATTTCAGATGTCTTCATTCTTGTTGCAAGCAGAGATTGGTGGGCATCCCGAAGCGTTGTATCCATAAAATTAATTTCTTTCATAAAAACCTCCTCACCAGATTACAATTTGCCTGATTTCGAAAAACTGTAAAAACCCTCAGTGGCAACGACGACATGATCGAGTAATTTTATTCCAAGAATTTCGCCTGCTTCCTTTATCCTGTAAGTTGCGTCTTCATCTTCTTTGCTTGGCTTTGGATTTCCCGAAGGATGATTGTGCACGACGATAACTCCGGAAGACGGATATCTAACGGCTATGCCAAAAATTTCTCTTGGATGAATTAAGGAAGAATTTGCAGTTCCAACGGTCACGTCTTTTACCGCTATGGCGCCAAGTTGCGAATTTACAACTATGACTCTGACATATTCGACAGGCATCAAGGTCATGTCTTTGCAAAAATCATAAACATCATCCGCAGATTTTAAAAATTTCTTTTCTTTCAAAGATTCTTTCCACATTCTTTGTCCTATTTCGAGTGCGGCTTTAACCGTCAGCGCTTTTGTATTGCCTATTCCGCAAGAAGCATCGCGCAGTCCTTCGATTGGTGCATTTTTCATCTTAACAAAAGAACCTTCGAATTTGTTCATAATTTCTTCGGCAACATCAACGACGTATTTACCTTTTGTGCCGGTTCTCAAAAGAATCGCTACAAGTTCAGCGTCACTGAGCGATTCTATTCCCCTTTCTATCGCCCGCTCTCTTGGCTTTTCCATGTCAAATAAAGAGACAGGCGTCTCCAAAGGAGAAAAACCTGTATTCGTTTTCAAGTGCCGATTTGTACGCTTCCATCACGAGATCCCTTCCTGCAAATGCCGAAACAAGCACGATCAAGGACGATTTTGGAATGTGAAAATTAGTTATCATGCTGCCAACAACTTTGAATTCGTAAGGCGGATATATGTAAAGAGACGTGTTGCCGTAAAGGTTCCCGGTTTTAGCCCACGATTCAAGTGTTCTGACGACGGTTGTGCCAACCGCGAAAACCCTGCCTTTTTTGTTAACTATTTCGTTGGCCACTTCCGGCGGAATTCTGTAAAATTCCGTGTGCATCTTGTGTACCTCAACTTCATCTGTTTCTATCGGCCTGAAAGTGTCAAGGCCGACATCAAGTGTTGTTTTTAATATTTTAACACCCATGGCAGATATTTTTTCAAGCAATTCTTCTGTGAAGTGAAGGCCTGCCGTTGGGGCAGCAACAGATGCCGGATCTTTTGCGTAAACCGTCTGGTATTCGGATGGATCTGCCGTTGTTTTCGTTATGTAAGGGGGAAATGGAATTTCACCGATTTTTTCAAGTTCATCATCTTCGACATCGAATTCAAAATATCTTGTTCCATCATCCAAATGCTCTACACATTTTCCTTTTGCTCCGTTGAAAATGATCTCAGTACCAATTTTTATCTTTCCGCCGGGCTTTACAAGTGTTTGCCAGATTTTGTCTTCTATTTTTTTCAGCAAAAAAACCTCAACTTTTGCGCCGGTTGTTTTATGACCTATTAACCTTGCATGTATAACTTTAGTCTCATTGACGATTAAAAGATCGCCGGGATTTAAATAATCGGTTATGTTGTAAAAGATCCTGTGTTCTATCTTACGGGTATCTCTATGTATGACCATGAGCTTTGCGTGATCTCTGGGTGTTACAGGATTTTGGGCTATTGCCGATTTTGGAAGATAATAATCGAAATCTTCTAATCTCAATTGATAATGCCTCCTGTGGTAAAATATATTCTGTATCAGATTATAACATCAAATGGAGGTTAAACTGTTGGCATTGAATACATCCAGGGATCTCGAGAAAGTCATTATATACGAAGTTTTTGCAAGGGCTTACGGAGGTTTTTCAAACGTCGAGAAAGATCTCGAAAGAATAAAAGATTTAGGCGTTGATATAGTATGGTTTATGCCCGTCCATCCGACGGGTGTTAAGAATAGAAAAGGTACGCTTGGTTCACCTTACGCGATAAGGGATTACAGAACGTTAGATCCATCTCTTGGCGGTGATGGAGATTTCAAACATCTTGTAAGATCAATTCACGATCTTGGAATGAAGGCCATGATGGATGTGGTTTTCAACCATATGGCAAGCGATTCTGTTTTGGCATCTATTCATCCTGAATGGTTCATGAGAGATGGAAATGGCAATCCGACAAGAAAGGTTGCAGATTGGTCTGACGTGATAGATTTCGATTTTTCAAATGCCGAACTTTCGGCGTATCTTATAGATACTTTGAAATTCTGGGTAAAAACATACGATATCGATGGATTCAGATGTGATGTGGCCGGCCTTGTACCGGTGGCATTTTGGAACAGGGCAAGATCAGAACTTTCTGGTTTAAAGAATTTAATATGGTTATCTGAGTCAAAGGATCCTTACCTTTATCAGGCATTTGACATGACTTACGATTACGATAGTTACGACATTCTAAAGGCCTATTTCAACGGAAATAATTCTCTTTCAAATTATGCCGCGAATTTCGAATATCAAAAGCAGATTTTCGATGATCATATAAAATTAAGATTTTTAGAAAACCACGATCAGGAACGTATCGCAAAATATGTCCCGCAGGATAAATTGCGCGCATGGACGACTCTTTTAATGGTTCAAAAAGGTGCAACTTTGCTTTACAACGGCCAGGAGTTCGCAATCAAGGAAAGACCGGATATTTTCAACGAATTTCATTTCGATTTTTCAAAAGGTGACACCTATTTTCAGGATTTCATGAAAGAAACGATAAAACTCAAAAAAACAACGCCGTCTTTATCTTACGGGACGATAAACGTGCTAAAGACAGATCACTATGCTTCATCCGTTTCTATTTTAAGAAGGGCAGATGGAACTTTGGTGCTTTACATAGGAAACTTTGGTGAACAGGCGGTAAAAATAACGGTCGATTTTGATGGCATCTTTTCGAACACTTACATTCACGCTTTCGACCATGTAAAAAAAGTACCATATACTTTTTATGTAGACAAAAATGGAAAAGCCACATTTGATCTTGACGATTACATTTTGATATCGGCTTATAAAGAAGGTATTTGATATGGATATGCTTAGATCTTTTTTGAATGAACTGAAAATGATTTACAGATCTAAAAGCATGATATTTTTAACGATAGTCGTTCCAATAGCGCTCATGCTTATTCTCGGCTATATCTTTCCAAGTATGATAAATCCCCAAAATTACAGGGTAGCCGTTTACAACGAAGATACCGGAGAATATTCAAAGGTCATTCTTTCTCTTGTTTACGGCATGCTTAAAGGAGACAGTTTCAAATCTGTCAGTAGTTACGCGGAACTCACAAAAGGCCTTAACGATGGAACCTTTGACGGAGCCATCGTCATACCGGCTGGATTTTCAAAAAATGTCGCAAATTCAAACAATTTTTCTTTGAACTTCATGCCGTCAACCGCGAATATTCAAACATCTGTCATCATATATCAAGCATTGCGATCGATTCTTTCCGAAGTAAGTAACGGTGTCATGATCTACAACATACTTGAACTTTACAAGAAGCCCAACACTAAAATACCGATAGGTCCTCCGCAACTTTCTTTTGAAGGGCCGTCGGGTGCAAATTTGAACTACATAGATTTCATGATACCCGGCATTGCCGCTCTTATCGCAATGGCAAGTATAGCGATAACTCTTTCAACTTCTGTATCTTACGAAAGAGAACACGGAATTTTGAATGGGATCATCGTAAGTAACGTGAACAGGTCTCTTTATTTAACTGGGAAAACGCTTGCTTACACGATGGATGGCGTTATAAAAGGTGCCATTGCGCTCCTGACGGCACAAATTTACTTTGGAAGCGGTTTTAGTGCACCTTTGAGAACACTTTTGATACTTGCACTTGGAAGTTTTGCCTTTGCAAGTTTCGGGATCATAATATCCACGCTTTCTCCGAACCAAAAGATATCGAGCGCGATAATAATAGGTTATGTGGTACCGACAATTTTTGTAAGTGGACTTTTCATGCCTATCGATCAGATGCCTCATGTCGCTCAGATAATTTCAAAATTCTTTCCTTTGACATTTATGGCAGACGCAATGCAAAGAGTTAACATATTGAATTATCAGATTTCACAAATATTGGCAGATATCATACCTCTTTTGATATACGCGGCTGTGGCGATTTTCATAGCCTTGATGGTATTTTCGAGAATAGAAAAATTAGAGGAGGTTTGAATGATATTAAGATGTCGTCCTGAATTTGTCGAAGAGATTTGGGGAGACGAAAGTCTCGGAAAACTTTACGGCGTTGACGGAGAAATAGGCGAAGTGTGGTTGTGTTCCGGTCATCCTGAAAGAAAAACGATGATCTTGGATGATAAAGGTGAACAATTTGGATGGGAAAACATTTTGAAAATATGGAAATTTGATCGTTTCCCTTTCCTTGTAAAGCATATAAAAACAAAAGAATGGCTTTCCGTTCAGGTTCATCCAGATGACGATGCAGCAAAAAGAATAGGGGAACCCTGGGGGAAACCTGAGATGTGGTATTTTGTCAATGGCGGAACTCTTGTCAATGGGCTCAAAAAAGGGGCCCTTGAAAAATTAAAAAATGGAGATCGACAATGGGATTCACTGCTTAACTTTGCAAACGTGAAGGCCGGAGAAGGCATGTTCATAAAACCTGGGACGGTCCATGCCATAGGGCCTGGGATAGAACTTTACGAATTTCAAATGACTTCCGATGTGACTTACAGATTTTATGACTGGAACAGAGGAAGGAAAACGCATTTTGATGAGGCCGTGATGTGTGCCAAAGAAATAACTGCCGAACCTTTTGTTTTCAAAAAACTCAAAACGTTACATTTCAAAGTTGAACTTTTGAACGACGTTACATTCGCCGATCCTAAAAGTGTGTACCTTTCTTTAAATTCCATGTTTGGAAGTAAAAATTTCAAAGTGCCGACGGCTTACATTTCGAACGACGGCGGAGATTTTCTTTCTAACGGCATGACCTTTAAAATGACACTGCCATGAATTATTTTTCCGTCGCGATATCGAGATACCCGATTCAATCTTTGGTCTACGCTTTCGATGGAGAAATAGCGCTAGGGACACGCGTTGTTGTGGATATAAGGAACAAAAAACATATTGGATACGTGCTTGGAAAGGTTAATCAGCCGGCATTCAAAGTTAAGGGTATTATCGAGATCATCGACAAAACATCTTTCATAGATGAAAAGATGATGACGATCGCCAAAGAATCATCTTTTAAATACATGACCCCTATCGGTGAAATTTTAGATCTTTGCTTTCCCCCTTTCAAATTCAAAGGAAAAACGTTGAAAAAAGAAAGCGCTGGGAAATATCTTTCCCTTAAAATTTCTGTTTCAGATATCTTTAAATTGCAATTCGATAAAAATGAGACGAAAATCGTTGAATTGTTGCTTGAGAATGGTCCAATGGAATATGCTTACGCTTTAAAAAATTTCCCAAAGTCATCAATCCAATCTTTGCTGAAAAAAGATATTTTGGCAATCACGAACTTCATAAGCAAGCAGCAAAATGTGAAACTCAGCGCTGTTCAAAACCAAATCGTTGAAAATATACTTTCAAAACCTTTGAAACCCCATTTGATAAACGGAATAACAGGTTCCGGTAAAACCGAGATATATTTCGAAATAGCAAGTCATGTTATCAAATCCGGAAAGCGTGTCCTAATACTTGTTCCCGAGATCATACTTACTCCTCAACTTACGATGAGGATAAGAAGAAGATTTCCGGAGATAAAAATAGGCATGTATCACAGTGCCCTCGGCGCGTCAAGAAAAACCGAATGGGACGATGTCGTCAGTGGAAATGTCGATCTTCTGCTTGGAACACGCAGTGCCGTTTGGGTGCCCATGAAAAACATAGGCCTCATAGTTGTTGACGAAGAACAGGATGAATCTTACAAGCAGTACGCGATGAGACCTTATTACAACGCAGTCGATGTGGCACAAAGGAGATCTGAACTCGAAGGAGCAATTTTCATCTTATCGTCAGCAACACCAAGGATCGAAACGTATCACAAAGCGATTAACGGAGAAATTGAAATCAACAAGATAGAAGAAAGATCTGTGGGGGAAATTCCAGATATAAAAATAGTGGACATGAAAGCATCAAGAAGTCAAATTTTCTCAAATGTCTTGATAAACAAGATCGAAGAAAACTCAAAAAACGGAAATCAAACTTTCTTGTTTGTCCCGAAAAAAGGATTTGCAAGTCGAATTCAATGTGCCAATTGTGGCTACATTTTCAAGTGTCCGGATTGTGATGTGCCTATGGTTTATCACAAAATAGACGGCGTGATCAAATGTCATTATTGTGGGCATACAGAGTCAGTGCCGACGATATGCCCTGTTTGTGGATCTTCAAACCTTAAAAAGGGTGGGATAGGAACAGAACGTGTTGAACGTGAAATCAGCAAAATTTTCCCAGCCCTCAGAATAAAAAGAATGGACAGGGAAGAGGTTAAAGACATCGCGTCGGTGGAAAAAACCCTTGAGGGAATAGCAAAAATGGAATTCGATGTAGTCGTCGGAACGAAGATGATAACCAAAGGACTTGATTTCCCAAACATAGGCCTTGTCGGAGTCATAGACGCAGATCATTCACTTGGAATGCCTGACTTCAGGGCAAATGAACGTACCTTTCAGTTGCTCTCTCAGGTCAGCGGAAGAGCGGGTAGAGGCGTAAAGGGAGAGGTTGTTATCCAGACTATGGAACCAGAAAATCCAATCATGAAAGCAATTCTGGATCAGAATTATGATGCTTTTTACCGTGCAGAAATAGATAGAAGGAAGATGGCCGGATATCCTCCTTTTAAAGAACTCATACTGATAACAGTTGAAGACAAATCGCCGCAAGAAGCGATGAAAAACGCTCAAAAAGTAAAAGATGTCATATCTGAAGGTTCATTTGATATTTTAGGTCCCGCCGAATCTCCAATTTTCAAATTGATGTCGAAATACAGGTATCAAATCCTTTTGAAATGTGATGATCTCGATCAAGCGATAGGTTTTCTTTCATCGAGAATAAAAGTTGAATTGCTTGGATTCGAACCTGTTAATTCTGTAAAAATAGACGTTCAACCATACGCTTTTTAAGGGGGGTAATCCTTGGAAATATTACTCTACATTCTAACTTATGCAGTTGGTGTTTTAACCGGTTTTATGAATGTCATAGGCGGCGGTGGGTCGGTGCTGACCCTTCCGTTGTTGACTTTTCTGGGATTAAGCGTGGGGGCTGCTAACGGTACGAACAGGGTATCCATTCTCCTCCAAAATATAGTCTCTACTTATCAGTTTAAGAAGGGAAAAATTCATATTTTCCGAACTGCTTTGCCCTTTGCGATAATAGCCTCGATAGGTGCCATAGCGGGTACTTTTGTCGTTGTGAGTATCAATCAGGATGTTTTGAAAAAGGTAATCGGCGTTATCCTTATAATAATGGGTTTATTCATAGTTTTCGAGCCAAAGGTATGGGAGAGCGGATCGAATATACCTAAAAAGTTAAAGTGGATGTCATACGTCGCGATCTTCGCAATAGGCTTTTATGGTGGCTTTTTGCAAGCGGGCGTTGGTTTTTTCTTCATAGCGGCGCTTACTTTTCTTGGTGGATTCGACATAGTCAAAACAAACGCCATAAAAGTACTCGTCATAGCGGCCTACACCGTCTTTTCTCTTGCCATTTTCGTTTCAAAAGGCATGGTAAACTGGCCAATAGGCATCACCCTTTCTCTGGGAAGCATGACGGGAGCCTACTTTGGTACAAAATTCACACTTTTGAAAAAAGTAAAATGGATAAGATACGTGCTGTTTGCAGCCGTTGTCGTAAGCGTTATAAACTTTTTCATTTAGAAACCAAAAATATTGCTGGCCTGATTCTGTCTCAAAGAGATTGTAACTGGTTCAGGTGGTCGAATTGAATGGACAAAGACTCTAAGCGTTGTTATCTTGCCTGTATATCCACGAGCATTTATCTCTTTTAAGAGTACCACAGATGTGATCTCAGGATACTCGTTGAGTCTTGAGATGATATAACTTTTGAATGGGTCAAGGGGTTTGTCAATCTTTTGTGTAAACTTCATTTTTTTGAGTATTCATAAGTATTCAGACACTCTTTCTCCAAAATGTACCTTCAATTGTTGTAAAATCTGATTCCAGTCTTTCATCTTCATTACCCATTTTTTCTTTATTTCTATTACCGCAAGATAAAGAAGTTTGAATATCGCCGTATCGTTG
>JAJYYZ010000031.1 GCA_021800445.1 bacterium | reverse complement strand
CTTAGATTATTTCCGTAGAGAGAATAAATAGGAATTTTATACCTCGGTTCTACCTCATTCTCAACCTTTACACCATCGGCAGCGGCACCCCAGATGCCATGCTCGGGGCCGAAGAGTTTGACCACCCTTACATCTTGCTGAATAAGAAAATCAATATTCGTTTCATAACACATTGTTACGCCACTTGCATTTGTAAGAAGAGCATTTTCTTTATTTGTTAATTTATATGTTGGAAGATTATCTATACCTATCTTCACTATTGTCTTCTTCATTTCTTGATTTCCTCCTTTGAGGTGATCTATCCTAAGTCGAATTCACCCAGTTTTGACAAACTAACCTACATTCCGCTTTTTGCGATTTTGTTAATTTTTGAATTTCCTCATAAATTCATTACTTCTTGATTTTATCTACGGAATGTAGGCTACAAACTCAACTCAATTTATAACGTAAAAACAGTTGCGAGAAGCTGTTTGTTACTTGCAATTATTTAAGATGAACATTGAGAATTAACATTTCGCCCCCTTGACCATCGATATTCTCTCCACCATTGTATGGATAAAGGGCAGATGGAAAACCAGTAAAAGTTTCTTCACTGTAATTATCAAAAGTAGTTCTATATGTAAGCGGAATAAAAGGTACATCTTCAAGCATTATTCTTTCTATCGTATAAATTGCTTGCTTTTGTAATCTTGTGTCACTTGTCTCTGAATAAATATCTAAAGATGCTGTTACTAATGGATTTGTATACCTTGAATAGTCAGAAATAGCTGTTTTTCCAATTGTCGATGCAGAAAATGTTGGATTAAACTCTTGATAATATAGATAATAAGGAGTAGGTCCTCCTCCTGATCCCCAACAAATTGCCATATCATATGTTCCTGACATGAGTGACGGAAGATAACTTCCCCATGTCTCTTGATCTATCGTTGTGCTTATGCCAAGTGTCTTAAGATCTTCAGATATTATTTGAGCTTGAGTTATATAATCTGTCCATCCTGCACCAACAAGAATCTTAAAAATTGGAAGCGGTTTACCATCGGGTGCCAACAATTGACCGTTTGAATCTTTTTTAAATCCGATTGAGGCGAGTAATTCTTGAGCTTTATTGGGATTGTAAGTGTTTAATTCTGACGCCAATGCTGTCAAAGTTGGGTCAAACCATTCATTCATTTGAGACGGAATTATGGCTGCCGGATTTGCAACTCCTCCTATTCCAAAATAGGCTCTTTCCTCAAGTGCTACCTTATTTATAGCAATAGATAGTGCCTTCCTGAAAGTTGAATTATCGAATGGATATTTTAAAGTATTGAGATACAAAATGTTTTCACCACTTACAGCCCACCAATATTTATTCACGCTTGGATCTTTATCTGCCCAGGTTTGTTGAACATTTGGAATATAACCATAGTTAAAGTCTTCATCATGTTTCAGCATTGCCATGATAAATGGCGTAGCTGATGAAACTGACTTAACTTCTATTTCATTAATGTAAGGCCTTCCTTTCATCCAATAATTTGGATTTTTCACAGCAACTATTGTGTTTGTATTGGCTGAAAAACTTTTAAAAAGAAAAGGACCGGTTCCAACAGGATTAGGGTTTGTAAAAGTTACAGGATCTTTTACTGCAGACCAGATATGCTCAGGAACTATTGGTTGAGATGCAATATAGAAAAACAGAGGTGTGTCAGGTTTTACGAATTCAAAAACTACAGTATTATCATCACTTGCTTCCACACTCTGTAGTCCTGAATTAGGTGACCAAAGTCCACTAAGATCAAGAGATGGATATGTCTTCAAAAGATTGAATGTGAATGCAACATCTTGTGCTGTAAAGGAAGTTCCATCCGACCACTTAACATTTTTTCTTGTTGTTACAACAAGTTTGAGGTTTTTGTTTTCCCATTTGTATGAAGAACCAAGCAAAGATGTAACCGCACCATTAAGAGGATTAACATAGAACAATCCCTCGTACATCTCAGGAGTGATTCCCAGATGCTGTCCGTCAGCCGTTAGTGGATTCAAACTAAACGTTAATTGTCCCCAAACATCAATATCTCTAAATGTACCTCCATACTTAACATTTGATCCCCAATCAACTATGCCAGGTCCATACTCGGAAACAAATGAATAATTCACGGACGCAATTAACACGCTGTTGACAATTACCACCACGATCATCCAGAAAAACAAAATTTTCCTCATAAAAAACACCTCCTATGTAAAGTTGGATGCTGTTAACTTAAACAGATGAAAATGCACAAACAAGTCAATATTGGGGTTCAAAAATTTTCGGTGTTAACACTAATCTCCCAAAAGTTAAACTTTTTTCCCTTAACTACCCAGTCTGTCCTTCTTGTAGCAAGTCTATCGAGACATACAAAGCACATCGTCGCTTGTTCGTTTTAGATATAAAAAGTGTGATACTAAGATCAATACGAGGATTTAAGAAATTTCCCGATATCTTCGTTTACATAAATAGTTGGGTCTTTTCCCATAAACCTATACAAGAATTGTCGAACTGATAAGAATGTCATTCTTTCTGCTTCATTGCCTTTCATTATTCATAGTTAACGGCATCATTGTTATACATTTTTTCAAAATATGTACCATATCTACATGCCCTTCTACTAGTTACTTTTTATTCAATTTTCAACACATAAACTTCTGAAGGGGCCAAATCAACTTCTATGGCAATGCTGTTTCCACTAAATTTATGTGGCACTTCATGTTCATTCACGATATCGTAAACAGAATAATCCCTTGCCATTCCATTGAATGTCACTTTCATCGATATTTTCTTTAAATTGTCGTGATTGAAAACGAATGAAAGATATCCATTACCGCTTTTCATGGTTCTAACTTCAACAAATGATTCTTGCGGATTCTCTATTTTGAAATATGATTCAATTTTGGATATTTCCATAATTCTTTCGAAAAATCTTTCGAATTTCGTGTTTTTCGTTCTTTCATATTCTCTTGAAAGCAATGTTCCTATAACAATTGCTTTTCCCTTGCCAAAATTGTTCATAACAATAGCAGGAGAGCCTTCTGTAAATTTTCCGATGATTTTTCCATTTGTTAATTCAAAAGCTTCTTCATAGTTGTTATTCAAAGTTATCAGATCACCAAAATCTTTGTCTTCAAAGTTGATCTTTGTTTCCTTCGATTTTCTCCACCACGTTTCGTAGCATCCAAATATTTCATCAAGCCCCATACCAGGTATCTTTGTCTCTCCGTTACCCTCTTTGTCACTCCATCCAGGTCGAAATTCTGAAACAAATATTCCTCCCTCTTTAACGTATTTTTTAATTGCATCCGCGGTTTGCTGATCAAGTGCGATGGAAAAAGGCGCAAAAACAACTTTGTAATTTTTGAGAACACCTTCTTCAATTTCTTTCATCGTGACAAAATCAGTTTGAATTCCACTATGTATAAGAAATCTGTAGAGGCCAAGCATTGATGAGAAGATCAATTCATTTTCCTTTTCCTGAAGGGCAGATAACATCATATAAGAATATATGTTGTATATAATGGCAACATCTGATTTTAACGGTTTAACTTCGGTGAAAATTTGTTTGTTTTTGTCTATGATTTTTCCCACTTTTCCAGCTGCTTTTGCCCTATCGGTTAATGCTCCATCTGGGTGGACTAGACCAAATCCTGATATTTCTTCCCCACAACTCATCGGGTAATACGCGTAATAACATAAACCCTTTGCTCCTCTTGAAATTGCAAGCCATGCCCATTGCATAACATCTTCTTTTTTAACAGGTTCCCCAAAATTCATTCCCACAACGCCATGGCCCGATTGCAATTCGCCTATCCAAAAATCCTTTCCATTTGATTGTGATGAACATCGCGTAACGTCTAATTCAAAACCTTTGAGTACGTAGTCTAGAGGCATGAATTGTCTAGGCCATAGATGCTTAGGATAAAATGATGTACCCCATACATCGACAACTTTCGCCATTTTCCAGTCATCAGGACTTCCTCCTATTGGCGATTCGTAAAGTGATAAAATACCAGAATGACTTGATACAACATGATCTGGATCGATTTCTTTTATGATTTTAGTTCTCCATAAGAGATCTTCTTGGAGCTTTTCAATGTTGAATTCTTGCCAATCCATAAGATCTTTAAAAGAAGAAAGAGTTACGTATCTTGGCGCTTTAACTTCATTCCATGAAATATAGGTGCGGTACCATTTTTCATTTAATCTATCGATAGAATTGTATTTGCCTTTCAGCCAGTTTCTGAATCTTTGCTGCGAATATTCGTTGTAATCAAACCACGGTTCAACACCCATGTAACTAAACCAAGACCAATTGACAATGTGTGGTTCACTCCAGACATCCCATCCATAAAAATTTGCTTTTCCCTTAACTGTACCGGCAAGTGCTTTCATGAATTTTGCGGCGCGTTCTCTGACAGCAGGATGATCAAGTGAATATCCTGGAGAAGCCTGAGATTCAACTTCGTGACCGGTATGTGAAATGTAAAGGGCATCTGGATAACGTGCAGCCAACCAGTTTGGAGCGGAATCTAAATATATTTGTATTATGACTTTAAGTTCATATTCATTTACAAGATCGAGAAAATCATTGACTTGTTTAAAATCATACTGATCATATGCTTTTTCACATGTTGCCCAGTCCACCCAGTATCTTACAGTATTAAATCCTAAATTTTTTATGTTCTCGAGATCTCTCTTTGTCCTCTCGACATCTACTTTAGTTCGAGGCATCATCGGAGCTCTAACTTGGTTTTCACCGTACCAAACGGCTATCGGAAAGAATTTGTCCATATTCATCCCTCACTTAACATTTTTATGACTATTCATTATTTTTTCGTACTTTTTGAACACTTCTTGATTGTGAGTAGGTGGAATTTCAGTTACATTCGGTGAGACGAAAATATCCAATTTCAAACCTTTTTCGTTCAGTTCCCCTGCCAATTGAGTAACGATGAATTGCGTTATGGTGATGATCGCTATTGTACTTCCAGGTCCAACTTTTTCTCTCTTTCCATCTAAATTCACTAAGGCATCTTCAAGTGGTACACAGTTGTCTATAACGATATCTGCCATGTCAAGCAATTTAGGTTTCTTAGCATCTTGCTTTCCTACCAAAAGCTGATTTTCCATTGATGTAACGGCAACAACTTTTAATCCATGATCTTTCGCGTAAATGGCGGCTTCAACAGGTGCGGCATTAACACCACCGTGTGAGAAAACGAGTAAAACATCTCCACTTTGAAGATCCTGTTCATCTAAGTAATTAGCGATATATCCCTTTTGCCTCTCAAGCCAAAGCAAATCTTTGACAGCACCGGTACCCACAACATTCCACCAGAGCAATCTTGGATTTAAGAGAGGATGAAAAGCACCATTTTCTCCAATAAAACTTCCATATCTCGGGAAAATTTCCATGGCCGGTATGGCCGAATGCGCACTTCCAAAAACATGAATTAAATGACCTGAAGAAATCGCTTCTGCCATTATATGTGCGGCTTGCGAAATTTTTTCAGACTGTGTTTCATGGATTTCGTTGATTAATTCCACTTCTTTCTCAAAATACCCATCAAGATATTTTTTCAATTTTAATCACCGACCCTTTCTTTTATCATGCCGTATATGCCTAAAATTCCTGCATCATCACCCAAAGAAGAACAAACTACCTTAATACCTTTGAAAATAGGATGTCCCCATTCATCCAAAGTATGACGAATACCTTTTTCAATATACTGCCAACTTTTTGAAACACCGCCTCCAATTACAACTATCTCTGGATCAACAATAGTAACAAGATCAACAATACCAATACCTATTTCTTCTCCAAGCTTGTTCAAATTTTCAAGTGCTTTTATATTTCCTTTTGAAGCTTCTTCCGCAAGTATTTGACCATTCATTCCAAATCTTTTCTCAAGTGATAGACCTGCTACTTTGGATTCGAAATTCCCATGAACTGGATCCTGACTTACCTTTCCATCTGTTATAAGCCATCCCAAACTTCCTGCTAATCCCCTTGATCCACCATAAATTTCCCCATTAATTATCAAACCAGCAGCAATCCCTGTTCCGACAATAACATATGCTACATCCTTGTATCCTTTGGCAACTCCAAAACGACTTTCACCGAAGATCATGGAACTTCTATCATCTTTTACCATCACATCTACATGAAATTTCTCTCTTAAAATTCTTTCAAGAGGCAAATCTTTCCATTCAGGAATGTTCGGAGCCCATACTAAACCGTCAGACGTAACCGCCCCAGCTACGGCAATACCTATTCCTTCAACATTATCAAACAATGGATTTACCAAATGTATAATTTGCTCTAAAACATCTTCTCCATTATCTTTTTCAATTGGACACGATGTACGAGACAAAACGGTACCATTTAAATCGATCAAAGCAACTCTTATATTCGTTCCACCAACATCAACAGCTATGATTTTCATATTCTACTTCTGAAGTTTGACAGATATCGAATATTTGTCGGCTCTCATGATGGATTCTGTGTATTCGATTGGCTTTCCATCTGAGGTGTAACCTATTCGCTTTACAGCAAAGCCCACAGACGGAAGTGAAACATCAAGCAAATGAGCCATTTGTTTATCAATCAAAATGGCTGAATAAAATTCATCTGCATATTTTATTTGTATGTCGAATTTTGTCTCAAGTAATTCATAAAGAGATCCTGTAAGTTCTGAACTTTCTATTTCTACATCACAAGCAAGATTTGTACTTTGAATTCCAACAGGTTCATTGTTCGCATATCTTAATCTTTGAATGAAATACACTTGATCGTCATCAGACAAGTTCAAAATTTTCCTGACGTCACTATCTGGTGTAATCTTGCCAAATCGAAGGAGTTCAGATTTTACTTCAAATCCTCTCTGTTTCATCTCTTCAGTGAATGAATTCAAAATATGTGGCCCTTTTTGAATCTTTACAGGAGCTACAAAAGTGCCCTTTCCCTGTTTTTTTATTAACAAGCCTTCGTTAACAAGAAGGCCAACAGATTGACGTACGGTCATAAGTGAAGTACCATAAAACTTCGCAAGTTCATTTTCTGTTGGTATTTTTGATCCTGCTTTCCACTCCAGGTCAATCCTTTCCTTCAAAAGTACTTTTAATTGATAATAAAGTGGCAATGGATCACTTTCATCAAGGAATTTTAATTTCATTTCTTCACCTCGAAAGCATTATATCATATCATTATAATGATATAAAAATATCATATATTCAAATATTAGGCTTAAAATAGCCAATTTAGATGTTTAAGGATGTTTACATAAAAAATGCTTTGATTTTCGTTGTTTTTTTAGACTATTCTATTTTTTTCTGAAATCAAGATGGAATTAATTTAGTCCCTTTTTGAGTGAATTTACCTCTGAATTTGTCTTCTTTGATAAGCATGTGGGAGTCAAGATCGCAATGCACAAATGCCCCAGTTCCAGCGGCTATGTGAACGCTTTGATTTATTCCAAGGCTTGACTCTGACATACATCCTATCATAAGGCCGACATTGGCGGTTTTTGCCGTCTCGATTATGGCAAGTGCATCCGATACGCCAGACTTCATCAACTTTATGTTTATGAAATCAACGCAATCGTCTTTCATCAGGTTGTAAGCGTCATATTTCGTCCTTGCGCTTTCATCGGCTGCGACGGAAATCGGAGATTCATATCTCACGAGTTTTAACCCTTCAAAATCATTCCAGATCACGGGCTGCTCGAAGATCTTCACGTTTATTCCGTTATCGTAAATGAATCTGGCAAATTGTATGGCCTCTTTTGGAGAATATCCCTGATTTGCATCGACGACGTATTCTGCTCCTTTGGTCGCATCCGATATGGCGAGGATTTTGTCCATATCTTCTTTTAGATTTTCCCCGACCTTTATCTTCAGCACATGGAATCCCTGAGAAAACGTTTCAATCGACTTTTGGACCATCTTTTCTAAAACATCTATCGAAACGGTTTTGTCAGTTTCGATTGTATCCTTTGATCCTCCGAGTATCCTGTAAACGGGAAGACCAATTTCAGCCGAGAGAGCATCTAAAGTGGCATATTGAACGGCTGCCTTGATGCTCGGAGCGGATTTTGAAAGACCGTCCATTACATTGAAAATTTTGGCGTAATCTCTGACATCCAATCCTTTTATCATCTCTTTTACATTTGATTCAAGTGTGACAAGTGATGAAACAATCTCTCCGTTAACCCTGTAAGATGGAGAGGCCTCGCCCATACCTGTCGTTCCATCATCAAGAAAAAGTTTTACCTCTATGTTTTCAGCGATATTCCTTGAACTTCCCGTTATGTGGAAGGTTTCGTGGTATTCATACCTTTTAACCTCAAATTTCACATCTGATATTTTCATTATCTTCCTCCTATTCTTTCAAAGCCCCTTGTGTGAGGCCGGATATTATGAATCTTTGCATGAAAGCAAAGACGATTATCGTCGGGATCAAAGCCACCACGAGTCCTGCGCTTAAGACTCCCCACTGTATGCCTGCCTTTGAGATGAACGAATAAAGCGCAACCGGTATCGTGTATTTATCGTCTGAATTCAAAAACAAAGCGGCGGTGAAAAGTTCGTTCCAGTCATTTATGAATGAAAAACTGAAAATTGCGGCAATACCGGGCATCGCAAGAGGAACGGTTATTCTGAAAAGTGCTCCGATTTTGGAGCATCCGTCGATCATCGCGGCTTCTTCGAGACTTCTTGGAATTCTTACGAAAAATCCACGTGCCATTATCGTGCTGAAAGCGGCCGCTATGTTGACGTAAAGAATCCCAAGACCGATAAGACTGTTTATGAGGTTCAATTGTGAGAACATCGAATACTGTGGAACCATCAAAAGGTATGCCGGTATCATCTGTGAAAAAAATAAAAGTCCTATGACGAAGTTTTTAAGTTTGAACTGGTATCTCGCAAGTACGTAGCCACTAAATATCGAAATTACAGTGGATATGACGGATGAAATAGACGAAAGTAAAAGGCTGTTTTTGAAATATGTCAGAAAATGCGCAAAACTGAAAAGATAAGAGTAATTCGAAAGTGTCAAAACTTTTGGAAAATAAATTATCGGGTAAGCGTAAAGGTCTGACGGAACTTTGAAAGAAGTTAAAATTATCCAGTAAATTGGAATGATGGCTGCGATAAGGTAAATTGAAAGCATTGTTGCCCTGAATATTTTATACTTTTTTGATTTTTTCATCAAAATTCACCTGATCCGTGCTTTGACGTGAATTGCAGATAAAAGACCGAATAAACCATGAGAAGCGTGATTATGAAAACGCCAACGGCCGATGCGAGGCTGTAATCGTTCTTGTAGTAGACTATGTTTATCATGTAAGTTGCAAGTATATTGGTAGTTCCACCCGGCCCGCCGCGTGTCATACCGTATATCACATCTGGAAAATTCATAACCCATATCACTCTTAAAAGCAAAGTCGCGAATATGGTTGAACTGACGTATGGAATCGTAACGTGAAAAAATCTCGAAAAAACTCCCGCTCCGTCTATTTGTGCCGATTCGTAAAGTTCTTCCGGAATTGACTGGAGTGCCGCAAGAAGCATTATGGCAAAGAATGGAATTCCGTACCATATGTTAACCATGATGACTGAGAAAAAAGCCCACGACGGCTCGGATAAAAAATTTATTCCCTGAGATGTGATGTGAAGTTTCATCAAAATATCGTTTATAAATCCAAATTGCGCATTCAAAAGCCATGACCACAATATGCCTATCGCAAAACCTGACAATGCCCACGGATAGAAAACCAATCCCGCGTAAATACCGCGCCCTTTAAATGGATCTCTCATCAAAAGCGCAAGACCAAAACCTAACATGAATTGAAAGACCACGGATAACAATATCCACCATAAAGTATTCCACAAAGCAGTCCAAAAAAGCGGATCTGAAAGTATTTTGTTGAAATTTTTCAGGCCAACAAAGTGGATATTTGAAAAATTGAAAACTGAATAATTTTCAAATGCAAGAATGATTCCGTTGACGGTGGGATAGAATGTGAAGATCGATATGATCAAAATTACAGGCAAGATCATCCAGAAAATGAAAAGAGGGGCAGATTTTGCCCCTCCTTTCACATAGAGAACGCGTTTTTCCAAAAGTCGTACCATTTGTTAAGTACCTCTTGAGGAGTCATGTTACCGAGCAAAACCTGTTGCATTGTATCTTGTTGGTACTCATTCCATTCTGTCCATTTCTTGTTGTTGAGAGGATAAGAGGTAAACACGTAAGTGTCAGGATGTTCAAACATGTACTGCCATGCTTTGAAGACGCCATGACTGAAATAGGGGTCTGAATCGTAAACGGATTTCAAAACCGGCAGGGCTCCGTAATCTTTGCAAAAGTACGCGGATATCTTTGGGGTTGTGAAAAATTTTATGAATTCCCATGCCATATCTTTGTTTTTAGAATATGTCGTTATTCCCCATCCCCCAAAACCATAACTTGGATATACCTTACCGGATGATCCTATAGGCAGTGGAGCGGTCATCCATTGATCCGGCTTAAGCATTGTGCTTAAAAGGCCCGTTGTGTCAGGATCTTGGAACAAAAACGGCGTCATACCTGCCACGAATGCGTTGACCTGTTCATCAAAACCCCAATTTATTGAATCTTTCGGAGATGTGTACTTGTAAAAGTCTATGTACTTTTTCAATCCTTCAAGTGCACGCGGATCTTTAAACCAAAGTTGTCCATTTGTGAGTTTGTACATGTTGTTAGGATCGATATCGTTAAGATAGGAAGTTGTTACTATGTCTATGAAGTTTGTCGGAAGACCGGTACCTCTGAAATCGAATCCGTACTGATTCTTTTTGGAATCCGTTATTTTGAGAGAATCGGCGTAAAGTTCATCCATGGTTTTCGGAGGCGTTGTTATTCCGTACTTTACAAGCACATCGGGTCTGTAAAACAGAGCTTTTGCGTAAACTCCATTTGGAATTATGTAAGGAATTCCACCGGTAACGCTGACGGCCTGCATCAATCCAGGTACTATGTCCTTTGAAGCATCCCATGTTGCGATGTAAGGTTGAAGGTTAATTAGTTTTCCCAGTTCAACGACACCTTCCAAAGACCAATCTCCGACCTCTACGATATCAAGTGGTTGATTTGTGCTGAGCATGAGATAGATTTTTTGATACGCCGTAGAGTAGGGTGGAGATATCAGGTTTATCTGGACATCTGGATGGAGTGCTTCAAATTGGTCGATTATGTTTTGCAATATCTCTGTTCTGGACGGGCTTGTAAAGACCTGAACCATGTTAAGTACGATTTTCGGAGCCGAAAAAACAAAGATTGCCATCAGAAGAATTCCAACGGCAACAATCACACCTTTCTTCACAAAAATCACCCCTCTATCTTTGAAATGTGATCCTATTCGATCATATCATAAAATGTAGGGTATACCAATGTAGAGTGACATGTTCCCACCAATTATAGAAGTGGGAGAATTCTTGCTCAAAAAGGTTAAACAGAACTAAATTTCGAAATTTTGACCCGGCAGTGCCACTTAGATCATTTTAACGCAACATTTGAGTGATAAAATACATCTTGATATTTATCAAAGGAGATGAGGCGGGTTGTACATCTTTGTGAATGGAAAGATCCTTGATTCTGAATCGCCGGCGATCAAGGTGTTTGACAGGGGAATGGTATTTGGAGATGGGCTTTACGATGTTATAAAACTGCAGAATGGGAATTTCATTTTCTTAGAAGATCACATAGAACGCATGAAAAAAAGCGCTAAATTTTTTGGAATAAAATTTCCTTACGATTTGGAAGAAATATTTGAAATAGGTCAGAAACTATCCGCAATGAATGATTTAAAAGAAGGTGAACTTTACCTTCAACTTACGCGCGGCGTCGATATCATAAGAGATCATATCTTTGAAGATGATTATGAGCCTACCTTCGTTGAGATAGTTCAACCTGTAAGAAAAATGAATCCAGAAATATGGCAAGTCGGTGCCAGAGTTTTGCTGCATCCCGATTTACGTCATAATTTCTGCGAGCATAAAACCACTGATTTGTTACCGAACGTAATTGCCAAAAAATACGTGAGATCAAGAGGTGCTTACGAGGCTTTGATGTTTCGATCGGATGAAAGTGGCAAATATGTGACGGAAGGTGCAAGTTCTTCTTACATCTTTTTTGATGGAGAAAAGATAATCGCACCAAAAATAGAAAATATTCTTCCTGGAATTACAAGAATAAAGGTGCTTGGACTGGCAAAAGAGATGGATATCGAAATCGAAGAGCGCCGTGTTTATATCAATGAATTATTGAAAATGAAAGAAGTTATACTTTTAAGCACACTTTCAAGAGTGCTACCGATCGTCAAAGTTGAAAATTTTGAATTCAAAAAAGGCGAGATCACAAAAAAACTTGACATCGCATTCATGGATCTTTGCGCTTCACATCTGAGTGTAAAATAATTTTTATCTATTTTTTCAAAGAAGACTTCATCGTCTATACGACGGAGTAGTTCGCTGTTTTTTGCTTTTGCTATAAGCCATACGCTATGCGCTGTTCGCCAATTATGCATTTTACTTTTAAAAGAGGCTTAGTATAATTCTGCTTTGAAATATGACTTTTTTGTGGCATAATTGTTTTTTGAGAGGTGATGATCCCGTTGATAGATATTTCAGGTAAAAGTTACCCGACACTTTCTGACGTAATCAAAATTCCCGAAAATGACAGAAATTCCGTCAATTATCTTGGATCGCCCGGGGTATTTCTTGTGATTTCGTCAAGTGTGAAAAAGTCATCGGGATCCGGTTTAAAATATTCAGACGCTTTAGTTTCGGATAAAGATTCAAAGGTTAAAGTTAAAATATGGGGAGAGATAAAAAACGGATCGTTACTCTTTGCAGATTACGAGTACAGCAAAGATTACAGATCTTTCTCTTTAAATCCCATAAGTATCATCGATGGAAACTCGAGACCCGATTTGTTGGAAATTATGATGCCACATTTTGAAGTTTCGGGGTATGTTGAAATTTTAGATTCAATGATAGAAAACGTTAATTCGGCATATCTTAAGCAATTGTTGAAAATCGTTTTTGACAAAGACGGCAAAATATATTCGCTCTTTTTAAAGGCAACGGCTGCCTCCAACAATCACCATGTCGGTATAGGCGGCCTTTTATTTCACACAATTTCCGTTGCCAAACTTGCGCTTGACATTTCGTCAAATTATCCTGAAGTTGATAAAGATATGGTTTTAACGGGTGCCCTTTTACACGATATCGGTAAAATTTACACTTACACGTCAGGACCGGATTTCGAGTACACGGATGATGGAAAACTTGAAAATCATATCGTAATAGGAATAAAAATTTTGACAAGATCAGTAGATAAAATACCCGATTTTCCAAAATACCTTGAGATGGTGCTTTTTCATGTGATCGCAAGTCATCATGGGGCGTTGGAATTTGGTTCACCCGTTGTTCCTAAAATACCCGAAGCCATTGTCGTGCACTTTGCAGATGAGATAGATGCGAAAATGCGCACGATAATAGACACTTTAGATGTTACAGAAGAAGGATGGACTGACAAAAATCAATTTCTGGGGACAGAATTTTTTAAATGGAGGTTATCATGATAAAAGCTTTTATGATCGATCTTGACGGGGTTGTTTACAGAGGAGATACCGTCAGAGAAGGATCAAAAGAATTTTTCGAATATCTCAAAGCAAATTCCATACCTCATTGTGTTGTGACAAATCATTCGAGTTTTCACAGAAAATATTATTCTCAAAAATTGAAACGTATGAGAATAGAAGTCTCAATGGATTACATCATCAGCACGCCGTATGAAGTCGCAATACGTGTTAAAGATATAGGATATCATAAGGCTTTCATAATAGGACGTCAAGGATTGATAGATGAACTTTTTGATGTCGGTTGTTACGTGACAGATGAACCAGACGTCGTTATAGTCGGATACGATGAAAGGTATGATTTTCAAAAGGTCACAAAAGCAATAAGATGGGTTTTAAAAGGTAAACCTTTGTGGGTTGTGAACCCTGATAGATTGCTTCCGAAAGAAGATGGCTTCTATCCTGACTCCGGATCGCTTGCGGCACCGATTGTTTACGCGACAGAGGTTCAACCGGTTTATTTTGGAAAGCCAAACACTCACATATTTGAAATGGCACTTGATATAATGAAATCAAAGGCGGATGAAACAGTTATGATAGGAGACACCTACGAAACAGATATCGTCGGAGCAAAGAACTCCGGGATCAAATCGATATACATTGAAGGCATTCAATCTAACCCAAAGATAGACTCAAAACCTGATTACACTTTCAAAAATCTTGGCGAGGTTTTGGGAAAAATCGATGAAATCTTGAGTGAAAGAAAATGAAGTACATAGCGATAACGGGTGGAGTTATAAGTGGAATAGGAAAGGGCATAACGGCTGCTTCGATCGGAGCATCCCTTCAGTTGCATGGCCTCAAAGTTGAAGTGCTGAAGATAGATCCATATCTTAACGTCGATGCCGGTACTATGAATCCCAATCAACACGGAGAGGTTTTTGTCACAGATGATGGGTACGAGGCCGATCTCGATCTTGGCCATTATGAAAGATTCTTGAACAGAAACATGACAAGATTTAACAACATAACCGCTGGTCAAATTTACTCGAGTGTCATCCAAAAAGAAAGGGCCGGAGAGTATCTCGGAGCAACTGTTCAAATGATTCCTCATGTATCAAATGAGATAAAATCAAGACTTTCAAAACTCAAAGGCGATGTCGTGCTCATAGAGATAGGAGGTACGGTTGGCGATATAGAGTCAGAGATATTTCTTGAATCGGTCAGAGAATTTTCCATGGACGTTGGACGCGAAAACTTTCTCTTTGTCCATGTGACTTACATTCCATATCTTAAAGTGACAAATGAATTCAAAACGAAGCCAACCCAGAATTCTCTTCAACTTCTTAGAAGAGTCGGAATTTTACCTGACATCATCGTGTTAAGAAGCGAAGAAAAGTTACCGGATTCGACCATTCAAAAGGTTGCCCTTTTCGGAGGCGTCAAATCCGATTCTGTTTTTGGCCTTGAGGATGTTTCAAATATCTACTCAATCCCTCAAAAAATTCACGACGAAAAGATGGATACGATGATCATGAACAAGTTAAAGATAAATCCGTCAAAAAATTTTGAATGGATTTATCCCGAACCGATAAAACAGCCGAAAATCGCCATGGTGGGTAAATACCTTGCCACCGATGATGCCTACAAATCAGTGCTTGAAAGTGTTTTCCTTTGTGGATACAAAAAGCCAGAGTTAATTGATGCCGAAGATCTTGAAGGGCTAACACAATCTGAAATAAAAGCGCGTCTCCAAAATTATTCGGGCATGATAATACCTGGAGGATTTGGAAAACGCGGCATAGAAGGAATGATAAATGCCATAAGGTATGCAAGAGAAAACGATGTGCCTCTGCTTGGTCTGTGCCTTGGAATGCAACTTATGACCGTGGAATACGCGCGAAATGTGGCCGGATTAAATGGTGCAAATTCAACGGAATTTGACTCTCAGACTCCGTATCCCGTGGTGGACATAATGGAAGATCAAAAAAAACAAATGAAGATGGGTGGAACCATGAGGCTCGGATCAACCGAAATAAAAATTAGAAAATGGAGTAAACTATACGATATATATTCAAAAGAAATTGTGAAAGAAAGGCATAGACATCGCTACGAGATAAACATATACGATTTCAGAAATATATTCAAAATAACCGAATCAGATCCCTCCGATAGGCTTGCGATTTCAGCCATGTCGGCATTTGCGGAAGGTATAGAATTGTCAGGTAAAAAGTTCTGCGTGGGTGTCCAATTTCATCCAGAATACACATCAAAAATAGGCACTCCTCATCCCATATTTCTTAACTTTCTCAAGTCCTGCGAGATTTGAGCGATAAAAAAAGACGTGGTGTTCACCACGTCTTTTTTGTTTCAAGGCATTTATGGCTTGAATTGTGAGGCCTGGTTTGTCGGGATAATCGGTGTTGCATTCGTGGATACGGAAGATGGAGAGAATGTCGGAGTTGCGCTTGTCGTTGTAGATGAAGAGGTTATGACATTTTGAACCTGTGCTATAACCTGATCTATCCCCTGATATTTGGGATTAACGGTTTTCAATTGTTTTAAGTAAGTTAATTCCTGCTGAGGACTGTTCATATCTTGAGCCATACTTATCAGAGTCACAAGTGCGCCCTGCTTTATGGATGTTGACTCGCCCGTGTAAGAAAGGCTTTGTAATCCGGAAACCACGTAAGAGAACATTGATTTTATCTGTGAGGCGTAAGTTTGATATGTCTGCGGGTTTGAGATTATAGGTTTAAGTAAATTATACTGATCCTGGAAATAACTAAGCGCGACCTGTTGATTGGACGGATCCAAACTGTAAAGTTTTGAAACGGCAACCGTCGAGTATGGAACAAGTTGATATATGGCGGTGAGCACCTGTTTCATTTCATCGTTAATCTGTGAAATGAGAGTGTTGTATTTGTTGTATTGCGCATTTATCTGGGCATCGGTCGTGTAACCCTGCTTTTTCAAGGTTTCAAGAGCCTGATTGAAATTTATGGCACTTTGAAGATTTGTTTGTTCGTTGAAAAGATTCGTGAAATTCGTTCCGGTTGCGTTGTTCATGTTATTTTGGACTTCGGCGAGTTTTTGTTGAAGCACATTTACCGGCACACCTGTGTAAGTCGCGGGGAAACTACCCGCATTTGAATGGTAACTGAGGACGGCTGAATATTGCTGGTTGAGATTTGTCTTGTAACTTTCAAGGGCCATTTCAAACAGCGCAAGCAATCTTGGATCTACAGAGGTGTTAACCGTTGCCTGTCCGGATGGATAAATGTAAGATTTCATGTTTTGTATGAATTGATCGAGTTTTGCGGTATCGGTAGAGGGAATGGAGTAAAATTCCTTGAAATACGGTAATACCTGTCCTTCAAGTTGATATGAAAAACCATTCTGTTTTTTGTAATTGGCCAACCATTGATTGAACTTTTGTTGTTTGACATCGTTGACGAGCGTGTTGTAAACACTTGTCGCCTGAACAACGGCATCAAAATTATTGTAAAGTTTTTTTGCCTCGACGTTGATTATTTCCCAACTGTAACTTGTCTGGATAGGTCCTATTATCGAGCCGGGAGTTGCGCTGAAAACCTGACTTGAAAGTGATCCGAGTTGTTTCATTGTAAGCCAGCCAATCTCTCCTCCGGTGGCAGATGTCGTCGTGTCAAGAGAATAATCTTTTGCAGCCTGGCTGAAACTTAACTTTCCCGATTTTACAAGATTATAAACCGTGTTAGCCGTTGCCTGCGAAGAAAGAGAAATATGGGCAATCTTGGCTTGATCGTAAGTGTTCTCAATTGTTGCCTTATTTGTTTCGTAATAACTTTGAACGTCACTTTGGGTTACATTCACAACCAAAGACATGACTTTTTGAGAGATCAAACTTTCTTCAACCTGCGGTCTTATGAAATTTTCAAAGTTTTGAAGAGAACCATATTGCTGATTTATGTAATTAAGCGCCTGGGGACTGGATTTGTACTGGTTTACTATCGAATTAATCTGGTTATCCACATCTGTTTTTGAAACCGTTATGTTATCATTCTTGGCAAAATAATTTATAACTTGTTGATTAACAAGCGTGTTTATCGTGTTTAATTCGAGTTGTGGTTCGACAAATAATTGGTCTGGATCCTGTCCGTAAGTGTTTTTGTAATTCGAGTTAACATTTTGCATGTAATTGTTGAAATCCGTCGGCATTATCCAGTAATTGTAAGAAAGCGGCGTTCCACCTTTTGTTACGAGTGCTATTGCCTGAGACGGAGATGGCGCGCTTGCACTTTGTGCAGGACCGCTTTGACCTCCTATGTAGGCTCCGACACTCCACCATACAACTCCAACACCGAATGCTGCAACTATTACCCAAATAACTATTGCGGTGTGTTTTCTCATCCAATTCATATCCTTTAAGCCACTCCTTCCTTCCGATCGACGTGTTTTTTGTATTCAAGAAGCAATTTCAAAAGTACTTTGAGATTGCCATCTTTTACCACGTCGGATAATATCATAACATTTTTTTGTAAATTTACAGAATGAAATTTTTTAAACTTCGAAAAATCGGCAAGAGTCTCTTTGTCTCGAAAGACGAGTTCGACATTGCCGTTTTGATACGATGCTTTTACTATTTTGAGATCGCAGATCAAAACTCTTATTTCCGAGTGAAGAAAAAGATTTTCTGAAAATTCTGGTATTTTTCCAAAACGATCGATGATTTCCTTTTTTATATCCTCGACCTCTCCGACAGATTTGACGTTGGCAAGTCTTCTGTATATTTTCATCCTTTCCATGGTATCTTGAACATAATCTTCCGGTAAAATTGCCGAAGGCAAAGAAATGTCTGAATCGCAAAACTTCTCTTCTACTTTCTCTCCGCGCATTTTCTTTATGGTGTTGTCGAGGATTTCCCTGTACATTTCAAGTCCTATGGCATCCACATGCCCATGCTGCTTTAAACCCAACACTTCTCCAACACCACGTATTTCCATATCTTTAAGCGCTAAATTCATAGAACTTCCGAGTTCGTTGAATTCATCTATCGCGTTAAGCCTTTTCATGACTGTCTCTGACGGCTCTTTTGTGTACATGAAATATATATACGCCTTTCTTTCAGATCTCCCAACTCTGCCCTTTATCTGATACAACTGCGCCATTCCGTACCTTTCAACGTCATCAACGATTAAAGTGTTGGCGTTTGGAATATCAACTCCATTCTCTATAACGCTTGTCGAAACGAGTACATCTATTTTGCCCTTATAAAAACCGTCAACCGTTTCTTCAAATTCACGTTTTGGCATTCTTCCGTGAAGTTCGGCTATCACAATGGATGGAAGAATTGATCTAAGTTTATCGATAACCGTTTCTATGTCTTCTATTCTGTTGTGAAGATAAAAAACCTGTCCGCCTCTGTTTATCTCCTTTAGAATCGCCATCGTGACTATTTTTTCGTTCCATTTCGTTATGAAAATGCGCGGTGGAATTCTACCAAGAGGCGGGGTATTTATCACAGATATCGCTCTTATGCCGGAAAGTGCCATGTGAAGAGTTCTCGGGATAGGTGTGGCCGAAAGTGTAAGTACATCCATACTCGTTTTAAGAGATTTCAAAAATTCTTTCTGTTTTGTGCCGAATCGCTGTTCCTCATCGATTATCAAAAGGCCTATGTCTTTGAAAGAAAGTGCACCCGACAAAAGAGAATGAGTGCCTATTACCACATCTGTTTTCCCTTTTGCGATAGAATCCAGAAAATATCTTTTTTGAGATTGAGTTGTTTGAGAATAGATGAGCGCGACGTTGATTCCGAATGGTTCCATCCTTTTTTTGAACGTTTCGTAATGCTGCCTTGCAAGAATAAGAGTCGGTGCGAGAAGTGCTACCTGTTTGCCGTTGGCAACAGCCCTAAAAGCAGCCCTGAGTGCAACTTCTGTTTTTCCAAAACCCGCATCTCCGCAAACAAGCCTATCCATAGGACGAATAGACTCCATATCTTCGAATACATCTTCGATGGCCTTCATTTGATCCGGAGTTTCAAGATAACCAAAACTTTTGGTGAAAGCCTCTTCGAGTTCTCTCTGTGGCATAAAAGCGAAGCCATTGGAATTTTCACGCACAGCGTATAGTTTCACAAGGTCCCTAACTTCCGCTTCTATATCGGATTGGGCTTGATCTTTGATCCTTTTCCATTCTTTTCCATTTATGTCTGAAAGAGCAACGTCGGGAGAACCTACATATTTTCTGACCTTTGAGAATTTCTCGATAGGTGTGTAAAGAATAGCACCGTTTCTGTACTCTATCTTAAGATATTCGCGAATGCCGTCTGTGTCTTTTATTATTTCCGTACCCCTGTAAATGCCTATACCGTGATCCTCGTGTACAACCGGCGCACCTATTTCTATCTCTTGAACGTAATCGTAAAAATTTGCTTCCTTCTTTGAAGGCACAATGTTAGGAGATACCATGCCCGTCTTTAGTTCGACAACGTTGTCCAAAGATTTTTTTAAAGGTTGACGCGTAATGTGAATTATTTTCTTATGATCTATTCTATCGAAAGCGGAGTAAGCAAAAGATCTAAAAAGGGAGAGTAAACTGGGATCGTAAAGATCCATGATTTCTTTTTCATACTCTTCGACGTATTTTTGACATTCGTTAATTTCATAAACGATCATGTATTCGTCATCTGGAATAAAATCCAGTCCACACTGAGAATTTTTCCAAAAAATACCGGTCAAACCATACAAATTTTTGACATTTTCAAGTAGTTCGGGATGACCTTCAAGTCTTTTTTGGGCAAGTGAACGTGATTCTTCGTCATTTTTAATTTCACAGGCCGGATATATCATCACAGAGTCGGCATTCGTAACACTTAGTTGGGTTTGAGGATCGAAAATTCTTATCGATTCAACGTCTTGATCAAATGTTTCAATTCTCACTGCCTTTTGAACTGGTGAGAAGATATCTATTATATCTCCTCTTGTCGCAAATTCTCCAACACTTCTGACAGTTAAAACCTTTGTATACCCCAGATTGAAAAGTATTTCAGAGATATTTGAAGGCATCTTTGAGCCCAAAGAAAAGTTCAACCCATCTTTTATAAAATCTTTAGGAGCGGTTTTCTTGAGAATTGCCATGACATCCGCTATGACAATTTTACCATCTGTGATATCGTGAAGTACCTCTACTCTCGATGCAAGTTCGTCTTTTATGGATTCGGCAGATTCAAAAGGTAAAAGGTTGAGATCTGACAGTATCGTGCTTTCAATTCCGAGTTCAAATAGGTTGGAATAAACGTCTCTGACGATTCTGTGATTTGGAAGAATAACGACTGACCCTTTTCCTGATTTGAATAAATTAACTATGACGGAAACTAACCCTGTAGTACCCGATGAGTAAAAATTAATCTTCTCCCCTTTAATGTTTAAGGTGCTTGAGATATTTTCAATTTCATCTAAATCTAAAGGCGTAAATTTATCACCTTCCATTTACCAATTAGACTTCTCATAACCATCCTTGGTTTAGAAATTTATTCATTCTTTGCTTTTTCTTACTTTCAATTCATTTTCCGAAACAAAACGCTTTATCTTATCTTCAAAGGAAGGATTTAAATCTAAAAATGTTGCTCCATATTCATTTAAATCGGATAATTTCATATCTACCTTTCGAACGATCTGGGCCTTTTGATCCTTAAATCCTAAATTTTCGTTTAAAAGCATGTTTATGATGATTATTTGTCCAAGATCCACATAACTGTTCGTCAAGAATCTCAAACCGCCGGCACTGATATCTTTTGTCATGAAATTAAAAACATCATCCTTTCCAGCGATTTTAAAAGTGCCAATTGCAACGAATTCCGTTCTTAAAAATCTTCTTTTTTGCATTTGTCTTATGCTGCTCTTTAGTTTGAAAGTGATCTTCTGAATTCCATTTTCTTCAACATTTTCAATCGACGCAGCGTAAAAAGTATACACCGCTCCTTTATCTATCACGGACAATTTGATCGTTTCTTCCGCTGGTATTGATACCTTCGAAGGAATTTCGACCTTTACGGTATTCAAATCAACATCCGTTATGGTTGATTTCAATTCACCGCCGGTAAATTCTTTAATCGAATCGAGTTCTATCTTCATAGTTAAGCCTGGCTTTATCCTATCAATTCCAACTTCTTCAGAAAAGTAAACCATGCTAATCACTCCAGTCCGAAAATCCGATCTTTTATTTCAAAACATCATGATCATTTTCAAAATTGGCTCGTGGACGCACGGATGATTTTCTGGAAAAAATTCACAACGAAGTTGTAATCATTCCCTTTGACAATTATACTATACTTGATCGACTTTAAACATGAAATATTTAACGTTAGCGTTGGCAATTCGATTCAACGAATTTCGTTGTGTACTTTTGCCCCTTTGGGTGTATCATTTTATTAATGAAAGGAAGGTGAGAATTCTCGAATTCCAAGGAATATTCGAGAAAACAGTTATGAATAAAGGCGCATTGGGAATATTGAAATTTGCACTTTCGAGAGAAATAGAAGGAATGAAATTCTATCAAGAAAAGGTAAAGGCTGTCAAAGATCCCGACGTAAAAGAGGTTCTTGAACAACTTTCAGAGATGGAAAACGGACATGTAGATTACGTGAAAAAATTGATAGAAAATGTTGAAAAGGGAAACTCTATTTTGGAGGTTAAAGCGCCCGAACAGAATCCAGATTTCTTCAAGAAACGTGAGACAAAAGAAATAGTTGGCGGTAAGGTAGATGAGATTGCTTCTGAACTTTCAATATTAAGAATGGCTTATCTTATAGAAGATGATTTTATGCATTTTTACGGTGATTCTGTGGAAAAGATCGAAGATGTCGACGCGAAAAATGTTTTTAAGATGTTAAGTTCATGGGAAAAAGCCCATAGAGACATGCTCCATAGCCTCTATGAAGAAATAAGCAAACAATACTGGGATGAAATGGGATTCACGCCGTTGTTCTAACTGAGACAAAATTACTTGTGCGCTTGAGGGTATTTCTTTTTTCTTATCTATTTAATTTGGCTTTCCATGCAGCAAAATATTGTCTTCCGTTTTCTGTTATTTCCCAAATACCCCGCGGAGATGTTGAACTTATTAACTTTTCTGCTCTCATTTTATTTCTTTCCCATTCAGCTGTATTTTCCCATCTTATTTTTCTACTTGGAGTTTTCTCATAATCAACACCATTCAACGTTTTCCGCATTTCTATCTCAACTTTTTTTAACCTTTTTGAGCAAGAATTCTCCCACTTCTATAAGTGGTGAGATGAATCGCTCTTTGATTTGTGTTAGAATGAAATCAGATAGAATCATCCGTCAGCATGTATTACCATCTTGTCTTGGTAACTAAATATAGATGATGCTCAAGTGTATTGAAAGTCAAGGTGATAAAGATTATAA
>JAJYYZ010000066.1 GCA_021800445.1 bacterium | reverse complement strand
ATTTTGTTGTAGATAAACCGCACACAGCCAAATGTCTTTGCAAAGATCACCTCCTGCGCTTTGTCCGGATATAACCTGAAGCGATAAGCCTTATGCTTTATAATCTTTATCACCTTGGCTTTCAATACACTTGAGCATCATCTATATTTACCAAGACAAGATGGTAATACATGCTGACGAATGATTGTTACTATACTGAATTCACTTTAAAAGTCGAATAGTCATAAGCGGAGGGCAGGATGCCTCGATCAGTGAACAGTGACGAGTGAGTAGTGAAGAGTTTTTCTGATTACAGATTGCTACGAGCCACAACCTACCCGCCATCAGGAGGCACCTGCCGCAGCGATGATTCGGAATTTAAAGTTTGTTCAGTATATCTGATTCCATTCTAACACAAATCAAAGAACAATTCATCTCATCACTTATAGAAGTGGGAGAATTCTTGCTTAAAAAAGAGTTAAAGTTACGGATATAAGTTCTTTAAATTTTGAAGATAGCGCGCCGTTTTTTTCTCCAGCCCTTACAAATCCTCCAAACCCTTTGATGTATTCCGGAGAATTTTCGCCCAAAGTTTTCATTATATCCATGAATTGGTTGTAATACCTGTTCATATCATCTGAAAGTTGTTCACTCTGAGTCTCAGACACGATCTCTCACTCCTTATTCTTTTGAATTTCTCCCAATGATAAAACTTCATTTTTCGGTTTTGTACTGAAATACCTTTCTATCGGCTTTTCAAGATGTATGTACACAACGAGTATTATCATCTGGAAGATGGGCAACACTGCCGCTGGAATTGCCACCAGCGGATCAAAGGCCATTGTGGCTATGGCAACTGCCGTGCTGTTGTTCTTACTTGTGCTTAGAAAAACTATGCCCATATGATCTTTGTAAGACAAACCGGCTTTTTTATCGACAAAGGTTGTTAATGGAAGCATTATCCCAAGATACAAAAGCGTCACAAGCGATAGATCCACAAGAATATCCCATCTTTGAATCAGTAATTCACCTTTCATGAAAAAGATAAGGCCTATGACTCCAAACATGAAAAGCATCGTACTTGTCGAAAGCAAAGAATTTATCTTTTTTAAGCCATTATTCCCCATGAATTTTATGACGGCGAATCTTGTCAGTATTCCCAAAATCATCGGAAGAATTATGAGTAAAAGGATACTTTGCAAAATAAGTGTCATGGGTATGGCAACACCCTTTGTCATGAAAGAAAGATAAAGTGGGGTTAGAACGGGTATCAACAGAAAACTTATCGTCTGGGCTATCGTTGCCGTCTCAACGCTCCCTTTGACAATACCGGTATAACCCACACTCGAAGATCCAACTGGCATAAGCATCACAAGCATGAAGCCTAACGAAAGCATCGCATCGTGAAGGAAAAGGTAAGATAGCACAAATGCTATAACGGGGGTAATCACATAATTGTATATAAGACTTAAGCCTACAGCTTTTGGCTTTTTTATCATTTTAGGTATCTCTTTTAGATCAAGGTTAACCATCATAGGGTATATCATGAAGAAAACAAAAACGGTAACAAGATTTTTGAATATCAACGTATTGTCTTTGGCGACAGGAGCATACATTATGCCCAGTCCCCATCCAATGGCCAGCGCTATGATCGAATATACAATAAGATATTTTTTAAGATTTTTAGCAAAGGATTCAAACAATGAAATCATCTTCTCTTTCTTTAATATTTTCTATTTCAATTTTTTGAATTTTCCCAACAATTTCAACTGAATCTTTCAATGTATTGTAAGTTGTGCTGTATTTAGAGGTATAATCGAAAAGTTTTTCAAGTTGTTCTTCACTGCCGTCTGTTTTTATATGAATTGTGTATTCTATTTTGACAACTTTTGGTGGATCTTCCTGTCTGTAGACCTGCAAATCGACGCTCAGATCGGAAAAATTCATTCTCATCTTTTTTGCTATTCTTTGTGCGTTTATCAAAAGACACGATCCGAGTGCGTTGCCTATAATCTCTGCCGGTGAAAATCCATAAGGGTGTGTACCATCGTCACGCACATCCGAAATAATCTTTAGGTCTCTTGCATCTGCAAGTGCAATTCCATCTTCAACGAGAGTTTCTTTGATTTTGAATATCTTCATCTTAACCTCCATAATATTTTGGACTTATGCTCATAATATATTCTAAAATACTCTTGTTTCGTGTGAGTTAAAAGTCAAATAAGATTTTAAAAATATTCTATGGCAAATATCATAAAATAGTAGAATAATCACGGGAAATGATCGTTTGATGAAATGTCTGTACAGATACTTGACATAAAAGGTTTAGATATAATATACTCTATAAGGGTATATGAAAATTATTTAAGGAGATGATCTTAGTTGGCTTTAAAAGTGAAAATATATTCTACTCCCGCTTGTCCTCATTGCAAGGCAGCAAAAAATTATTTCAAATCTCTTGGAATACCTTTTGAAGATGTAGATGTTTCAAGAGATCAAAGAGAAGCCGAAAGAATGGTTCAGAAGACCCATCAGTATGGTGTACCGGTTATAGAACTTGGAAATCAAATTGTGATAGGTTTTGACAGGAACAAAATTGATAGGATATTAGGGGTGAGGTAAAGGACAGAAGAATTTAGAATTTACATTTCCTTTCTTGATAAATTCCTTTACATAAGATCACATGCTCTGCAAAGATCTATAGAAAGAGAAATTGGCCTTGATAATTTAAAGGAAATGCTTGAATCAAAAGAATCTCAAGCGACTTTACAGAGAAATGGAAGGATAAAAATTCAAAACAAGAAGATCGTCGCCATAGTTCAAATAGATGGTGACGATCTTGTTTTGATAACTGCTTTTAAGGAATGAATTCGTAATCAACGATCTGAAATGTGTTTAACCTGTTATTTTTTGAAATTTCCCACTCCAAACAAATTGGAAAGGCAAAGTCTGACTTTAATCTTCCGTTTTCGATCCAATATCTTGCTTTCTCATCGTTATATATGCCCGGATTAGCAATAATTTTAAGTCTAATGGACTTATTTACTATTTCTGTTTTTTCTATTTGAGGAATTGCGCCGATGATATTTTTTATCTCTGTCAAAAGTTCAGGACTTGGTAGAGGTTGGAGATTCACGAGTGCAAAATTCTTTGACAGCGGTCCAATTATCTTTACGTTTGCAACTGAAAAATTCGTTAAAGAGGATTTAACGATATTCATGAGTTGAACGTTGGACTCGTAAACCGCTTTGCCGTGAAATTCGGAAGTCATCATTTTAAGTAAATGCTTTAAGATACAACCTTCTCTTCTTGAATTTTCTCCTATCTTTTCTATTTTCAATCCAAGAAGATCTGCTATTTCTTGAACTTGAGATCTTGAAAGATGTGAAATTGGAGAGTATATACCATCGTTTATTTTTATTCCCTGCTGACCCCATGTATCTTCAAATTCTGCTCCAGTTGCAACTATGCCATCTTTGGCATAACTTTTCACACTCTGAAGCTTTGGACCCCTCGTACATGCATTGCACGCTGGCCCCGACTTCCATATTTGCCTTTGCCATTGAGACCCATCGACAAATACATGTTTTAATCTGGCATCAGATGAAAATTTTCTTACTATTTCAATTGTTTGGGGATATGTAAAATCAAATTTCGTCGTCACAAGTTCTACTTTTTCGCTGCCAAGTGCCATTTTTGATAAAATTGCAACAACACTTGAATCAAGTCCTCCTGAAAAAGCCACGTAAAGTTTTTTGTCTCCGACTGTATTTTTTATGTCATCAATTATGAAATCTATATCACCAGATAGAGAGATATTTTTCACCTCCGTCCGGCGCTATCACGACGATCCTTTTCAAATTAAAATGATCGATGGCCTTTTTTGCCGCTGTCACTGCTGCCCCAGAGGAAATTCCAAGAAACAAACCCTCCTTTTTTGAAAGGTAAATTGTCATGTCTTTTGCTTCATCGGTTGAAACGGTTAGCACTTCATCCACAACAGATGGGTCGTAATTCTTGGGAATAAATCCCGCTCCTATTCCTTGAATTCCATGAGGAGATGGTTTGCCTCCGGATATAACCGGCGATTCTGATGGCTCAACGGCAAAGATCTTTACACCTTTTGAAAATTGTTTCGTGAATCTTCCTATCCCAGATACAGTTCCACCTGTTCCAACACCGCACACAATGGCATCAAGGTTGTAATTCATCTGAGATAAGATTTCAGGTGCTGTGGTTAAAAAGTGGATCTTTGGATTTGATGGATTTTCGAACTGATTAAGCATCACCGCACCATTTTCTTTAACTATCTCTTTTGCCATTTCGATCGCGCCATTCATTCCCAACTTTCCTGGTGTTAAAATAAGTTTTGCACCATAAAGTTCAAGTAGTTTTCTTCTTTCGATCGATAAACTCTCAGGCATCGTTAAGATAACCTTCATGCTATAATATGTTCCTATCATCGCAAGGCCTATGCCTGTATTTCCAGAAGTTGGCTCAACGAGTGTAGAACCTGTTTTTATAAGATCGTTTTTCAAAGCATCGTTTATCATTCCAAAAGCAGTTCTGTCTTTTACGCTACCTGCTGGATTTGCTTTCTCCAATTTCAACCAAACTTGATTCATCGTTTTTAAGTTCACAATCGGAGTCTTTCCTATTAATGAAATCAAATTCACGCGTTGTCACCTGCTTCTCTAAGATTTTTGCCGGGTTCCCGACGGCAGTTGCAAAAGGAGGCACATCTTCAAGCACAACCGCATTTGCCCCTATTTTTGCGTCATTACCTATTGTTATAGGTCCTAATATAACTGCATTTGCTCCTATCATGACATTCCTACCAACAGTTGGGTGTCGCTTCCCATTCATTACGCGTGCGGTTCCAAGGGTAACGCCATGATATATCAAGGTACCGCGACCGATAAAGGTCGTTTCTCCTATCACAACACCTATGCCGTGATCTATGAAAATGCCACATTCTATTTCTGCGGCGGGATGAATATCCATTCTGTAAATTACACGGTTTAAATATCTAAAACTCATGGCCACAAATTTCATATTTGACACCCAAAAGAAATGTGAAAATCTGTAAAGCATTAAACCATGAAAAGAAGGAGAAAAGAGAGAAATATCGAGGCCAGACTTAACGGAAGGATCTAACTTCATTCCAAGTCTGTAATCTTCCTTTATAGCACGAAAGGTAATTTCAAGATTTCTGAATAACAAGCGCACCCCATAAAAATCATCTCCTAAAGTGGACAATTATACTCGTGAATACTATAACATAAAGTGCGTGAAAAATCAATATATCGAATTGACTCATAAAAAATCTACATAAAAGTGAATCGATGAATCAAAATAAAAATCTACACGAAAATATGTATGAATGATGGATAATCTTCTCAGAATGTCAATATTAAAGTTGGTGAGAAGATGAGAGAACTAACAATGAATGAAAGGAAGAAATTGGTGAATATTCTGCATAAGCGTTACGTAAAAGCATCCAAAAAAGATAAGACAAAGATATTGGATGAGTTTATTCAAACAACAG
>JAJYYZ010000030.1 GCA_021800445.1 bacterium | reverse complement strand
ATTATGATCTGTTAGAGACAAACTTTCAGATAGAAGAGGCAACTTAAAATGCTTAAATCTGTTCGTAACATTTACCGTAATCTTGACGCACATCATGAGCATCTAAGTCAATAACTTCAACGTCATTTCTTGTTTTTTCTGTTTTTCCCGTGGATTTGATCTTTCCGTCTTCGATGAGTACATCTCCCTTGAAAGGTTTAGATGTTATAGGTATGACATTCGCATTTTTGAAAAGTATTTTCACTTTTATCACCTCAATTTTTTTGTAAGTGCTTTTACAAGAAAACTTGCAACATCTGTACCATGCGTACCTCTTCCAAAACCGGCATCCATTCCGGCAGATTTTGCAAGGTCATTTGTTATTTGAGTGCCTCCCGCTATGAGTATGAGTCTGTCTCTTGCACCTTTTTCTATCGCGAGATCGCTTAATTTACGCATGTTATGAATATGAACGTCGTTGTGGGTTATTATCATGGATGCAAGGACTGCCACAGAATTTGTTTCTATTGCGGCGTCAAGCAATTTTTCCACCGGTACGCTCGTTCCAAGGTAGACGTATTTTATGCCGTATTTTTCTATGCCTCCGTGCTTTATGTCCAATATCTCCCTCATACCGACTGAATGTTCATCATTTCCAACCGTTCCGGCAACGACACTTATCTCATGATCTTTGAAAAATTTTGTTATCTCATCATCCGGGAGTACATCTATTTTTTCCGGCATCTTAAGATTTTTTGTGTCTATTTCAAATGGAATCTTACCTTTTATCTCAACGTAAGTACCTTCAGACGGGTGAAGTACTGTTTTGTGAATGACGTTCATGTCCGTTAAGCCTAAACGCTTTGCCGTTTCCATCGCTGCCACTTCTGCGATCTCTTCATTTGCCGCAAAGGTCATATCCAACTGGATAGTCCCGTCATTCGACCATTCAACTTCAGGCTTTATAAGACCTTTGTCATTTAATTCTTCATCTGCTTTGAGTCTTAAAGAAACGTTGTCAGTTTCGTCCAATTCATCTATGTATTTTATCTTTTCCGGCTTACAAAGCGTGCAGCCTCCTACCAAATCGCATGGCTTCTTTATTCCCTTGGGCAGGTTGTTGTAGCCGAAATGCTCACACACGGGTGCCATGTAATCTTTGTCACGCGGAACAACTGTGTTTCCGGCTATTTCTCCATCTTTTTTCCTTTTTATGCCATCTCCAATTCTTTCCGGATAATAACCGTTATCCACAAAAAAGCCTTGCTCGACGGCTTCAAAATATCCTCCAACCTCTATTATCTCTTCAAGCATAAGAATCGCACGCATCTTTAATTCTCTTACCTTTTCGTTTATCTTTTTTTTGTCTATTTTGACATACTCTGTAAGACCGTCTAAAGCGACAAGTGCATGTTTCGCAGTTTCGATGCCTCGAATCGAATTTATATGCCATGGCACATTCCTGCCTTCATCCGGCGTTATGGTTGATTGAAGGTGTGCGCCCGTAAGCCTTGTAACGAATGCATCTATCATATGCATGCGTGTTGCATCGAAGAGATCTGATTCTATGTATTTTGTGTTCATTTGTGCACGAAATCTGTATCCTTTGAAGAGTTCTCTTACAGTAACGGCGTAGGGTAAATTTATCCGCATCGCAGGTGTTGGCGCTGCTGTAGGCGGTACAGTCGATAAGGCTATGTTTTCTTTTTTCATGCCCGATTTAACGGAATAAAGGCAATTTATACCATGTTGAACAAGTAATTCCGGCATTATTTTCCATGAAACTCTTGCAGAAGCATTCGCGTTGTGAGCACCGTCTATTTGAAGCATATCGGCCCATGACATTATCTTTTTTGCCACGGCTGCATCCACGAAAGACCTGACTGGATTTATTCCCCTGTACAAAACGTTGTATTGCGGATCCTGATGGGCACCGTTTACTCCTTCTTCGGCAAAAAGCACGGCTATCTCAGGACCGGCAACTCCGCTTACGTAAGAGTGAAAATTCACAGATCTTCCGACTTCATCCTCTATCATGTCAAGCGCTTTTCTTGTTGCCCTCAATTGTTTTCTCGTTATGGGTATACCGCCAATTCCTTCGGGAGTACCTTCCATAAGTCCGTCTATGTGTGATTGACCCAAAGTTCTTATAACCATTATGTGATCGGCTCCGTGCCATGCAGCCATTCTCATCCTTCTGATATCGTCTTCAAATCTTCCGGATGCTATTTCACTTGTTATGACAAGGTCTGGTTGAGGATCTATGTTATCAAAATAGTGTGCCGCTGGTAATGAAATTGAATTTTTTAAAGGTTCACTTGCTTGAATGTATTCATAGCCGTCCATCTTACCCTTCCAGGGCTGTCTCCATGTCCATCCGCGCCTGCGCGGCCTGTAATTTTCAAGATTTTCAAGGATCTCCTCAATGTCTATCTTTTTATTTGGATCAAGCATTTTTACCATCTCCGAACAATTCTCTCACTTCGTCCCAATGATCTTCTTTGACAAGCGTTTCACCCGCAACCAAATAGTCAATTTGTCTTGCCTGAGCGAATTTGTAAACGACATTACCGGCGCCTTTGCCAAGCAGTTTTTGTTCAAAGATCTTGTCAACTATGTTTTTTGCGGTTATACTGTCAAAACCCATTCTCAAAAGCACAGATCTTTCTATTGATGGAGATGTGTGTGTCTTTGCGAGATCTATGAGCGGATCCACGATTTTCTCGATAAGTTCCCAGAATCTTTTGTCTAATTCTTCATCTGTTAGATTTTTAAGATGTTTGCTTCGCTCCTCAAAATCATCAGGCCTTGCCATCTTTCAACACCTCTTCCAACATTTTATCTATTTCTTGAGAATTAGAATTCGTATCTTCTGCCATAAATTTTTTCTCAACGTCGGAAAATTCACTTTTACCGTACGCTTTTATTGATTCTTTAACGTAAGACTTTTTGATATTTTCAAGCGGGTACTCTATTATTCCAATTTGTTCGATGCTTTCAGGTATGGCTATTACTTTACCGGGTACGTCTTCTTTTATTGAATTACCATTTTTAACGATGACTCCCATTTTTTTTGCGAATGTAAGTTGGGCGCTGGGTAATTTACCTGCCCCTGTATATTCTGTTTCCTGAACGACTATTATCTGATCTTCATCCATTTCTTTTGCGATGCTCAAAGCCGCTGTCAAAGATGTGTTACCGGCCGGCCCTCTCATCATGCCTTCAACCTGTGCAAGTGCTTCCGTTGTGAAAAAAACCTCTCCTTGCGTTACAAGTACGTATCTATCCAAATACCTCAAAGATCGAGCGGCATTTCTTGGCACATCTACCCTATCGGGATAAGCCGAAAATGGTATTCCGAAGCCTGTGTGTCCGGTAGTGAATGATTTTCTGTTGAAATCGTGATCACTTGCCATATGAAGTCCTCTTAGATCGACACTTGATCCTATAACTTTGGTTTTTGCACCGGCCTTCTTTAAACCTCTTGCGGTACCAGTTACGTTTCCGCCACCCGCATGGGTTACAATCACCGCATCTGGAAATCTTCCATATCTTGATTTAACCTGAGTCGCTATTTCATATCCGAGAGTTTCTATTCCGGCAATTCCAAAGGGAGTATAAAGGGATGCATCGAAATATCCCGTTTCATCGAGCAATTTCAAAGTGTAGTAGAAAAGTTCGGGCCCCACCGTTAACTGAACAACCTCGGCGCCATATGCTTCACATGCACGTCCTTTTTCAAGTATTTCCGGTTGCCCGACATGATTGCTGTCAAAAGTTTCCTGTACGATTATCGCACGCAAACCATATTTGGCAGCCTGAGAAGCCACAGCAGCGCCGTAATTTCCAGAAGTTGCGGCTATAACTCCCTTGTAGCCATGATTTTTTGCGTGATAGATGGAAACCGATGCCCTTCTGTCTTTAAAACTTCCGGAAGGATTTGCAGATTCATCTTTCAAAAATATCCTTGCACCTTTTTCTGGTTTTGAAATCTTCCTGATGAGTTTTGTAAGATTTTTGAGTTCGACAAGTGGCGTGTTGCCAACCTGAGTTTCAGATTGAATCTTTCTTATTTCATCCAAACTGTAAGAAACTTCTTTCATCATGCGATCGTAATCGAAAGCAATGCCCTTTATTTCAAATTTAGAGTAATCTATACCAACGGCTTTTTGAATTATCTCATTTTTTCTTTTTATCACGTCCTCGTACATTTTAAACGCTTCCTTCTTCAAGTTGCTTTTTGAGGTTTGGTCCTATTTTCAACAGTTCCGGTACAGGATTTCCGAAATCATGGATATATCTTGGGTTTACTTCGGCAAGTGTTCCGGAAACTATTCTTCCGCTTAAAGTCGTTATTTCAACCATTTCTCCTATTTCGCCATCTTCATTTAAAAATCCGTTTATCCACGCTTCAAGTGGAACTTTCTTGGTATCTGCTGGAAGACTTGAAACTCTATTGGATGGATCGAGTACGACGTTATGTATTTTGACCCAATCTCCTTTTTCGGCCATTTCAATCACTTCTCACAATTCCAAATGGTATTTGCATGTCTTTCATCGTTAAAAGTCCGGGTCTTGCTTCTATAACTTTGGGAATCATGTTAACAGCCATGGCCATTGTACCCTTTCCACCGGGAATTTCTGGCTTTATCTCCAGCGAAATGTTAGGATCTCCTTCTATCTGGATGAAATCGCCGGTTTTAACGTTTTCCGCTTCCGGATGAATTTGTTGCGGATGGATGAGTTCTATCTTTACCTCTCCCCCGACAATACCGCGTCCCACGTGTTTGCATCCCGCAACCTGACCGGGTTCAACTTTGGCGTAAGGTGTTTCTCTGTGAGTTTTTGAAATGATGGGCTCTCTTTCTTCCTCAATTTTGCCTAATTCCCAGCCAAGTGCATCCGCTATCATGGAAATCGATTGTCTGAATCCAACATGTCCGACTATCTTTCCCGATCTTATGCCGTCTTCAAATGCTTTTACGGTTGTTCCGACTCCCTGAGTTCTCATGACCTCTGCGCCAAATGGAGAAAGGTCATTTATGCGCTGAGCTTTTATTTTTTTGACATCAAGGCAAGTACCTGTTAAAGAAAGTATAAGCGTATCAAGTACAAAGCCTGGATTTATACCTGTTCCGAGAATAGACACGTTATGATTTTTTGCCATTGAATCCATTCTGTGAGAAAGTTCTGGATAATCGACCCACGGATATGCCATCTCTTCAGCTAAAGTTATGACATTTGCAGAGTTTTCGACAGATGCTTTTATCATTGGAAAGACCGTAGGCACAAAAGAGGTCGTTGCTATAATCACGAGATCGGGATCAAGCGATAGAATTGCCTTCTTAGCATCGGAGGATATTTTAATATCGCTTTTAACTTCAAGATAATCTCCGAGACTTTTTCCTTCCAGTTCCTTTCTTCCCGTTTCTACAACACCGACGAGTTCAAGCGTTTTCTTCTTTAGAATATCTTTCACGATGCCACTTCCCATAGCACCGATTCCCCATACCAATACTCTGTACATTTTTCTTCCTCCTCACGAAGATTGAAATTTTTTGTTGTAACTTATGGAATTATTTCCTATCTTTGCCATTACCTCAAAATCGTAGGTGCCAATTTCAGAAAAAGTCAGTCCCTGCAATGCTTTTGAATCAAAAATGATCTTTTTCTCTCCGACATTTATGCGAAAATTATGAGGAATGGCACTTGAAAATCTGTAAAGTTCAACGTCATCTTTTTTTATTATAACCGTTAACGAGTCAAGTATGACGTATTTTTTTTGTAAAGCATCGTCGTTAACAAGAAAAACCGAAAAAGAAACTGGTACTTTTGATTTAACGTCTGATGGCAGATCAGATGTGATCTTTAAACCGGAAATGCCACTTATACCGTCTTTGTTTATGACGGAAATCACAGAAGTTGCCACCATATCATGATTTCCTATTATTTTCGCTGCAAAAATGTAATTTCCGGGATTTTGAATCGGTTTTGTTTGATAATTGCAAACAAGCGATTTACTGTCCGGTGGCATCGTTAAGGTTGAATTGAGAGTGAGATCGTTCGTACTCAAAATCTGTCTTTCATTCGAGATGGAAAAGATGATTTTTTGAATCTTCACATTTATTGTATCTGTAGAAATGTTACGAAGGTACACCGACACGTTTTCTTTTTGCCCTTCCACTATAAAATCATTTGCAAAGGTAAAAAACGGGGAGATATTTGAAGTGTATTTGAATTTTTTTCCAATCAAAACAGTCTTCCCATTCAAATTCATCAACACCTTTGCGGTGTAATTTCCGGTTGTAAAATTGGTTCCGCCTTTTACACTGTAGATTAAAACCGTACTTTTGGGATCGATCGTCGATCTTATAACATTAGAAGTTTTAAAAAGATAAACATCGGTCGAACTACCCGTTATCTTTAGATTAAAAGCGTATATTTCAAAATTTTTGTAACCGGAAGATAAATTGGTAAGATATACTTTAAAATCAAATGGTTCACCGGCAAGATAAAGATCCCTTGAAGATGAAATGTAGACCCGAAAATCTCCGATTGTGGTAACCGGATTCACTCTAATTGCCGGATTTCCGTTGAACTGGATGTAAAACAAAAATATCGCCACAACCCCGGCGAAATTTATTCCAAGAATAATACCTACTTTGCCTAAAGGCTTTTTGACTTTTCTCTCCTTTTCGGTCTCTTCATTCATGCGCTCCTCACCACGCGGCTCACTTCTTCGTAAGAAGTTATGCCCTTGAGTATTTTTTCAACGCCATCTTCAAACATTGTTCTCATGCCTTCAAACTTTGCAAGTTCACGCAACTCAAGATCAGACGATCCAGCATAGATTGCATCTCTGATTTTAGAGTTTATTATCATAACTTCGTTTATTGCGGTTCTACCCTTGTATCCTTCACTGCAATTCCTACATCCAACGCCTTCATACATAACAGGATCCATATGTGGATAAAAGTTAGTGGCAACTTTAGAAACATCTTCGTTTATCTTGATTTCTTTTTTACAATCGTTACAAAGTTTTCTAACGAGTCTTTGACCAACGATACCTATCATGGCAACTCCAAGCATGTGGGAATCTATGCCAAGGTTTATAAGCCTTGAAATAGCAGATGGGGCATCGTTGGTATGTAGGGTGCTTAAAACAAGGTGTCCTGTCATCGAGGCTTCGACTGCGAGTTGAGCGGTTTCTTTGTCTCGAATTTCTCCTACCATTATTATATCCGGATCCTGTCTTAAGACCGATCTGAGAAATCTTGCATATGTCAGCCCCGCATCCACGTTAACTTGACATTGGTTAACACCATCTATGTTGTATTCAACAGGATCTTCGATGGTAACGATGTTTTTTGTCACATCTTTTATCTCATTTATAGCGGCAACGAGTGTGGTTGATTTTCCACTTCCGGTAGGTCCTGTGAGTAAAATTATTCCATAAGGATAATTTATTAGTTCTTCAAACCTTTTAAGGTTGTACTCGCTAAATCCGAGACTCGATATCTTTTGCTCGGATGATGAAACTTTAAGTATTCTTAAAACCGCTTTTTCACCATATATGGTAGGCATGGTAGAAACACGAAAATCGTATTGCTCATTTTCGTATTTTATGAAAAACTTTCCGTCTTGCGGCACGCGTTTTTCAGAGATATCAAGACCTGACATGATTTTTATCCTTGAAATCACAGATGCATTCATACTCTTCGGAAAAGTTGTAACTTTTCTCAAAACGCCATCCACCCTATATCTAACGATGACACTTTGCTGGGATGGCTCTATGTGTATATCGCTTGCATTCTGAAGAATCCCATTTTCAACGAGAGTCTTCGCGAGTTTTACCGCCGGAGCCTCTTCAGATTCAACGACTTCTTCTTTTGGTTCTTCTTTTGCAACTTCCAAAATAGGCGCTATTTGAGATGTGTCAATTTGGGATCCAAAGACATACTGATAAACCGTTTCATAGACATCTTTTGGAATGACCGCGATTTTAGGATTTAAGCCTGTTAAAAATCTTATTTCTCTTGCCACCTGCGTGTAATTATTCACGCTATCTGTGGCGATCCAGAGATTGTTACTTTCTTTTTTGTAAGGAATTATTCTGTAAGAATCAATAAGATTTTTAGGTATTACGTTTATAACATCTGCCGGTATATTCGAAGGTAACTCTTGAATTCGCGGCAAATTATATTGAGCCGCAAGCGCATCTGCTATATCACTCCATGTGACTAAATGTTCTTCAATTAAAACTTCTCCCAGCAATTTTCGTTTCGTTTTAGATATTTCAAGAGCATTATCTAAAACTTGCTGGGTTATATATCCCATAGAAACAAGTATCTCGCCTATTTTTTTGTAAGGCGTTGCCAAAATAACCATCTACTCTCTATCTTAAAAACTCATCAAGACCGGATCTGTATATGGCAGGGATGTCGCTGTCTGCAAAAAGCAGTTTGTCTGCCTCTTCAAAGCCCGTTGCTATCAAGGTAACACGCATTTCATCTTCAGGAACGTTTTCATCGATTATCAGACCGAACTTCACATCTGCTTCTTCACTGCATCCTTGTCTTATAACGGAGGCAGCCGCATGCATTTCCTTCATCGTAACATTTTTTGGAGCCGAAACGTTTAAAATTATGGAAGAGGCATTCTTAACGGGTTGTTCAAGCAATTTAGAATCCATAGCCATTTTCGCGGCATCTTCTGCTCTGTTTTCTCCTTTACCTATGCCTATTCCAAGCATCGCGGGTCCGGCATCTCTCATGACGGCTTCGACATCCGCAAAATCAAGATTTATATATCCTCTTTTCGTTATGAGTTCGGATATACCCTTCACACCTTGATGAAGCGTTTCGTCTGCTTTTAAGAAAGCGTCGGGTATAGTTGTGTCAGGTGGAAGTTCTTCGAGCAACTTGTTGTTTGATATTCTTATGAGAGTGTCAACATTGGAATGAAGTTTTTTTAGACCCTCAGTCGCTATTCTCCATCTGTTATTTCCTTCAAAATAAAATGGAGTTGTGACTATTGAAACAGTCAAAATTTGCATTTCTTTGGCTATTTTTGCTATAACAGGTGTTGCTCCTGTACCGGTGCCACCTCCCATACCGCAGGTTAGAAACAAAAGATCGGTTCCATCCAATATTTCTTGAATTTCCGGTTTACTTTCTTCGGCAGCCCTTTCGCCTATCTCCGGATATCCTCCGGCTCCAAGTCCCCTTGTCGTTTCGGCACCAAGTTGAATTATCACATCTGCTTGACTTGCCTCGAGCACTTGAAGATCTGTGTTGGCAGCCACAAAAGTAACGTCCTTTATCCCGGATTCTATCATCCTGATTATGGCGTTATTTCCCGCTCCTCCGATTCCCATTACTTTTATTACAGGTACCCTTTTTATCTTTCTTTGTTTACTTGCATCTTCAGCGATCTCAAAAGGCATCTATATACCTCCTTCAGAAGAGATCATACCAATTTCTTGAGAAAATCCCATAATTTTTTCAACGAATCGTTAGACTCTTTTTCCTCTCCGGATGTCCTTCCAACGTTTTTGGACTCTTGTGGCGCCGGTGACGAAGTCGTGAAAGTGCTGATTTTGGCAGCCTCTGATTTTCCATATTTGTAAGCGTAAATGTAAGCACCAAACAATGGTCCGTAAACAGGTACTCCCATTATATCTTCAGCACCTGTGACTATAACGTTATTAGAAGAAACGTAAGTTCCATTCCTCGCAACCATGTTGAAGATTGTGCCTGCAACTGATGATATTCCAGGCATTGAAGCTCCCCCACCTGTTATGACGATACCAATAGGATTAAAGGATGGGTTTGCGTTCATTATTTCGTTGAAACTCCGCCTTGAAAGGCTCAACATCTCCTTCGCCCTTGCATACGCAGCCATTGATATAGATCTTTTTTTGACATTCTTTTTGGCTTTGCTGAAATCAACTATTTCCACCATTTCGTTTTCGTTGATCTTTTCATAATCAAGACTCGAATGATAGAAGAGTAGCCTTTCTGCTTCCGGATACGAAACTTTGAAAATAGTCGCTATATCCTTGACGATCTTCTCGATTCCAAGTTGCATAAACTTGTATCCTATTGGCATTCCATCCATGTAAGCCGTCAACTTAAAGGTGGAATATCCGAAATCGAGACAGATTATTCCTCTGTTTTTTTCATTTTCGGTCAAGACACCTTCAGATGCGACTAACCCTGGATGCATGATGTTGATAGAGTCGAAAGGATAACCCTGGAAAAGATTCATTAACTCGTTCTTCGGTAATTGATCCATTTTCACCCTTACAACATCTGCCGATATCTTTGATGTGGTCATTGAAATCGGATTTATAACCTTTCTTTCTCCATCAAGAGTATAACGTACGGGTATCACATCGACCGTATCCTGACTTTTTACAGCCTCGCTTCTTATTTCTTGAATTTGAGCATTCGATATGACTTCCGGCCTTGAATAATCTTTGTTCACTTTAGATAGTTCAAGTGAAAAGAGATTTTCAGAAGCGGTGACGGCAAGATGACCGATTAAAGATTTCTTCATCAACTGGGATTGAAGTTCGCCAAGCGCTTCGCCTATACTCGCTTTAAGGCCAACCGCATCTATTATTTGACCTCCATAAAAGCCATTCGATTTAACAGTAGAATAACTCAGGATTTTAAATCCATCCGCTGCCTTTTCACCGAATGCCGCCTTTATGTTGTAGGAACCTATATCAACTACCGTAATTCCCCCTACTTTAGCCATAAAATAGGGCACCTCCCTTTTGTGGAGTTTTACAAATTATAGCACTTCAGTTAAACAAATCACTGTCACAGATTAAAACGTCTTTCTATTTCTTCAATTATGGCGCGAAAAATTTGATTTTGATCCAATTTCGCATCTATCTTGACAAACCTTTTTGAACTCGATATTTCGGAATATCCCTGCATAACCATTTTTATAAAATCAATGTTTTCCAATTCTATTCTATCTCTTTTTTCCTTCCTTCTCATTTCAAATGTTTTTTCATCGATTTCAAGGTAAAAAGTTACATCTGGATAAACAAGTTGGGTTGCAAATTCATTTATGAAGATCACTACTTTCTTTCCGAGACCTCTTCCAAAACCTTGGTAGGCGACCGAAGAGTCTATATATCTGTCAAGAATGACGAATTCTCCAGATCCGAGTGCCGGTTTTATCTTTTCATAAACAAGTTGGGCTCTTGAAGCGGCGAAAAGTAAAAATTCAGTTTTTGGATCCATTTTCGAATTTTGGCTGTCAAGTAAAATTTCTCTTATCTTTTCTCCAATTGCCGTTCCACCTGGCTCTCTGAAAACGGAACATTTCAAATTTTTTTTGTCGAAATAATCTTTGAGCATTAAAATCTGGGTTGATTTCCCGCATCCATCTACTCCTTCAAAAGTTATAAGTGGCACATGACACCTCCGTCAATGGTTGATATCTTTTTCGCTGAACAAGGCATATCGGGGTAAAAAACCTATTTTAACACTGCCAATAGGTCCGTTTCTTTGCTTTCCTATTATTATTTCTGCTTCCCTTGGAAGATTTGGATCTTCTTTTTCTTCTTCGTCTTTTTTGGATTTGTAATAATCTTCTCTGTGTATGAAAAGTACAACATCTGCATCTTGCTCTATGGCTCCTGATTCTCTAAGGTCGCTTAAGCGCGGTCTTCTTTCACCCGTTGGCCTTTGTTCGATGGCCCTTGAAAGTTGTGAAAGTGCGACTACGCAGATATCGAGTTCTCTTGCAAGCAATTTAAGGGCACGGGATATATCTGAAATTTCCTGTTGCCTATTGTCTCTTTTATCCCTTGAATGCATCAATTGCAGGTAATCGACAAAAAGCACATCAAGACCGTACTCTTTTTTTATCTTTCTTGCTTTTGTTCTTATCTTCATGACATCCACAAGCGGATCGTCATCTATAACTATCGGAAGATTTTTCAATCTGCTTGCAGAGTTAGTCAGTCTTCTCCATTCTTCAGCAGAAATATATCCAGCCCTTAAACTTTGAAGATCGACAAAACCATCTGCACAAAGCAATCTTTGTGCAAGTTGGTCGGCACTCATCTCAAGGCTGAATATCGCAACCTTTTCTTTATATTCGAAAGCCATAGATTTTGCCATCGTCAGTGCCAGCGCCGTTTTACCGAGAGAAGGTCTTGCCGCTATTATAACAAGATCTGATTTATGAAATCCCGAAGTTAAGGCATCTAAAGATCTCAAACCTGTCGGGAGCCCTGAAACAAGTAAACCACTTTCAGGGGACTCCCTGTTAATTTTAAGTTTTTCGATCCTTTCAAATGTCGTATCCATAACTTCTTTTAGAGACATATAGGTTCTTGAACTTTCTTCTTCGGCTATCTTGAATATCATGTTCTCCGCTTCGTTAAGTATATCTTGTGGATCTTTCTGATCGTAAGAAGCATCTATTATTTTTCCTGAGAGCGCGATAAGTTGCCTAAGCAAAGATTTTTCTTTGACCATTCTCGAATAATATTCCACATTTCCAAGGACTGGGACTGAATCAGCAAAATGAACGATGCTTACCTCACCACCGACAAGATCGAGTTGTTTCTTGGAATTCAGAATATCCGTTACAGAAAGTACGTCTATTGGTTTGTCATCTTGAAAAAGATTCTCCATCGCTTGAAATATCAATTTTGTAGGTGTGAAATAAAAATCATCGTGCCTGAGTATCTCGAAAACGGTATCCGCCGATTCCGGATTTATGAAAAGCGCACCTATTACAGCTTCTTCAGCTTCTCTGCTTTGCGGGATCAACTTCAAACTTTCCATTTCATCACCTCTTTAAAACAGAGAAAAGTTAAAATTATTAGTTACCGGATCGTAAGAAATCGACTTTTCAGGAAATTGAACTATGAAAACAGTCAAAGTGAATTGAGAGAAATTAAACCCATTTTGCGTGTTGAAAGCAATTGTACCTTTAAGACCAAGACATTGTGAATCTGTCGTGAAATTCAAAGTCATCGATTGAACCTGCCAATTTGATATATTTCCCTGAGCCGACATTCCAAGATTCAAGGCCGGGATATTCGCGGAAAGGGTTATAGGTACCGGCCATACAAAAGATGGATTTGGAAAAATGTTCATTGAAAATTGTGAAGAAAGTTGAAGATTGGTTATGAAACCAAGATTTCCAATATTTGTCGTGATTTGATTCGCGAGAGTTAGAGGTGAAGTCGATGTGTAATTTGTGCCATAGGTGTAAAGCGTTTGACCTTGATAAGAAACTCCTCCGTATTGAGAATTCAAAGTTACCTGCGTGTTGATCGGTTTCAAAGCGGGTGATATTATCGAACTTGTGTTTAACGCATTCTTCACTCCGAAAAGATTGAAATTTGATGCTGTTGTAAGAGTTACATTTGACAACGGAGAAGTTGGATTGTTGAAATCATAAGTTACCTGTCCCTGAGCGCTTAACGGAATTAAGGGAAAGGTGTAGTTTGCGGTAAACGCAACGTTGTTTTGAAAACTGTTTGTACTGAAAGTGGAAAGATTTTGCCCAGTGACTTCTGTGTAATTGTAAAGTGCCGATAAACCAAGTCCAAAAAGATTGTAAGATAATTTCGTATTTGTAAGCAATGCTATTCTATCGGAAGGTTGAGCGTTAGCGCTTGAAAGTGCAAAACCAGTCATCGCTCCATATGAAAAGTTGAGTCCAAGTCCGTAAAAATTGTAATTAAGCGCGTTAAAAGCGTAAGTTGCATCTATAAAAGTCGAGTAAGACATGGGCTGATCTGTACCGGCGCTGAAAGCATCGGAGTATGATCCGGTTATAGAATTCAACGTTAAAAATTTAACAGGCCAGGAAAAATTTCCTGATAACGAATGAGAAGTCGAGAAGGCATTTCCTGGAATTGCAAAACTGCTGTTTCCGCTTAAAGTACCCGTGACGTTAACCGGACCTACTTTAGTGTTGATGTTTTGAATTTGATAAGGCAACGTATAACTTTGATTTGTACCCGCAACAGTTTGAGTTAGTTTCGCCGCCATGCTTCCACCAAGCACGTTTCCAGAAATAGAAAGATTTGAATTTTGACTTGAGGTTTTGCCCGTTATCTGATCTTGATAATTAAAGGCAGTACTGTAAAGGTTGAAAAGTGTTCCGGAAACTCCAAATTGAACTATTTGTGATGTTATAAGACCCGCAGTCTGAGAATTTGAGTAAGAAAAAGCGTAAGGGACGTTAAGAGCCGTACCGGCAAGATCGATGCCGTATGTTGAAGGTCCATTCGTGTAGTTGTTGGCATAAACATCTCCACCGAAATTTTGAGACGGTTGAAAATTAAATTGAGCAGCAGTGTACCATCCCTGAGATCCAGCATAATTTATAGAAAATTGCATTGGCTGTTTTCCTCCGGTTAGAGAATAATAATACTGGGGAAAATAGAAAATAGGAATACCTAAAAAGTACATGACTATGTTGTCGGCTATCAGATGATCACCCGGTACAAGGTATATTTTTGATGCTGCAAATTCGTAATGTGGAGGACTTGCGGTACAGGTTGTTATGTAGCCGTTATAAATGGTTGTGGTACCGCTTTGAGTATCGTAAATTGAGTTTGCCCCAAAAAAATAGACATTCTGGGGCGTGCCGGCGGCATTTTTTATGCTGACGCTTCCTCTCAAATCGGTAAGTAAAGACGTGTGTTCGTTGAGAAATACCGTCATTTGTGAAGCGTATATCGTGTTTTTATTCTGAACGTAAACGACGTTACCGAAAAAAATGGCCTTGACGGCATACCTTTGGTTGTTAAAAAAGATATCCACGCTTGAAGCGGAGATCGTATATTGATTGGAACTTAACTGAACACCACCTACATATTCAACCTCAGTTGCTGAAATTATCCGAAGTTCTCCAGCATTTATTTTAAGTGTTTCAGCACCAAACGCATGCCCTGAAAAAATTCCAAAGACAAGTATGACGATCGCAAAGGGCAAAATTCTGACGAAAATTTCTTTGAGTTTAAAGATAATTTTGCTATCGAGTAAAAGAAAAAATATAAGTCCCACAATTGCAAAGATTATGTCCGGCAGCCACGCGGACAACATCGGATTTATCATCCCGCTCTTCCCCATGGCACTTAACCATGCTCCAGATCCTTGATAAAGCACGACAAGTATAAAAGTTATTATCGCACTCCACGCTTTGCTTTTTATTCCGAAAAACAAAGAAAATGGTACTCCAAAAAAGGCTATTATAAGGGCGCCAAGAGAGTTGGCATACCTTGAATAAAGTTCAACGATGAAAGGTTTGGCATCAAGACCAAGCCTTTGAAAAAGTTTTATTCTGTCCATGAGTTCAGACGAACTCATCTCCTGCGCACTTTTTTGAGATCTCAAAAATTGCGCTATATCCTGATTTATGTCTAACTTCATGGTGTCAAAAGACATATCAAAAGTTAAAATGTCATTTTTCAGCGTGTAAATTCTGCCATTTTGCAGATACCATTTTTCATCTTTGAAATACGCACTTTGAGCGTAGGTTACGGTTAATTCGTTTCCGGAGAGAGTGGTTATCATGACAGATCCAAATTGTTCGGTCTTGGGATTGAAATTACTCACGTAAAAGTAATTGTTACCTGCCCTGAAAAAAGTGTTAGTCTGTATGTTTGGGAAATTCGTATGGTAAACAGATTTTTCAAGGTAGTTTGAAGCCTGCTCCGTAAAAGACGGAACCACGTAATTTGTAACGAGATAAGTTAATCCGCTCAGCACAACGGCTATCATCAAAAAAGGAATGACAATGCGTTTTAAATTTATGCCATGCACTTGAAACGCCATCATTTCTCTTCTTGTCGAGAAGTTGGAAAGCACCCAGAATATAGCGAGTAAAACTCCCACAGGTACACCCATGCCTATAAATTGCGGTATATAGTAATAAAGCAACACAAAAAGGTTCCATATGCTTACGTGATTTTGCACGATGATGTCAGAAAGTTGGTACAGCACTTCGATACTGACAAAAATTATAAAGACAACAAGTCCTGCAAAAAAAGGAAAGACAAATTCTTTGGCCACATATTTATAAAGAGTTTTCAAAAAGCACCCCCACCTGCTTGAAGAGAAGATATCTTAAGACAAAAATCAGTAACCTCTTCTATGGATTTAGAAATCATGATAAGCCTTAAAGCCCTTGACACGTTTTTGGATGATTCCATCATGTAAAGTTTAAGTTCATCTTCAATTCTCTCAGAAAGGTCGTCAACTTCAACTTCATTTTCTACCAATTCATCCATGATCCTTTCGTTGAAATTGGAACTGTAGAAAGTCATACTTTTTCTCAGCATTCCTTCCGCTATGGATGCCATTTTGGGAAGATCCACAAGCGGCTTAAGCATTGGTTCTTTTGTCAATTCGATTGTATGATAAGAAATTTTCTTGGAATTATCTCCTATCATTTCGAGCACATTTGCAATCCATATTCCATTCGTTATTTGGACAAGAGGTTTTCCTATCGGCGCATATTCTCCGATGATCAAAATTCCATCCTCAACGATCTTGTTTCTCATTTCATCTGCTAATTCATCGTCTGATATGACTTTTTTTGCCATTTCGGAATCCCTGTTGATAAGTGCATATATAGACTTATCAAACAAGTCTATAACCAAAATTCCCATTTTCATAAGAGAATCTTTGTAATTTTCCACCACGGTCACTGGTATCACGTCATCACCTGAGTGTATTATATCATTAAGAGGACACTTGCTTTAACTATGCTAAGCCAAGTTCAAATTCCAAATAATTTTTAGATCCGTCAGGTGGTTTGTGGCAAAAAATCAAACGATAACAAATGATCGAGTCAGATATATTCAATTTTTGAAGTTAGATTGGTTGTTAAAATCTGTGGTAAAATAATTTGTAATAAAGTTTTTTTAACCTTTTTGAGCAAGAATTCTCCCACTTCTATAAGTGGTGAGAGCATGTCACATTGTGAATCGATAAAACTGCGTACTATGAAAAAATATTATTGGAGGTTGACATGAAAGCATTTGATATAACTGAATTACTGTTGGAAGGTTATAACATGAACGCATCTGATGTGCATTTAAGTGCAGAAACTCCACCTGTGTTCAGAATATACGGTGATCTTGTCCCCCAAACCAAATATGAACCTTACACAAGTGAGGAACTTTCAAAATTTTTAACAGATCTGATTAAATCTTTAAATCTACCTTTAAACAAAAAAGAAGTTGATTTTTCTTTCAGCCTTAAAAATGTCGCCAGAGTGAGGGCGAATGTTTTCCTTGAAAGGGGAAATCTTACGGGCGCTTTCAGAATAATAACGTACAAGATAAGGAATTTCTCAGAGTTGGGTCTGCCTCAGATTCTTGCTGATTTTGCAAATCACTCAAGTGGCATAGTTTTGATAGCAGGGCCTACCGGCAGCGGAAAATCCACAACGCTTGCAGCGATGATCGACAAGATAAACCAAGAAAGGCCGGTTCATATAATAACAATAGAAGATCCTATCGAATATGTTTTTCAAAATAAACAGGCTTTGATACATCAAAGACAACTTGGAAATGATACAGATTCATTTTCAGATGGTTTAAAGTATGCCTTAAGGCAGGATCCAGATGTTATTCTCGTGGGAGAAATGAGAGATATTGACACCATGAAACTCGCACTTACCGCAGCAGAAACAGGTCACCTTGTATTTTCAACTATACACACGAATTCAGCCGGATCCGCTCCAGAAAGAATAATAGATGTTTTTCCGGAACATCAGCAAAAACAGGTGGCAATTCAACTTTCAAATACGTTGGTAGGAGTCGCATATCAAAGATTGTTGCCCGCTGCAAATGGCAAAGGTTATGTACCAATAGTTGAGATTCTTACCGGTACCGTGGCTGTAAGAAATTTAATACGTGAAAACAAATTGCATCAGATTGATTCAATGATAGAAACCGGAGGAAAATTTGGCATGATAACCTTCGATGAGGCTCTCAAACGTGCCATATCTATAAACAAAATAAAGAGAAACGATGCGATCATATACGCAAAAGAACCGGTAAATCTTTGAAAAATAACCGATCGGTGATAAGCGGCGGTAAGTATATACTTGATCAACTTTAACCTTTTTTGAGCAAGCATTCTTCCACTTCTATAAGTGGTGGGAGCATGTCACAGATGAAAAATATCTTTGACTTCGGCATTCACCCATCTGTCTGTTCTCACAAAGCGCCGATCATCTTTCGACATCATGCCCTCCGCTGACATGATTGATATGCCTCCCAAAGTTGATACAGTTAAAAGCAGAGACCATGTACTTTTGAACGTATCTTTTTAGGGGAGCGTGTTCAATCTGATCATGGAGCAAATATTGTGGCACCATCAGAGGAAACGGAGAGAAACGGTGAAAACAAACCTGTTCCTAAAATTAGAAAGACACACTCCTACTCGACGTTATGATGCTATGTCGTACTCCGTTTTTAAAGTGTTGATAAGTGTTTTTACCAAAACTATTTCATTAACACGGTATGCGTTGGCGCCGGCAAACACAAAACCATCCTGAAGATATCCCTTTTTAGCGTTTGTCAACGCAAGGGCAATGCAATAAGGAGAGTTTATATATTCGCAGGTTTTTAAGCATTTCCATGGACATTTTGTTGGTTTTCTAATTCCGTTTGACACATCATCTAAAAATTTATTTCGTATTGCCCTTCCAGGCATTCCAACAGGGCTGTCAATTATGACGATATCCTCTTTTTTACTTTTTATATAAGCTTCTTTAAATTCCATAGATGCGTCACATTCATAAGTTCCGACAAATCTTGTCGCCATCTGCACTCCACTGGCTCCCAGCTGGATGAACTTATAAATATCGGCACCCGTGAATATGCCACCCGCCGCGATTACAGGTATGTTTTTACCATAACGTTGCTCGTAAATTTTTATCACGGCAACCACATCGGGAAAGATCTTTTCTAACGCATAATTTGGATCATCAATTTGATTTTTTTTAAATCCGAGATGACCACCGGCCATAGGCCCTTCAACAACCACAGCGTCAGGAATCAAATTATAATGTTTTGCCCAGTAGTTAAAGATGATTTCAGTGGCTTTTCCCGAAGAAACTATGGGAACAAATTTTGTTCTATTCTTTTCGGTTTTACCTTCCAAAATTCTCTCTGGGATTTTAAGAGGAAGACCAGCCCCTGAAATAATGAGATCAACTCCTTCATCTACCGCAATGGCAAGATGTTCATCATAATCTGAAAGAGCTACCATTATGTTTACCCCAATGATACCATCTGTCATCTCTTTTGCTTTTCTTATCTCTTTTCTAAGGGCTCTTGCGTTAGCTTCTCTGAAATTTTTAGCAAAATCAGGTTCTAACATACCAATTGCTGCAGATGAAATAACTCCAATGGCTCCTTCATTTGCAACGGCGGATGCTAAGCCTGATAAAGAGATACCAACTCCCATGCCGCCTTGAATGATTGGTATTTGCGCTTCTAAATCACCTATTTTTAATCCTGGCATTTTACTCGTATATCTTCCACTCCTTTGCTAAGTTAAATCCACTTCAAAGAATTCCTTTATTCCTGATTTGAATTTATCTTTCTCTTCATAATAAAAATACAACACTGTATTTTTCGAGTATTTCCATAGCCTTAAAAATGTCTTCAATTGTTGACCATTCCCAGCCTTTGCCCCACGCTATAACGCAATTTATCCTTATAAGGGTTTTTTCTTTGACGCTGTCATAAAGTTCTTTAAGTTCTTTTAATTCTTCGTCTGACAATCTTTGCTTTTTTGGTATCATGATTTTATTTTATCACCTTTTGTCGTATTGTGACATACTCCCACCACTTATAGAAGTGGGGGCTTCTCGCTCAATAGCACCTAGGAAAGAATCCTACTGACAGGGGAAAAAAGGGGAAGCAAAAGAAGCATTCTGGTGGATGAAAAAGGGTTACCGTTATCCATAGTGCTTTCAGGAGCGAATGTGCATGATGTAAAACTGCTGGATGAAACTCTGAGAACTATCGTGATTGAAAAGCCTGAAGATATAGTGCAGAATTTGTGTTTGGATGCCGGATATGTCGGGACTGAAGAAATGATAAAGAAGTATGGGTACATTGCACATATTCGACCGAGGGGCGAAGAAAAAAAGGAAATCGAGCATAATCCGAATTTCAAGGCAAGACGATGGGTGGTAGAAGTAGCGCATTCATGGCTTAACAGATTCAGAAAATTGTTAGTTCGGTATGAAAAGAAGGCGGTAAGTTATCTTTCATTGATATATTTTGCGTGTGCGATTATAGTTTGGAGGAAGATTATTCCTGTGCATCAATGAACTATTTACGGATAAGCTCTTAGTATACAACAAATTCTTTACTTGTTAGAATATGGCTGATTTAAAGAGATATCTCGCATTTATCATGACCAACAAGCACATTTTTGTTAATTGCTTCTATGATTATCTTTCCCATATCCGCCTGCCTTGACGCATTAAGTATTTCTATTGCAACCGCTTTTTCATCTTTATCATAATCAATTATGATGTCTTCATTTATTTGATCGGTATCTTCAATTTTTTTGTCGCTAAATCTGACATATATGGCATCTGCTTCTTTTGAATAATTTATTTTCATTTTGGCCCTCCTTTCGAAAGATATTTCGATATTTTCTTTGTAAAATATGCGGTTATTATCTTGTCACCATCAACAATGACTCTTAGCAGTTTATCTTCAAACTTCTTTTGATAAATTTTTCTTTCATGATTTCCCGTCACTATTTCATCTGGATTGTCAAGAGTTCTTTCAATCAGATCTTCTTGAACATTTCGTTCTTTCATTTGTGAAATAACATGATCTGTCCATTTCCAGCCCAAAATCCACCTCATCTCGTCAATACTGGGAATTCTTTGGCAAAAACATTGAATCTATTCCTCTCATCGTATGCCTTTATCAATTTAAGCCCTTCGTTTCAACATCTTTTTGTATTTTCTTTACAATCCTGCCTTTTTCATTCACAATATGCTGCGACCTAAGATCACCTTCCCGGTATCTGCCATCTCTATTTTACCAGATATCACCAGTTTGCTTTCGAAAGATCTTTTGCAACCTCTTCATCCGTCAGCTGCAAATACTTCTGTGTTGTCGAAAGGCTCGCGTGACCTAACATTCTCCGAATGCTTTCAATGTTCGTACCGTTCTTTAAATACAAAGTAGCAGCCGTGTGCCTGAGCGTATGCGGATGAATTGGCTTTTTTATCCCTGCTTTGTGTGCGAGATCCCTGACAAGCAGTTCAACCATTCTTCGAGATATCTCAAACAACGGATCCTCAAGCGGAATCCCGCGAACATAGCCTTTCAAAAGTTTGACGAGTGACTTGTCCACGATTGGGATACGTCTATCCTTTTTACCTTTCGTATGTCTTATCAGAATAAAGGTTATTCCGTTATCTTCTAAAACATCTCCCGCGGTCAGCCCTAAAACTTCTGCCAGCCTCAGGCCGGCTCTGAGCATCAGCTCTATGAGTAATCTGTCCCTTTTTGGATTTCTTGTCCGGGATGCCTCCTCTAACAAAGCCTTTGCCTCCGGCTGTGTTAAGACAGACGGCAATGGCTGATTAACCCTTATAGGCGCGAGATTGAGAGGTTCTTCTTTGAATTTGTAGTAGTTTATCAAAGAAGCGCGCTTTCTCATCAGAGTAGAGTTGGTGCATCCTTTGAGTTTGAGATCTTCTAAATAGTTTTCGGGATCAAGGTTCGAATCCAAAAACTGCCGTATGTCTGACACGAATGCTTTAACGGAATTGTCGGCGAGTCCTCTTGAAACAAGATGGGATTCAAAGGAATGAACATCGTAAATTTTAGCCATTAAACCACTCCTTAGTGAAAAGAGCCCACTGGCAGCCAGATGGGTTCTTTAAAGTTGAATTGGGTTGAGAAGATTGATCAACACAAATTATACCATAAATGAAGGATCCTCAAATAGAGGATCCTCTTTATTAAGGGAGAAAAACCATAAAAGGGGATGAGTAGATAGTTCGTAAATTAGACGCAAAAGGTGGGAAAATTGTTCGAAAGTCGGGATGCATACGCATAACGCAAAGATCTGGGGTCAGAAAAGGCATTATACGCGAATGATTGGAGGCATGCGTTACGCATAAGAGATCTTATCACTTCTACAATCATCCACCTCCCAGACCATCTCTTACCCTGCCAAGAGTCCTTACAAGTTTTTCTCTTCCATCTTCGTCATCGTATGACCAGTAGGCCAAAGCGGCAGGCCTTTTTTTCAGATGGAACAATTTGGCGTATTCCCCCATTTCATCCGGAGCCTTTATCCTCATTCCCCATTTTATGTCGTACCGGATGTAGTCTCTGGCAAATCTGTCCATTACACGCCTTTCATCCTTGTCAAGGTTCAGATAGGCTTTTATGAAATTCTCTTTTGCACGTTCCGGCATTCTGCCAAGAAACTCTCTTTCAAGGTCAAGCCTTGCTTTAACGTACGGATCCAGCGTTTGTCTCCCGTTTATCACGGCATCTATCCCATCTTCCAGGCCATCTTTCATTTTGACAAACTCTATCCAGAAAGGTGATGGTAGAGAATCTATCTGGAAGTCTTTTATGTCTATGCGTTTTAAAATTCTTCTTATCGTATCGCCACGAATGCTTTTAACTTTTGAGTGAAGAATGTTGAAGACTTCCATTTTTGAAATGCCTGAGTCTTCTAAAATATTTTGCTTGTTCAACGTTCTCATAAACCTTCTCATTTTCCCATCTGATTTGTAAAATGTGATCGAAAGCATGTGCTTGGTTTGTGTGTATCGCTTTTTGTATCTTTGCTTTTCTTCTTCCGAAGAAGATTCATAAAGAAAAATAAAATCCTTAGTTATTTCATAAATAGATTTGTCATTCGCGCTATTTAAAACTTCTAATGCAGTGTCAAAGGCGTAAAGCCTTGGATTTTCAAAATACCATCCCATCCAATAGAGTGCATCCTTTGCATAATGAATTGCCTCATCCAGATTGTGGCTCCTTCCATACCACGCTAAAGCATTCGCAGCCGTTATTATTCCGGATGGATGTGGGATTGTTCTTGCAATCTCAAGTGCTTTCTTGAAATGATCCAGCCCTTCCATATTTTCATTTCTTACCAAATTCCTTCCAATGTTTATTTCTGTCAACATCGAAAATTTTTGATTAAAAACGCCGAATTTTTTTGCGCATTTTCATCGGTCAATTTTGCGCACTTTCATCAATTATTTTTGACGTATCCAATCTTATCATACCGCTTTTTTGCTTTT
>JAJYYZ010000065.1 GCA_021800445.1 bacterium | reverse complement strand
TTATTATCTCTTTGGATCTGTCAACATCGAGTTGTGGCCCAAATGTCAGCCACGTCCCAAATCCTAATTCGCTTATCTTCAATCCCCATTTTCCTACTTTCCTGTATTCCATTTCGATCTCTCCTTTACAAAGTTGTTATGTATCTTATCAAGAAGCCGACAACGTAAGCCACGAAAGCGGCCATACTTCCCGTTAAAAGCATTTCAAGACCGCTTTTGAACCAGTTTACATTTGTAACTATGTTTCTCAAAGCGCCGACGGTAAACAAAGTCACAAGTGTTAAAATTGTTGCCGTTAAAAAAGTGTTCTGCGCAAAAAAAGGTATAAAACTTGCGAGGATATAAGTTACAAGTGGCATAAACCCAAAAAAGACAAAGGAAAAGAAGGTAACGAGTGCGTCTACACGCGGAGGAGCCACTTTATCCTCAAGTATTCCAAGTTCTTCATGCATCATGGTCTCAACCCATAAATGTTTGTTTGAACTCAGAATTTCTACAAGATCTTTTGCCTTTTCCTCTTCCAAACCTTTTGATTTGTATATCTCTATCAACTCTGTTTTTTCAGAAGAGGGATCTATTTCTACCTCCCATTTTTCACGTTGACGCTCACTTTCATTGTATTTCAAAGATGTTCGTTGTGAGAGATAATCTCCCATGGCCATTGAAAAGCCATCGCCGAAAAGATTTGCAAATCCCATGATCAAAACTACCTGAGGACTTAAATGTGCACCCATAGCCCCGGCGACAACTGCAAAAGTCGTTATTATTCCATCACTTGCACCGTAGACAAGAGGGCTCATGTACCGGCCCTGAGTGGTCTTGTGCCAGGTCTCTTCCGCTATCAATTCTTTTGAGTGGGCTTGATCGTGAAGTTTCGGATCCTTCATCTCAAACGCTTTTCTTGCTATTTTTTGCCTATCACTCTCTTTCATTTATCTTAGCTCCTTCTAACACTTCAAGAGGACTTTTTCAAAATTCTATCCGCTATGTATGCCGCCACATCAGATGGCATGGTTCCTGCGCCAAAGCCGGCATCGTATCCAAGTTCAACTGCAAGTTCGTGGGTTATCCTCGGTCCTCCGACTATCAAAAGTATTTTGTCCCTTATTTTTTCAGCATCTAATATATCGACAAGTTCTGTCAGTTGTTTGATGTGAATCTCTCTTTGTGTAACTATTTGCGAGACAAGTATAACATCTGCCTTGTATTCTCTTGATTTCTTAACAAGTTCCAAAGGTGGTATCTGACTGCCGAGATTGTAAACTTTAAAGGCTTTATACCTTTCAAGGCCTGAATCTCCATGATATCCCTTCATGTTAAGAATCGAGTCAAGCCCTATCGTGTGTGCGTCAGACCCTATCGTTGCGCCTATTATCACGACTTGACGCTTCAAATATTTCGAAATTTTATCGTTTATCTCTTCAATTACAATTTTTGGTATTTCAACCTCGAGCGTTTTGATCGAGGTGTAATCAACGTATTTGTTGGTTTTTGCATAAACAACGAAAAACGTGAAATCTCCTCCTATATCCTCCGAAAGTACCATTTGGATATCCGAAAAACCCATCAAAGCGATAAGCGTTTTCGCCGCTTCGCGTGCTTTTGCCCCTGCTGGTACCGGCAGCGTGAAAGATAACTGGATCATGCCATCGTTGGCTTGATCTCCGTAAGGCTTTATACTTCTAAGATCTAAGTTTGGTATCATAATTCACCACTCCTTACGATCTCTTCCATTTTTTCGATGATGGGATTGTAGTAATCCTCCCCCTTGACAAAGACGCCGTCAGCACCTTTACCTTCATCTATTTTCCTTGAAATATCTCCAAATATCCCTTCTTCTATTGAAACCATCAAGCCTACCGATTTTATGTGTTCAAGCAGTGAAACGGCATTTTCAAGTACCTTTCTGGCCTCTTCTTGAACAAAACCATCTTTTTTGAATTCGACATCTTCACCAAGTGCTTTTGCGTTTCTAAAAACATATTTCGCGTTTGATATTGCAAGATACCTATCCTGCACAAGCGGAGTGTGAATCGCTTCAGTCAACATTCCAAGCAGGTGTATCGATTGACCCGTCATAACCGAAACAAGGTTGTACAAAGTATTCTGCGCGTATCCTTTGAATATGTTGCCTGTCATGTAACGTGTAGGCGGCATGTATTTGGGAGTTGCTTGCGGGAAAAGCGATCTTGTCAAGAGCGCATGTGCAATTTCGTAAAGCAAGCCGTTTTCCACATCCGGATCTATTTCAAAAGCATGGCCTATTCCCATGTATTTGGGTTCCATTCCGGCTTTAAGGGCAAATTGTTCATTTATGAGTTGAGATGTTGTAACTGTATGGGCACGATCTATCGGATCCGATGTTTTTATGTAATTATCCTCTCCTGTGTTTATGGTTATATGGGAAAAGGCACATATAAGTCTTGATGTGTGTTGATCGACAAATGTTCTCATCATGTTTATATTCCTAAATAAAATTCCATACATCGAATCGTTAAGCAACATATCTAAACCTTCTATTGCCGCTATGGCACTTATCTCCGGCATACAAAGACCGGAAGCGTAATTTGTGAGTCTGACGTATCTTCCAACTTTTGCCGCCATTTCATCCAAAGCCTTTCTCATTATTCTGAAATTAGCCTGTGTTGCGTAAGTTCCACCATATCCTTCCGTTGTGGGTCCAAATGGTATAAAATCCAACAAAGATTGAGCCGTCGATCTTATCACTGCGATTATGTCCGCCCCTTCGCTGACGGCAGTTTTGGCCTGAATCACGTCTTCGTATATGTTGCCCGTTGCGACTATGACGTAAATGTAAGGTTGATTTGGATCTCCCAATTCCTTAAGCATTTCATCTCTTTCGCGCTTGATTTTTTCCAATTGCTTTATGGATGATTCCGTTAATTCATCGATTTTTTCTGCAACGATGCTTTCTTTCTGAGGTCTGATTTCTACGAGAGAAAATTCCTTTTTGCCCACCGATTCCGCAACTTCTTGAGGAGACATAGACTTTGCCACGCATGCATTTGCAATCCAGTAGGCTATACCTCTTTTAAGTCCGTCGCGCGATTTAACATCGTAGACAACGGAATTAGGAAGCGGAATACCATCGGCATCAACGCCATCAATGCCATAAACGCGTACCACCGTTCTTTCTACGGAATCAGTACTTCTTAGATCTATGAATTTTTGTACATCGTCCGTGATTTCTTTCGCCAATTCTCTTGCTTTCCTCACCAAATTTTGATCGAGATCGAGGTGCATCTTGATCTCCTCCTTCAGTCTAATCAGACTTTTATATATATCGAAGACTTTAAAAGTGAAATGTAAATTTTGAGTTTCGTCATGCTCTCTACCGGCTACTCGCCACGAGCCACGTGCTGTTCTTTGTCATTCACGCATCACTCGTGTCTGCTTCGCCAGATCCACTCACAATTTTTATTATTTCTGATAACTTTACCTTCCATTGTTCTCCCGTTTTCATGTTTTTCAAAGTGAAAAGACCCATCTTTATCTCTTCTTCACCTATGACAACCGTATATCTTGTATTTTCTTTCGAAGCATGAGAAAACTGGCCTTTAACGTTTCTTCCCATCACATCGACATCAACTTTAAAATATTTCGAAAGCGCACTGGCGATCTTCAATGCCTCGATCTTTTGATCCTCATCTATGGATATGACATAAATATCTAATCCTTCTATTTCAGGAAGTCGTTTTTCTGTTTCAAGGGCAAGGATCAATCTTTCAATTCCAAAAGCGAAGCCGATCGAGGGGACTTTTGATCCTCCCAATTCTTCTATAAGATTGTCGTATCGACCTCCTCCGCCTATTGCATCCTGTGCCCCAAGGTTGGGATATTTGAATTCAAAAACCGTTCTCGTGTAATAATCGAGGCCTCTTACGATCGAAGGATCGACTTCGTACTCTATTTCCATTTCATCAAGGTATTTTTTAAGTTTATCAAAGTGCGCTTTACAATCATCGCAAAGATAACCCGTTATTTTCGGTGCGTTTTCGGCGTATTTTGCATCTTTTTTACAATCAAGCAATCTCAAAACATTTCTATCATATCTGACCTTGCAATCATCACAAAGATCGTTTAAAAAAGGTTTGTAATACGCTTTGAGTGTCTCAACGTAATTCGGCCTGCATTTTTCATCCCCAGTTGAATTTATTTTGAGTTTGAATTTATCCAGACCTATTGCCTTAAGCATTTCTATTGCCAGAAGAATTGTCATGGCATCGGCTATTGGTAAAGCCGATCCTATTAGTTCCACACCGAATTGATGAAATTGTCTTAATCGTCCAGCCTGAGGACGTTCGTATCTGAACATGGGTCCGCAATAGAAAAGTTTTTGAGGAAGGCCTTTAGAAGAAAGATTATTCTCGATAAAAGCGCGCATAACGGGAGCTGTACCTTCCGGCCTAAGCGTTATCGATCTACCTCCCTTATCTTCGAAAGTGTACATCTCTTTTTGAACGATGTCGGTTTCATTTCCAACACTTCTGTTGAACAATTCCGTCGCCTCAAAAATAGGTGTCCTTGTTTCGACAAATCCAAAATTCAACGCAACATTTTTGAGTTTTTCTTCCAACCACTTCCAGATTTTTGAATCTTCGATTATGTCATTTGTGCCTTTTATCCTCGATATCACGCTATTCCTCCTTAGATCCCATCATGTTCTCCGCCTCCGTCTGTCATTCCAGTCGAAGAACTGGAATCGCCTTTCGCCTTTGGCTACTTACTTGTTACTGATTACGCGTCACTATTTCATCGTATGCCTTTTTCAACACTCTTATATCGTCCCACGTTAAAGCCTTTGGAGAACCAGGTTCTTTGGATTGATTTCTTAAAAGATAACTTGGATGAAACATGGGAAAGATCCTTATGTTTCCCTTCCATTCAAAAAATTTCCCCCGAGATTCCGTTATCGATCCATTTATAAAAAAATTAAGTGCAGTTGCCCCAAGTGGGACTATTATTTGAGGATTTATTATGGCAATTTGGGCCATTAAAAAATGAGAACATGCAAGAACTTCTTCGGCAGTAGGCACTCTATTCCCAGGTGGCCTACATTTTACAACGTTGGTTATGTAGAGATCTTTTCTTACGAAGCCTGCGGATTCAAGAATTTTATCAAAAAGTTGGCCTGCCCTTCCAACAAAAGGCCTTCCTGACAAATCTTCGTCCTCCCCGGGTCCTTCTCCGACGAAGACTATCGGTGAATGAATGTTTCCTTCTCCAACCACCACATTTGTCCTTGTTTGGCTTAACTGGCACGCTGTACACACCGAAACTTTTTCCTCAATAACTTTCATGAATTTTTCATCTTTCTTTTCGTCTTTCATTTTAACCTCCCACTCAAAATTTTACCATAACGTATGGTATAATTTAAAAGAGATGGTTTAACGTTTTTTTAAGCAAGAATTCTCCCACTTCTATAAGTGGTGAGATGAATTGCTCTTTGATTTGTGTTAGAATGAAATCAGATAGAATCATCCGTCAGCATGTATTACCATCTTGTCTTGGTAACTAAATATAGATGATGCTCAAGTGTATTGAAAGTCAAGGTGATAAAGATTATAA
>JAJYYZ010000029.1 GCA_021800445.1 bacterium | reverse complement strand
TTTAGCCTCTGTAAGAATCTGGATGATCTTTTCGACTGAGAACTTTGAAACTTTCATGATGCACCTCCCAAGAATATTTTACAAAAGATTCTACTTTTGAATGTGTCGGTACAGGGGAGCATCACACGGGTAGCATGGTAGAAAAAATAGTAACACGTGATCAGTAACGAGTAAGCAGCCAAAGGCAAAAGGCGATTCCAGTTCTTCGACTGGAATGACAAACGGAGGCGGAGAGCATGACGCCGGGAGGTGGCCTCCGCAGCAAGGCGAGGACCAGACACCGAAGGGCGAATGCTGGAGCCGACGCACAAAAAGGCACATAGCACATGGCCAATAGCCTATGGCAAAAACAAAACAGTGACGCGTGATCGGTAATCAGCAAAACAGCACGTGGCGGGTAGCGGGTAGCATGGTAGAAAAAATAGTAACACGTGATCAGTAACGAGTAAGCAGCCAAAGGCAAAAGGCGATTCCAGTTCTTCGACTGGAATGACGGACGGAGGCGGAGAGCATGATGCCTCGAGGTGGCCGACGCTGCGCAGCGAGAAAAAGGTAATAACTTGCGTGTCTGAATAAGCCAACTTCCCATCTCGATTAAGGTGAATAGGCTCAAGCCTGTACGTAGGACAGACACCGAAGGACGAATGATGGAAAGCAATTTTTCGACATATCTGATAAAGGAGGATCAAAAATGAATGATAAGTATGCTCCAAATGAAATTCTTGAAATGGCCATCAAAATAGAAAAAGATGGTGAGAAATTTTACGGGTATCTTGCGAAAAATCTTGAAAACCCGGGAAAGAAAGAGTTGTTTTCTTATTTGCAATCTCAAGAGGCACAGCATGCGAAAGATTTTGAGAGGATATCAAAAGATATAGTTGATGATGTGGATCCGCAATTATGGTCGGATGCCAAGCCGTACCTTGAAAGTATCGTCAACGGCGTGATCTTTCCTTCTTACAATGAAATGGTATCAAAGTCAAAGTACATGAGCATCAACGATATAGCCGATTTTGCTCTTTCCATAGAAAAAGAAACGATTATTTTCTACAATGAAATACTTGATGTTTCTAAAACCGAAAAGGTAAGGGATATTCTTAGAAAGATAATACATGAAGAACTCGGCCATGTTAAAAAACTTTTGGAGATAAAAGGAGAAGTATGACTGAACTTGTAAGAGTTTCAAATCTGAGAAAGGATTTTGGGAAAATAACGGCCGTTAAATCGATAAGTTTTAAGATAAACACAGGGGAAATTTACGGCTTTTTGGGGCCGAACGGAGCCGGCAAAACCACCACTATGAGGATGATCACGGGCGTTTTGGTTCCAACTTCCGGGAAGGTAGAGATATGTGATCTCGATCTTGAAGCACATCCGATAAAGGTAAAATCTCAGATAGGTGTGGTACCTGACGAACCAAAACTGTACGAGAACATGACAGGCCAGGAATTTCTCGAGTTCGTGGGATCCATCTTTTCGATGGAAAAAGTTGAAATGATGCATATGATCTCGGAATTGTGCGATGCTTTTGAGATAAATTTTTTAGAAAAATTCATAGGTGATTATTCACATGGAATGAAGCAGAAACTTGTACTCACTTCGGTGCTCATGAGAAAACCAAAGGTCATATTTTTGGATGAAGCGACAGTTGGACTTGACGCCAAAAGTGCCAAAATACTCAAGATGTTGCTGAGAAAATACGCAGACGAAGGCTCTGCCATTTTCATGACGACTCATGTGCTCGAAATTGCAGAAAAGATGTGTGACAGGATTGGCATAATAAACGCCGGAAATATCATAGCCGAAGGGACTCTTACGGAATTAAGAAGTGAATCCGGAAAGCAATCTCTCGAAGATATCTTTTTAAATCTCACAGGATCTAATGAAGAGGATGTTAAGGAGATAATAGAGAATCTATGAATCAACTCAGCCTTCTTCTCAAATACAAGTTGAAGATGTGGTCAAATATCCCAAAAAGGCGCGGAAGACGCGGAATGCCTCTTTTTGCTTACGTTTTGATCCTTGCAGGAGTTTTTGCGGCAATAGGGATTCCGACCTATTTTCTGTTTGTCGAAACTTTTAAAACTTACTCAACGATCGTCTTTGGTGGTGTAAGTCTCGCCGATCTTTTTGTGGAGATATCGATGATAGGCATTTTGGTACTCGTGCTCGTGACTGATACGCCTGCCGTCGCGCTCAACGTCTTTATGAGCGACGATGTTGATTTTTTGCTTTCTTTGCCAATTTCGCAATCGACAATTTTTGCCTCAAAAGCAATAGAAACGATGATTCAGGGTGGATTTCCCGCCCTTTTTGTCATACCTGTTCTGGCAGCATATGCCAACACCGTAAACATGCCATGGTATGAGATCATCTTCATGTTTGTGATGTACATATTTTACTTTCTAATTTTAACTGCGATATCTTCGTTAATAGCACTTGGCGTTTCCAAATTTGCGTCGAGATCCGGTACACAAAGATTTATGATTTTAACATCTTTGATAGTTTATGTTTTCGTGATAATTCTCATGAGCATGGTTGGATCTTTGAATTCAAATGCTGGAAACGTTGAAATGGTATTTTCAAATTACGTCAACACGGTCAACGCCCCATACCTCCCATCGACATGGTTTCTGGATGCTTTGAAGATGCAATGGAGTGGCATTCTACTTGTAATTGGCACGAGTATAGCCTTGAGCGCTATTGCCTATCTTGTGGCTTCAAACGGCATACTCACAGGATTTTCAAAGATGACAAGTGCCGGCAAGCGCACCCTTCACAGGAAAAAATACAGGATAAGAAGGCCGGTTATCGCTTTTATCTCAAAAGACGTAAAACTCATGAGAAGAGAACCATCCATTCTTTTTTTACTCATCTATCCCGCCATTTTTCCGTTGATTTTAGTTGTTAGTACTTTGGGTAAGGGAGGAAATGTCATGAACCGTGATATCATGATACCTGTGATATCTGTTTTTTTATCATCCATGTACACGGTAATCGCAACGGCAAGCCTTGTTTCGATAGAGATAAAGGTCGGTGATTTCGTCAACACACTTCCTATTGGTAAAAGGACACCGCTTTGGAGCAAAGCCTTTGTCATAACTTCTGCCTTTGCAACCGTCATGATCGTGACATTTTCCATTTTATCGGCGATTTTCGGTAATACGCTCTTTCCGATTGTAACGGTGTTATTTTCTATACCCATTCTTTTGACACTTTCTTTTTTTGGAGTTTATGCCACGATCAGATGGCCGAGTTCAATAGGTGGCATAAGACGTCCACTTAATACCACTGGTACTTTAGTCAGCATGGGAATGGGTTTTTTAGGGGCAACTTTTGCCGATTTGGAAGGTATTTACATTGGGTATAATCAAGTTTTATCTTTTTTAAATCCGGTTTTAGGATTTTTTGTGTTCTTCGTAGCGCCGGTTTTGGCCGAAATTGTTATGACTATTGTGACTTTCAAATTACTTTCAAAGTTTGACTGGACTAAACCTTACGATCTTGGAAATCGAAAGGATGATTAAAGTGAAAATATCTGTTGGAAGCGATCATGCAGGTTTTGAATTGAAGGAACACGTGAAAAAATATCTTGAATCGAAGGGCATAGAATTTGTGGATGAAGGCACATACTCAACTGAGTCGGTCGATTATCCCGTTTTTGCAAAAAAGGTCGTAGATGACTTGAAAAACAAAAAGGCAGATTACGGCATATTGATATGCGGTACGGGTCTGGGGATGTCTATAACCGCAAATAAATTCGAAGGAATCTACGCTGCGTTGTGCCTGTACCCTACTATGGCAAAATACGCGAGGATGCACAACAACGCGAATGTGCTTGTCATGGCCGGAAGGCTTATGGGACCTACCTTAGCCGATGAGACCATCGATACATTTTTTTCAACGAACTTTGAGGGTGGTCGTCATGAAAGAAGGCTGAACGAGATAAAGGATTTCGAAAAATGATAAAATTCGTCGGCATCGATCTTGATGGTACTTTGCTTGACTCTGATAAGAAAATATCCGAAGAAAATTTGAAAGCACTCGAAAAACTCGAAAAATCCGGAATTCACGTGACGATCTTCACGGGCAGATCTTTTGTGGCCTCTGAAGAGTACTTTGGAGCCATATCATCGGATATACCTGGCGTCTTCCAAAACGGCGCATTTATTTCAACTATAAAAACACACCAAACGATAAAAAAGGTAACACTTTCTTACGCTTGTGCCTCAAAGATAGTTCGCTTTGCCAAAAAGCATGATCTCTTTTCCATGCTGTTTACACATTTTACCGAAACTCCTGACATGATTTATGAAGAAGAGACACCATCGCCATCAAATTACAAATCTTATTTCGAAAGAAATGCCTACAGAATGATCAAAGTGCCGAACATCTTTGCATGTATAGGCGAAGAGATCGGCGAAGTTGCGGTCGTCGGAGATTTCAACAAAATAAAGATGATCGAAAAAGAAACGGACTGTTCGGAATTCACGATGGTGCTAAGCACGCTTTTTCCGGATAACGAAGGCTTTGTTGAATTTTTTGGTCCCGGGTGTGGGAAGGAAAAAGCACTTGACTTTCTTCTTAAAAAATTCAGCATGTCCCGTGAAGAATCTGCATTTATAGGTGATAATTACAACGATCTTGAGACTTTGAAAATTGTGGGACACCCGATCGTGATGGGCAACGATTACACACCCGTTGAATTGATAAATGTCGCAAAGTACGTAACATCTTCAAACGATGAAGACGGGGTTGCAAAAGCGATAAAAGAATACATACTTTCAATTTGAACATGTCAGTTCCTTCTGAGTCTAAAAGTTGAAAACAATTTTTTTCGGAGGTGCTTAATCGTGAAAAAATTTAAAGTTCTAATCGTGATGATGACGGCCCTTGCGATGATAGGCGCTTTTGCTTTTGCGACCAACATTTCATCTGTTTCGACTCCGGCGACTCAACCTTATGGTTATCTCAATCCAGATATCGTGAGCCCCGTCATAACAGTTGCTAAAGCCGTTTCTCCTGCAGTTGTAAGAATTGTTGCGACACAGACAATCGCAACGTCAAGTCCGCTTGATCCATTCTTCAGACAATTTTTTGGAGTTACACCACCACCTTCTCAACAACAACAAATAGCCGATCTGGGATCGGGCATAATATTCAATTCTGAAGGATATGTTGTAACAAATTATCATGTTGTCGGAAATGCACAAACGGTTGAAGTTACACTTTTGAACGGTAAAATTTACACCGGAAAAGTTATCGGCGGAGATCCGACGAATGATCTTGCCGTTGTTAAGATCGAAGCGCCTGCCGGTATATCTTTCCCCACAGCGGTGCTTGGAAATTCAAATGATCTGGAAGTCGGGGAATATGTCGTGGCGATAGGAAATCCATTTGGTCTTGATTACACGGTTACATCTGGAATAGTAAGTGCTATAAACAGAAAGGTACCAAAACCCAATGCTTCAGGTACCGGCTATACCGGATATTATTACAACATGATACAAACAGACGCACCTATAAATCCAGGCAACAGTGGCGGTCCTCTTGTTGATATTCACGGAAGAGTTATAGGTATAAACACGGCCATAATCTCTCCATCTCAAGGTTCTGGCGTTGGATTTGCGATACCGATTAATACCGTTAAAACACTTATAAATAGGTTGATACAAGGTAAAGGCCCGGGATATCTCGGAATTCAAGTCACGGATCTAACCTCTGCTCTTGCGCAAAATCTTGGAATAAAAATAGATTCCGGTGCGCTTGTCGTTAGCGTTTATCCAAATTCGGGAGCTGCCATAGCAGGCTTGAAGATAAAAGACGTAATAGTTGAAGCAAATGGTGTCAAGATAACTGGAGCAGATAAACTTGTCAGCGTTATAAGTGAATATGCCCCAGGCGATGTCGTGAGTCTAAAAGTTTACAGGAACGGTCAATACATGACCTTTAACGTAAAACTTTCAGCTCAAACTATTTTCCAAAATGCTAATGTGTATGATGCGAATGGTTTTACAGTTGCGAATATGACAAGCGCATATGCAAGTCAGTATTCGATACCTTCAAAGGTGACTGGAGTGGTTGTAACATCAGTTACACCTAACAGCAACGCAAACATGGCAGGACTTGAAGTCGGAGATGTGATAACATCATTGAATAACCAACAAATAACATCGGTTCAAGACTTCCAGAAAGTTTACGAATCAATTCCTTCTGGAGGAACACTTACGATGGTTGTTTATTCTCAAGGAATGGAAATGTTGACGATATTTAGCAAGTGATCTTCCAATCCCTCCCAAAAAACAACTCCACTTAAAGTGGAGTTGTTTTAATTTTAACTTTTTTGAGCCAGAAGCCCTTACTTCTATAAGTGGTGGGAGCATGTTACTCTATCGGATCAAAAGCATCCTTTGGGGCGCCACAATCTGGACATACCCAATCGTCCGGCAACTTTGAAAATGGAGTTCCTGCTTTAACACCGTTATCTGGATCTCCTTTTTCAGGATCGTAAACGTAACCGCACACCGTGCAAACGTACTTTTTTGCGTCTTCCGCCATTTAAATCATCTCCTCATGCTAATTTTAACGCACAGATCTTCTAAATTTTCAAAGCCCGCTCTGTATAAAGCAAGTACATCTATCAAAGTATTTTGTTCATCGATAACAGTAACGGGACCAAAATCAAGTCCACCGACTATATAAAAATGAAAGTCTGAAATGGTTAAACCCATACTATCGGCCTTTGAAACTATGGCACGCGCAACTTCGTACTTGTAGGGGCCTATTTCAGATAAAGATTGAAATACTTTATCCAAAAATCTTCTTTCAAAAGAAAGGATTCTTTTTTTGATGGCGTCTTCATCCAAGTTCAAAATACGATGGTAACTTGAAAAGATGTACGGTGCATTTTTGACATATTCAAAATAAAAGTCAGCCCACTCTGATTTTTCTTTTTCAAGGATCAAGAAAAAATCCTGGCTTTTGTCTATTAAAAGTTCTTTCATGACTTTACTTGGTCTGTGTATTTGCTTTCCATGTCAACGAGATCCTGAAAGGTATATTTAGATAGGGCTTTGTTCATCGCGATGTAAGCGTCATTCCAGACATATTTTATCATGCAATAATCAAAAACATCACATTTTTTGGAGCTTTCTTTGACAAGGCAATTTAACCTTTTGACTGGATTTTCCATCAACGTTGTTATGTCAGATATTTTTATTTCAGAAGGGCTCCTTGCAAGGGCATAACCGCCGTTTTTTCCTCGTATAGTGATTACAATTCCGCCTCTTTTAAGTTGGAAAAGCAATTTTTCCATGTAATCAAGGGGAACATCCTGTTTTGCAACTATTTCTTTAAGCGTTAACTTTTCAACGCCACGATTCCATGCACGGGACAATTCGTACACGGCACGCGTGGCATAAGAACTTTTTGTTGAAAGATCAAGCATCCAATCACCTCGCTTTATTATAACATAAATAGTCCACAATAGATGAAGTCATAGACAAACTAAGTACAATGTGATATAATTTGACGTAAAACGCACACAGCCCGATCTTTTGAAAGGTGCCTTTTTTAAGGTCTTCAAAAGAAATGACGGTTGTGGAGGTTAAAACCATTCGGAGGTGTATTGTGGCAGAAAGAATCAAAATGAAACAATTGTTGGAGGCCGGCGTGCATTTCGGTCATCAAACAAAAAGATGGAATCCCAAAATGAGACCTTATGTTTATGCTGCGAGAAAAGGCATATACATAATCGATCTCCAAAAAACTTCAAATCTCCTCGACAGGGCTTACGACTTTGTCGTCGATCTTGGGAAGCAAAACAAGACTCTACTTTTCGTTTGCACAAAGCATCAAGGTGCTCAAACGATAGAAGAAGAGGCTAAGAGATGCGGAGCCTTTTACATAAGTAAAAGGTGGATAGGCGGTCTTTTGACAAACTTTTCAACTATAACCGGAAGGATAAAAAGGCTTCAAGAACTTGAGGAAATGGAAAAAGCGGGAGATATTGACAAATTACCCGTAAAAGAATCAAATTCAACTCGTAAAGAACTTGAACGTCTCAGAAAATATTTCGATGGAATCAAAGACATGAAAAAAATTCCAGATGCGCTTTACGTGGTTGATCCCAAGAGAGAATATAACGCCGTCGAAGAAGCGCACATACTGAACATACCCATAGTAAGTATTGCAGATACAAATTGCGATCCAGACGACGTTGATTACATAATTCCAGGAAATGACGATGCAATTCGTGCCATTAAATTGATAACTTCAAGAATAGCGGACGCGTACCTCGAAGGCAAAGAAGGACGTAGCCCAATTGAAGAAGAAAGTGCGGAAAGTTCTGAAACAGAGAGTGTCAATGAAGAAAATGCAAACGATGAATTCGAAGAAGAACCAAGTCCAGATATGAGTAACAAAAGTGCTGAAGAGATAAATTATTGATAGATCGAGTGTGCCTGTAGCTTAACGGATAGAGCGTTGGACTCCGGATCCAAAGGCTGCGGGTTCAATTCCCGCCAGGCACACCATCTTGAATTAATTTTGGAGGCGTGCCCGAACGGCTAAGGGGCCGGTCTCGAAAACCGGTGGTGCTCCGCACCTTCTGGGTTCGAATCCCAGCGCCTCCGCCATAATTCCGTGAAAAAACGGAATTTTTTGTTTTATTGGGAAAGATATGCTATAATCTTGTAGAAAATTATTTTCTATAAGAGGTGTGACATGAAAGACGAAATGGTTGGAATGGTAAGTGAAAAGCTCCATCAAAAAGGAATGCGCATGACAGGGCCGAGAAAAGAAGCACTTGAATTTTTCATTCTCGAGCATCATCTTCTCACTCCCCAGGAACTTTTTGAAGACATCTCAAAAAGAGGCGTTAAAGTTGGACTGACGACTGTTTATAGAATGATGAATTCCCTTATGGAAATGAATCTTGCCAGAAATTATTCAATAGAGGGAGAATTAAGGTATATTTTTTGTCCTCCCTATCACCATCATCACCTCATATGTCTTAAATGTCTCAAAGTCGAAGATGTATTTGATTGTCCCGTTAAAAATTTCAAAATCGAAGGGTTTAAAGTACAAAGCCATCAACTTGATTTTTTTGGAATTTGTGAAGATTGTCAAAAATCGAAAGGGTGAAATGAATGATAGATTTGTGGTCTCCATCGGCAGGAATGTCCGTTGGAATGGTTATATTAACCTCTTATTTGCTTGGAATAGTTCATGGAGTAACTCCTGATGAACATACATGGCCAATAACTTTTAGTTACGCCGTTGGAAGTTATTCTGCAAAAAAAGGACTTATAGTGGGGTTGATCTTCTCGCTGAGTTTTACAGTTCAGCGCATGCTGATGAGTGAAGTTTCTTATTTTGCACTTGCGAAGGTATTTGATTTGCCATATTTCAATTACATAATCTACGTAATAGTTGGGATTGCCATGGCGCTCGGCGGCATGTATGTTTTCAAGTTTAAAAATGCATTTCACATACATTTTGGAAAGATAGACAGATCCCACCATGCAGCGGCGCTGAAGGGTGAATATCCCGATGTTCAAGCGCCAACACCAAAAATGGCCATAATTCACGGATTTATAGCCGGTTTTGGCTTTGGAGCCTTTGCACTCATAATTTACACGGTTCTTGCTCCTTCAATGCCAAACATGTATCTTGGATGGGTACCGGGCTTCTTCTTCGGTATTGGAACAACAACTGTTCAGGCATTCGCAGGATTATCTTTCGGTGCTTTAACCAAACACTTAAAACTTTCACCGCAAATGGCATCAAAATTATCAAGTTTAACGGCCGGAAGAACTTTGTTGTGGGGAGGTATCACCTTTATTACAGCCGGAATATTTGGATTACTTTTTCCTTCAATAGCAGGTTTTCAAATACTCACACCACTTCATATCCACAATTTACATAGTCTGGGCATAGAGTTTGTACTTGTCATAGTGGTTGTTTTGGTCATCGGAGTGGGAAGTCTGGTATGGGAAGTTAGAAAGGTGACAAAGATCGAAAGAAAACACGAAGAAACAAAAGTTTCCAATTAAAAAGGCGCTTTCGCGCCTTTTTAAAATCTTATTCCGTAAATTGTGGCCTTGATCAAAGTTTCAACTTTTGTCTTTTCGGCCATTTTTTTGTTTTCTTCTTTATTTAATATCTTTTCCATATCTTTCACTTTCATATTCAGACCTCTCCTTTCAATCGTTAAAATTATACAATTCCACTCTTTAGAAGGAGTTTTAAGATGGATCAATTATTGATCGTCTAATTTTATCTTTTAATTAAGTCTTATCAAAAGATAACATAAGAAGAAACATAGTTAAGAAATGATTTTTGATATAATAAAAAAGGTGATCTTTTATGTCTATAAGCGAAAATGTGAAAAAAATTCTTTCCGATCTGCCCCATGGTGTCAATCTTGAGGTAGCCGCTAAGTCCAGAAATTATGACGAAATTGAAGAAAGCATTTTGGCCGGCGCGAAGATAATCGGCGAAAATTACGTTCAAGAGGCTGAAAAAGTCATTCCCTTAATCAAAGAAAAAGTAGAATGGCATTTTATAGGGAGTGTTCAGGAAAACAAAATAAATAAGATGATCCGTCTTTTCGACATGATAGAGACAATAGGATCTGTCGAAATTGCAAAGATTCTGAGCAAAAAATGCGAGACTGCTGGTAAGATCATGAAGATTCTCATTGAAGTTAACAGCGGATTGGAACCACAAAAATCTGGTGTGATGCCAGAGATAGTTGAAGATACCGTAAAAGAAATATCTAAACTTCCAAATTTGAAGATATACGGGCTTATGACGATGGGGCCTGCATTCGAGGCTGAAAATTTGAGGCCTTATTTTAAACTCACCAAAGTACTTTTCGATCACATCAAAAGTTTGAATTTTGAAAATGTCAAAATGGACATACTTTCAATGGGTATGTCAGATTCTTATTTGGTTGCGATAGAGGAAGGCGCAAATCTTGTCAGAATAGGAACAAAGATATTCGGTCCAAGAAATTACTCAAGGTGAATTTATGTGGATGGTGCTCTCTGATTCTCATGACAACATGGATAAGATAAACAAAGCGATGAAGATTGCAAAAGATCATAACATTTCGATGATCTTCCATATGGGAGATTTTGTGTCTCCTTTCGCCATCGTGCCATTTTTGAAAGGAGAGATGGAATTTATCGGTGTTTTTGGAAACAACGACGGTGATCGCCTTTTGCTTCAAAAACGTGCAAATGGAAAAATTTTGAGATCGCCGCATTGGTTAGATGCAGAGGGAAAACATATGTATTTGATGCATGAGCCTCAAGCCCTTTATCCCGGCATAAAATCCCAACTTTACGATTTTATATTTTTTGGACACACTCACAGGCTTACAATAAAGCAATACGGTAAAACACTTGTCATAAATCCTGGAGAAAGTTGTGGTTATCTAACCGGCAAGGCAACATGTGTGCTTTTAGATCCAAAGACTTCCGAGACAAGAGTGATCGAATTGTGATAAGAACTTTTTTGAAAAAAAGATGGAAATATTATATTTTGGGGATAATTTTTCTTGCTTCCATAGATTACCTTCAAATACTTGTTCCAAAGTACATAGGAGAAGTTGTCAATATCGTCATAAAACCTCCTGTAAATCTTGGAATTGTCATGAATTTTGTTGTTCTCATAATCATAATAGCGGCAGGCGTTGTAGTTGGAAGATTCATATGGAGAATGCTTATAGTTGGAAGCGCAAGAAAATTTCAGGCTTACTCTCAGCAAATGCTTTTTGACAAATTTTTAAGATCTCCGATATCTTTTCTTGGTGAACACAGTGTCGGCAATCTTATGGCCTATTACACCAATGACGTTCAGGCAGTAAGTCAGATGCTGAGCCAGGGTATTATAATGACAGTCGATGCGATAGCCATGACCATTTTTGTTTTTGCCGGCATGCTTATGGTGGTAGATTACAGACTTGTTTTGATTTCGCTTATACCATTACCTTTTGTTGCCATCTCTTCGTGGTACTTTGGAGGAAAAATACACACGAGGTTCAAAAAGGTGCAAAATGATTTTTCTTTCATAAGTGAAAGGGCTCAAGAAAGTTTTTCAAACGTCAAGACCATGAAATCTTACGGAGTTGAAGATAAATTCAACACTCTTTTCAAGCAATCATGCGATCAATTCGCCAACGATAATTTTTTACTTCTCAGAATATCCGCGGTTTATGGTCCTTTGATAAGTTTTCTTGCGGCTTTAACAACTGCCATAGCAATCTTCTTAGGCGGCCAAATGGTCATAAGTGGTACGGTTAATCTTGGAGATTTTGTGGCTTTCATAAGTTATCTTGGAATGTTGACATGGCCTTTTGTGGCGATAGGGCAAGTTATAAATGTGGTACAAATGGGCAGGGCTTCTCAAGAAAGAATAGAATCGCTTATGAAAACTTCTGATAGAAAAGAAGATGGTCTTGAATTTCCAGGTAAATTTGAAACTCTTGAGATAAAGCAACTTAACTTTTCTTACAATGGTGAGAATATTTTAAAAGGTGTCGATCTTAAGATAAAAGCCGGTCAGAAGATCGCCGTAATAGGTAAAATAGGGTCCGGTAAAACAATGCTTGTCAAACTTATGACAAAATTATATTCCATCGAGGATGGTCATATTTTCTACAACGGTGTTGACATAAACCGCATAAACGGAAAATCTTTAAGGGAAAATGTGCTTTTAATACCTCAAGAATCCTTCCTTTTCAGTACCAAAATTTCAAAAAACGTGGCTTTTGGCCTCGAGCGATTTTCAGAAGATGACGTTGAGGATGCTTCAAAGGTTGCTCATTTTCATGAAGAAGTTGTTAAGTTCGATGATAAGTACGACACGCTTGTGGGAGAAAGAGGTGTGACACTTTCTGGAGGTCAAAGGCAGCGCCTGAGTCTATCAAGAGGTATTTTTAAGAATGCGCAGGTCATAATTTTAGACGATGTTTTGTCGGCTGTGGATTCACAGACAGCAACTTTGATACTCGAAGATATAGGTAAAACTTTAAAGGATATGACCACGATCGTGATAACACACAACATAGCGTCTGTCAAAAACAGCGATGTGATTTTCGTCATGGATGAAGGGAAAATCGTTGAATTTGGAACGCACGATGAACTTATGAAATTGAACGGCCTTTACCGTAGACTTTTCATGATTCAACAGATAGAAAGAGAAATAGGACATTGAACACAATTTTTACAAAAAATTTTTGAATACATCATCCCTTTTCTGTTATGATATTATATGGCTTTCAAATTCTATCGCGAATAGGGGTTTGTTTACTTGAAGGACAAACTTATGGAAACTTTGAAATCGAAAATTTCCAGAAAAATATGGGACATGTGGTTTAGCACTTTCAAAGTTGAATCGGTAACAGACGATCTTGTGGTTTTTTCCGTTGGAAATTTATTCATAAAAGACTGGATAAGTCAAAGATATGCAAAACAATTCGTTGAAACGATAAAAGAAGTCAGCGGAAAAGATATACCTTACCAGATAAAGGACGAAGTTGTTCAGGAAAGCGAACCTCGGCAAAATGTGCCTCTTGTGAGAAAAAGGCCGGTACTTTTAAGTGAATTCAACAAAGAATACACTTTCGAGAGTTTTGTCGTCGGTCCTTTTAACGAGGAAGGATATGACGGAGCGATAGAGATCGCCAAGAATCCTGGAAAGATGAATCCTTTTTTCCTTTACGGCGGTGTCGGCCTTGGAAAAACGCATCTTTTGAATGCCATTGCGAATTACGTACTCGAAAATTCACCGGATCTCCATGTTATGTACATGACGGCAGAAAAATTCATGAACGATCTCATAGTTGCGATAAAAAATGGAACAACGATTGAATTTAGGAAGAATATAAGAGAAAAACTTGATATCTTGATGATAGACGATATACAAATTCTTGAAGCAAAAGAAGGAATTCAATCAGAACTTTTTCATACGCTCAATCATTTCATAGACAATCAAAGACAGATAGTCTTGTGCAGCGACAGAACACCAACACAACTTTCCAAATTCCAGCCAAGGCTTGTCTCAAGATTGCAGATGGGTCTGATGGTAAAGGTTGATAATCCAGATTTACAAACCAAATTCGAGATAGCCAAAGCCTTTGCTTTGAAAAATGGAATGCCTCTGGACGACGAAAGTATAAGAGAAATAGTTGAGGCTTCAGACAACATAAGAACAATTAAAGGAATAATAAACAAAATAGCCTTTAAAAATACCAAAAAAGCCGTTGATAAATCTAACATTTCAAAGATAGTAAGAGAAGTATCTGGCGTCGAGATAAGGAACTTTCAAGGCAAAAACATTGTCGAGAAGGAGATATTTTTCAACGCACTTGCGATGATCTTTGATGTCAGTCCTGCCGAAATAGATGCGAAGTTAAGAACGGCAAAACTTTCAAACACAAGGCAGATTGGTATGTTTTTTGCCAGAAAATATCTCGGCAAAACCTTTGCGGAAATAGGTGAATGGTTTGGGCGAGATCATTCGTCCGTGGTCTATGCATGCAAAAAAGTTGAGGAATCTGTTAGAATTGGAAATGGAATGGTCAAAAAGCAGATAATCCAACTTCAAGAGATCCTTAAAATACGCAAAGAGGAGTCAGCTATTTGAAAAGGTCAGAGGTAATTTATGCCGCCGTCTTATGAACAAGAAGAGTACAAACTTCCATTCCTTGATAGCCTGAAACTTTCCTTCTGGGTCTTCAAGTACATAAAACCTTATTGGAAGATGATGAGCCTTTCAATAGCACTCATGATCATCGTGAGTGTTATGGGATTATTTCCAACCATACTCACAAGTAATGCTATTAACTTGTACCTTAATCCTTCGAAATACGCCATATCTTCGAAACCCTCTTACAATTCAATAGAGATAGACGGAAAATATTTCATTCCATCTTCAAATGGCGCATATACGGTAAAGCATTTAGAAAACGAGTATATCTTTCAAGGAAACGGAAATTCTTACACGATCAGCACTTCCCAATACAATAAAATAAGATTTTCAGGCATATCACTTGTGGCATTTGAGATCTTCATGATCTTTCTCGTTTCGTTCGTTTTTTCCTACATTCAAAATTACACGTCTCAAAGCGTTGGCATAAGGGCAGTTAACGACGTCAGAAATCAACTTTTCGTTCATCTTATCGATCAACCCATGAAGTTTTTTGATTCAAACATAAGCGGAAGACTCGTAACGCGTGTGACTAACGACGTGCAAAATTTAAACAACATGTTCTCGACCATGATTTCATCCATCTTCAAAGATGCCGTTTTGATAGCGGGCATACTTTACGTTTTATTTCTTATCGATTTTCGACTTTTTCTCATAACTGTTCCAATTTTCATCACCGTGGCCATCATAACATCAATTTTCAGAACATATTCAAGAAAAGCGTACAGGGCCGTAAGGGCAAAATTGGCAGCGATAAATGGTTTTTTAGCGGAACATCTTAGCGGAATGGTCGTAACAGTGCTTTTCAACAGAGAACAAGAAAAATCAGATGAATTTTCCGTCATAAACAACGATTATTACAAAGCAGCCATGAAACAATTGTTGATTTTCGCTTTCTTCAGACCTCTGATAGACTTTTTAAGGTACGTCGGAACAGCCCTTGTTATTTGGTTTGGAGTTCAGGCGATAATCCATGGGCAGATGGAAATAGGAACTCTTTACGCTTTCGTAAGTTATATAGGCATGGCGTTCACCCCCATAAATGATCTCGCTGAAAATTTTTCAAACATTCAATCTGCCATGGTTTCAATAGAAAGGATAAGGGCGCTGTTCAAATTGCCACGACCTCAAAGACCCATTTCCGACGAGAAGATAAACAGCGGAAAAACAGAGGTTAAAAATCTTTGGTTTGGATATTCTCAAAATGCCATGATACTCAAAGATGTCTCCTTTACAGTCGAAGACGGAGGGAAACTTGCTATAGTCGGTCACACCGGTGCAGGAAAATCAACGATCTCTTCAATTCTGACCGGTTTATATCCTTATTCAAAAGGAAGTGTCAAAATTGGCGGCGTCGAAGTTAAAGATTGCCCAATCGAAGAATTGAGAAAAAATGTCAACATCGTGATTCAAGAAGTCATGCTTTTTTCTGGGACAGTTTTTGATAACATAAGATTATTCGATGAAAAGATAACAAAGGAAATGGCAATAGAGGCTATCAAAAAACTCGATATAGAAAAGTTCATCGCTTCTCTTCCAAATGGAATTGATACGGAAGTCAGAGAAGGTGGAAATAACCTTTCAATGGGTCAGAGGCAACTCATATCTATGATAAGAACCTTTGTAAGACAACCAAAAGTTGTTATAATGGATGAGGCAACAAGCAACGTTGATGTCGAAACCGAATCGCTTATTCAAAGGGCAAGCGAGAGATTGACAGAGGGCAGAACGACAATCGTCATCGCACACAGACTTTCGACCGTAAGAAATATAGAAAGAATAATAGTGATAGACGATGGAAAGATCGTTGAAGAAGGAAATCACGAGGAATTGATGAAAAAAGATGGAATATATGCAAAACTTTACCAACTTCAAAGTTTCGAAGAATACAAAGTGTCTTAAGTACATTTCTTTTCCGGAAGACCTTCATCTTCCGTTGAAATTCGATGACAATAAAAAGCGAATCGTTGAAATAGGATTTGGAAATGGTGAGATCATGACGAGGATGGCCAAATCAAGATCAGACGATGTGTTTATCGGGATAGAAAATTCAGAAATTTCCTGTGTTAAAGCCGCTAAAATGGTACTTGACTTTGACTTAAAAAACGTGATGATCTTTCAAGGAGATGCGAAATTCCTCATTCAGGAAGTCTTTGAACCATCTTCAATAGATTTAATACTTTCGTTTTATCCGATCCCGTGGCCTAAAAATTCTCACGAAAAAAGAAGGCTTTTCTCTGAAGAATTTCTAAGGAATGCCCTTAGAACGCTCAAAAAAGATGGCAAATTTTTGATAGTCACGGACGATGAAAATCATGTTGAATGGATCACCGATAACGCTTTAAAAATAGGTGCAGCTTTTTTGAAAAGAAAGATAAGGCCTTTAAAGGCTACGAAATACGGGAGAAAATGGAATGAAATGGGTCGAAAATCATGGTCTATAATCATGGAAAGCCATGAATTCAGCACATCAAGGATGGTGATTGATTGGATGCCACATGTGCATCTTAAAGATATTTCATTTGAAAAAATCAACGAGATCGTTTCAAAAAAATTCGTTGAAAATGAATCGATAATCCAATTCAAAAGCGTTTTCAAAGGTGATGAAGGATATCTTTTAAAAACAATTTCAGTTGACGACGGTTTTGTTCAAACATATTACATCATCGTCAAAAAAGAAGAAAATGGATGGCTTGCAAGGTTGGATGAAGGAATAAAAGTTTTCAAAACTTATGCCGTGAAAAAAAGCATCGAAATAGTTGGCAACTTCATTGCCGGTGGTTAAGTGAAAACTTTTTATCTTACAAGACATGGGCAAACTGATTCAAATCTCAGTGGCATACTTCAGGGGCAAAGTCTCGATGCTCCCTTAAATGATATGGGAATAAAGCAGGCAAAACGCATCGGAGAATATTTGAAAACCAAAGATCATCTTATAGACAGGATCATCTCAAGCGACCTCATAAGGGCTTATCAAACCGCTGAGATAATAGGAGAAATCCTTGGCGTGGGTGTAGAAACTGACGTTAGGTTAAGAGAGATGAATTATGGCAGTTGGGAGGGAAATTTTCTTGATGAGTTGATGAAAACACCTGAAGGTAAAATTTGGCAGGAAAGTCCATCAAAATGGCAGATGAAAAATTCGGAAACCGTAAAAGCAGTTCAAGATAGAATGGTTAACGCCATAACAGATTACCTTCAAAAATTTGATTATCCTTTGATAGTATCGCATGGAATAACCATATCCGCCTTTTTACTTTACGTGAAACATCTTTCTTTGGATGGAATAAAAGAATATGTACCTCAAAATACTGAAATATACGATTTTTCTTTTGAAAATGGTGAATTTGAAGAAATCAATTCTATTTTCAATCGGTGACATGCCCCCACCACTTAATATCTTAATTTATATGTATATTATGTTTATAAAAAATGTTTTTGTAATTACATTCGTAACTTTTATTGCATTCACAATTCATGACGAATAATCTTTGAATAATTCTTGGTAAAATGATTGTAAATGTTTGTAGCAAAATTCTCGATTTTTCAATTTTCAGATCACGCAATCACTTATATGGCAGGCGTTTCCAACATTTCGCTCTAAAATCACCACATTTTTACTTTTGGACACCCTTGGGTATGATCATACCCACCCCAAACTTACCCCCCTTAAAATGCGTGATCTTGTGGAATGAAATTTTTGTTATTTCACGTCTTACCATCTGTTTTTTGATTTTGATCTAAATCTGAAATTCGAAATTTTGACACCTGTTTGGCAGTGTGATATAATTTCAAAGGTGGTGGAGTTCACCCAATGCTTTAAAGCCAATGACTCCTGGCGTGGAGTCATTTTTATTTGGAGGCAAATAAATGGATATCGTTGATTTAAAAGATCGCATCATAAAAAACATCTCTAAAGTCATATTCGGTAAGGAAGAAGCCATTGAAAAACTTTTGATCTCTTTCATGATAGGCGGTCATGTACTCCTTGAAGATGTTCCGGGTACCGGGAAAACAGTACTTGCCAGATCTTTTGCAATCTCACTTGGATTGAATTTCACACGTGTCCAGTTTACACCTGACCTGCTTCCCACAGATCTTACAGGTCTTTCAATTTACAACAGAGACAAAGGAGAATTCGTCTTTAAGCCGGGTCCCGTTTTCACCGATATACTACTCGCAGATGAGATAAACAGGGCAACTCCGAAGACTCAGTCCGCAATTCTTGAAGCAATGGCAGAAAATCAGACCACGATAGATGGCGTTACCCACAAACTTAGCGATAACTTTTTTGTCATGGCAACTCAAAACCCGATCGAATACGAAGGCACATTTCCACTTCCGGAGGCTCAACTTGACAGATTTGCTTTCATGATAAAAATAGGTTATCCGCAGCGTGACATGGAAATGGAAATGCTCACATCTCAAATGGATCATCATCCGATAAACGATATAAAGCCTATTCTTAACCCGGAAGAAGTTAAATTTATAAAAAATGCGGTGAGAGAGGTTAACGTTGATGACACTGTAAAAGATTACATCGTTTCCATTGTCTCACACACGAGATTTAACAAAGACCTTTACTTAGGCGCAAGTCCAAGAGCATCTCTCAATCTTATGAAAGGTGCAATGGCAAGGGCACTTTTGAATGGTCGTACTTACGTTATACCGGATGACGTTAAAATGGTTATGAAAGAGGTTTTGTATCACAGACTTATCCTCACATCCGAAGCACGCGTGAGAATGAGGAAAGTTGACGATGTGCTGGAAGAAATTGTAAACGAAGTACCATTACCGGTGATCAAAAAAGATGAGGTATGAAATTTTACCACTTCTTGTTTTCACTATCTTTTCAATTTTAGCAATTATGATAGCCTTAGGTTCATTCAGCATAACACTGGCAGGTATTGATGTTTCGTTGTGGATTTACTTTATGGTGACCGTAAAGGTCGTTAAATCTTTGGAGATATCATCATCGGTTTATCCACCAAGGGTTTTTACCGACGACGAAGTAACATGTGAAACCAAAATCAAAAACATGTCAAAATACTTGCTTTCCAAAGTTGAAGTTCAAGACTTCTCCTCAGATGGATATATAGCAAGTGGTTCAAGGGAAATTTCAGGATCTATTTTGCCAAATCACGCGATGTTGCTTTCATATGTGATGAAATTTCGTACGAGAGGGGAACATTGTTTTTACGGAATAAACATTCATTTTGAAAGCACGCTAAAACTTTTTTCAATAGAAAGAAAAATTGAGATAAAAAGAAAAATACTCGTTTTTCCCAAAATTTTGCCAATAGACGAGTTAAAAACAACCCTTATAGATCCGGTCTCCGGCAAAAAGACAGATTTTAAAATTCTTGAGGATTCAAGTCATATAGTCGGAATACGTGAATACAGCGGAGAGCCTTTCCAAAGAATACATTGGAAAGCAAGCGCCCATACTGGTGATCTTATGGTCAAGGAATATGAATACACCGGCTCTTCCAAGATAAGAATGTATGTTGATTACAACCTTCCAAAAGAAATATATGCCAGAAACGTTTGGGCACATATGAGAAAAGATTATGAAGAATACGCATCAATGGCATCTTCTGGGATCATAAAATATCTTTACGACAAAGATATGCCTATAACGCTTAAAGTACTTGGAGATAAAATTTATACAGTAGATCAACAGGCAAGGGATTATATCCCGTATTTTGATGCACTTGCCATAGCAAAGGGCACAGATGATCCATCTGATGATCTCTCGCTTCAAACCCAGATCATGGGCGACCTTTTTTCCATGTCCAGAACGACAACTGTTATCATCATATCGATGTACCTTACGGATGATGCAATTCCAAAATTACTCACGGTAAAATCAAGGGTTGCGCGTCTCATGGTCTTTGTCATACCTTACGGCTTCAGAATGCCTTACGATAAAAAATACGATACTTATTCCGTTTTGCCCAGAGAAGTACAGAAACTCAGAGATCAAAGTGCTATTCTCGTTGAGAATAACGTCATGGTTCATGTCATGATGGATAACGAATCTTTCGACGAGGTGATAAAAAGATATGACAAAACGATGGAAATTTTTTAATCTTCTATGGCTCACACTTTTTTTGATACTTTTATCTTATCTGCTTGGAATAACAACAATGGGTCTTGCATTTTTGCCAGTAGCCTTTCTTTTCGTGTGGATATTCTCAAGGGCAAAAATAGAAGTATCGTGGCTTGCATGGGTAATACCTTACTTTCTTGTCATGATCTTTTTTCTCTGGATTTTTAACGGAGGAAATCCGATTCATTTTTTCTTTTACGAATTCTGGATATCTTTGGATAAATGGCTGTCATATCCTGTGAAACTACTGGGAATGGCCATAATACTTTTCGTTATTTCATACGTTGTGATATATCTCAACTCAAAAATGATGATGAAGCGATTCAATGCGTCAATAGCACTCATGGTTATAGTTGCAATTGTTGGAATTGCCTCCCAGTTCATAAACCCATTTGTAACGGCTGGTATGATAATGCTTTTGCTGTTTTCATTTATCCTTAACTCTTCGTATCACGATCAATTTATCAACAGATCGATATTTCGTTTCGTTGGAATCGTTGCACTTATTTCTTTGCTGATATTCTTTTTAGGACTTGCCTTCAGACCGTCATCCCCTATGGAATCAATTCTTAACACAATTCTCGTTTCAAAAACTTCTCCCGCTACAGCCACGCAATCATCGTTGCCAAAAAGAACAGTAATTGTATCCGTTGCACCTGTACCTCCGGCAACAAGCACAAAAACACAATCAAACCCTGATCTTGGCGCTTTTTATACCATCGTCATCGATGCAACGGGTGTGGTTGTCATATCCGTAAGTGCAGTGATGATTTTTTTGATGATCAAATACAGGCCAAAACGTAAAAAGAAAAGAGATATAAAAACAGTTGTTTTTATCGTATGGATGATCGCGTCGATACTCTTTATCTTTGTCTCGATTCTTTATGGCTTTGGATTGCTTAACTCCGGTAAAGTAAATTTATCCGGTCAAGCACATCAAAATTCTGTTGAAAGCGGTCTTACAGTTATTGCGTCCAAGGTTACAACTCCTTACAAAAGTCCGCATGAAGGAGCATCTCTCCTTTCCAATCCTATTTTCCTTGGATCCGTAATTATGATGGCCGGTGTTTTTGCAATTTTTCTGGTCTATTACATCTTAAAGTATGGAATGCCTTTAGGTAAACAAGAAAGTGAAGAAGATCGCACTGAAACTAATAATTTTCATTTTGAAAAAGAGAATTATGATTTCAAAGGTACCCCTCAAAAAACAGTTTTGTTCTATTACAAACTATTGAGAAAGAAGATCGGAGATCCAACGTTGACACCGTATGAATTTTCAAATGAATTAGAAAAAAGAATCGGAGAAGAGAATGCTGGCAAAATAACAAATATATTCGTTAAATTAAGATACGCGCATAACGAAATAACTTCCGAAGAAGCCAATTTTGTTAAAAATTACGTCTTGAAAATTCTAAAAAACGAATAACCCCGCTTTTTAGAAGCGGGGTTTAACGCGAAATTCACTTCAGAAAACCATAGTAGCGTAATCTTGATTTACAAGATCTGCGATTGCTTTTCCAACTGGAATCACATTGAAACCAAGCGTCGTTAGTTTTGGAGTTATATCAAAGGCGTTGCCTAAGTTAACGCAAGCCACCGGAGTGATACCATCTTTTATGAGTTTAGATAGGCTTGATTGAAGATCTTTATCTTCGGTGATAACCTTTTCACTTGGACCGAAAAAGAAAACTTTAAGATCATCATACAACTTCGCCTCAAAAGAAACAATCCCGAATGTCACTGCCGTAGAAATAACGTTCTTATCTCCACTTGATATTATTACTAAAACTTTTTTCTTAGACACAAAATCATCTCCTTAGTGATTCATTGCATTGTTATGACTTATACTCTACCTAATTTGTTCAATTGTTTCAATCCACACGCCCCTATGGGGCGCGACTTACACCGCCTATTGCTATACCTATCAAAATCAATGTTTCAATCCACACGCCCCTATGGGGCGCGACATGATGTTATCCTTTCGATTGATCAGATATTCAAGGTTTCAATCCACACGCCCCTATGGGGCGCGACTCCACAGGGACGTATCCTAACTGCGCGTGTACAGGTTTCAATCCACACGCCCCTATGGGGCGCGACAAAGAAGATTGGATAGAACTTGAAGAGAAACAAAGTTTCAATCCACACGCCCCTATGGGGCGCGACGATGTACTCAACATGTCCATCAAATGGGTCAGGGTTTCAATCCACACGCCCCTATGGGGCGCGACACTATCTACCATCAGAATATCATTCTGACCTACAGTTTCAATCCACACGCCCCTATGGGGCGCGACGTTACTACATTACAATCTACACTGTTTTATTTTTTGGTTTCAATCCACACGCCCCTATGGGGCGCGACTCAGGCCCGGAAGACGGAAATTGGATTCCATGTGTTTCAATCCACACGCCCCTATGGGGCGCGACTTTGCCTTGTAGCAATAAAAGGTAAGCCATTCTGGTTTCAATCCACACGCCCCTATGGGGCGCGACATCTTGTTCAAGCAAGAAAGAGTCTTTTTCATAGTTTCAATCCACACGCCCCTATGGGGCGCGACATCGGGGGCGAGGGTAATTCTCGAAAAGAGATACAGGTTTCAATCCACACGCCCCTATGGGGCGCGACGGATAAAATCCGGAATTAACCTTGTTATCGATGGTTTCAATCCACACGCCCCTATGGGGCGCGACTGAGGTGATGTTATGACATATACAATGGCTTACGGGTTTCAATCCACACGCCCCTATGGGGCGCGACAAGCGGCTGGTACAAATGATTATGCTGAATTAGTCGTTTCAATCCACACGCCCCTATGGGGCGCGACGTTACCTTCCTTTTGATTGTACCCCTCAGAATCTATGTTTCAATCCACACGCCCCTATGGGGCGCGACTGAAGTGCACAACACATCGATTATATCCGGTATGTTTCAATCCACACGCCCCTATGGGGCGCGACCGAAACGCATACGGATGATATCAATGAGGCCATTGTTTCAATCCACACGCCCCTATGGGGCGCGACGTTGAGAAACTGGATGAGAAACCTCAAGAGGTAAGTTTCAATCCACACGCCCCTATGGGGCGCGACTTTATGTTACCAAGAACCATTCCTTCAAGTCCGAGTTTCAATCCACACGCCCCTATGGGGCGCGACAAT
>JAJYYZ010000003.1 GCA_021800445.1 bacterium | reverse complement strand
CATGTAGAAAAGAGATTAGAGTTCAGACATTAAAGACTGTTCGTAACGCGTGACGCGTAATCTGTAATCATACTGCTCACTCTTCACTACTCACCGATCACCATTTTAGGGCATCCTGCCCTCCGCTTACAGTAAAGACTATTTGACTTTTAAGGTGAATTCAGTATATAATAAAAAATAAGAAAGGGATGATTTTATGAAATGGATAACGAGATCTCACGTTCATGTCGACAGGGTTGCCTGTCCATGGCTGATAAAAAGGTTCATCGATAATCAGGCCGAATTCATGTTTGTAACCAAATCATTGGTGATGGAAATAGCGCAAAGAGAAAACGCAATCCCTTTCGATGTCGAAGGCGTTGAACTCGGTCATAAGGACGGACATTGTTCTTTTGTCTCAATTCTCGAAAAATACAAGATAACCGATCCTGCTTTGCAAAAGATGGGGGAAATCGTAAATGCGGCTGATACAAATCATCTTGACGCAAACCCTTACGCTGCCGGTCTTGAGATCGTAGCTAGAGGATTTTCAATAATGTACCCTGATGACGTTAAAAATCTCGAAGAGCAGTTCAAAGTCTACGATACGCTTTATGCCGCTTTGAAATTGGGATAAAAGTGAAAACAAAATTCACAGATTTTTTTGCCTTAAATCGTTCCATGGCTTCGATGCTTATTCTCGTTATTTTGGTGGGAATAGGTCAATATATGGGAGATAAATTTCTGCCACTTTATCTTATGGCCGTCGGAGGAAGTGCCATTACAATAGGAATTTTGGGCGGTATGCAAAATTTATTAGGTGCCATTTATGGCTTTCCAGGAGGTTATCTCAGCGATAAAATAGGATATAAAAAATCGCTCATCTTTTTTACCATCATGTCTATTTTTGGATATTTACTCGTCATCATATTCCCAACATGGCTATTTGTACTTATCGGGGCCATCTTTTTCATTGCATGGTCTGCAATAGCGATGCCGGCCATCATGAGTTTGATCTCAGAGGCAGTTCCAAAAAACAAAAGAGTTATGGGAGTTTCAATGCATTCTTTATTTAGAAGGGTTCCCATGGCACTCGGCCCTCTTGCGGGAGGAATTTTGATAGCGATCTATGGCATAACAAATGGCGTCAGAATTTCTTTCATAATCGCAATTGGGTTTGCAATCGTTGCAATCTTTTTTTTCAACGCTTTCCTCAAAGAGGAAGGCAAGAAGGAAGAACCCGTCAAGATGAGATCTATGATGAAGAATTTGATAGATAAAAAAATGAGAACATTGTTGATATCCGATATATTCGTGAGATTTTGCGAGCAGATTCCATACGCTTTTGTTGTTGTGTGGGTTGTAGAGAAAAATGGCCTTAGCGCATTTCAATTCGGAATTTTAACGACGATAGAGATGGTAACGGCCATGATAATTTATGTGCCTGTTGCTTATCTTGCGGATAAGCACACGAAAAAGCCGTTTGTGGTTATAACATTCGCCTTCTTCACGCTTTTTCCGCTTGTGCTTCTCTTTTCAAGAAATTTTGAATTGCTTGTTATTGCTTTCATAATAAGAGGCTTAAAAGAATTTGGGGAACCTACGAGAAAGTCTTTGATAATGGATTTTGCACCAAAAGGCCAGAAGGCCGGCACTTTTGGGGCGTATTATCTTGTCAGAGATGGTATAGTGTCTATTGCAGCCCTTTCTGGCGCTTTCTTGTGGATAGCCTCTCCTGCGGATAACTTTATGACGGCCTTTGCTTTTGGCCTGCTGGGCACCGTTATTTTTTGGATATTTGGAAGATCATCTGAAAAAAATCAAATTATATCTTGACTTACAATGTAAGTCCTCCATCGATTCCAAGTACCTGACCTGTTATATATCCCGCTTCATCCGAAGATAAAAAGAGATAGGCATTTGCCACATCCGAAGGTTCTCCCATTCTACCGAGCGCTGTCTTTTCTTTCACAAGGTCTTTTACCTTTTCAGAAAGATTTTCAGTCATCGGAGTTCTTATATAGCCCGGGGCAACGGCATTGACGCGAATGTTGTAACGTGCAAGTTCTTTTGACCATGTCTTTGTCATACCTATCAGGCCGGCTTTTGAAGCGGAGTAATTTGTTTGACCTATATTTCCGTATATTCCTACAACGGAAGACGCATTTAATATAACACCATTGCGTTGATTCATCATATGAGGGACAACTGCCTGTGTAACGTTGTAAGCTCCTTTGAGATTTATAGAAATAACGGCATCAAAATCCGCTTCAGACATTCTGACAAGAAAATTGTCTTTTGTTATTCCGGCATTGTTGATGAGAACATCTATCCTTCCAAGTTCTTTGACGATCTGATCAACGACCAATTTAACATCGTCATGTTTTGAAACATCCATCTTGTATATTTTGTAATTGTCGCCCAATTCGGCCTGCGCTTTTTTCAGAGATTCCTCGTTGTAATCGCAACCCGCTATAATCGATCCTGCTTTCATAAATATCCTTGCTGTTTCAAGTCCTATACCACTTGCGGCTCCCGTTATAAGAGTCACTTTTCCTTCTAATCTCATATTTACCTCCTATATTGATCCTGTGATTCCAAGAAAGAATTTAACGCCAGATTGAAGTGCTTCTTCGTCAACATCGAAATAAGGGCTGTGATGCGGCGCGACTACATGTTTTGATTCGGAATGTATTCCCAAAAAGAGGAAAGCACCCTTTACCTTTTGAAGGTAATACGCAAAATCCTCTGATCCCATGGTTGGAAAGGCTTCTTCAAATTCGAAGCCAAGGTTTTTTATCACTTTTACAGCCTCATCAAATCCTTCTTTTGAATTCACAACAGGTGGAGCAATTCTTTTCAAATCTAAGTCGACATCTCCTCCGAGAGAACGAGCAAGGTCTTTCATACTCTCAACGTTGGATATCACATCTTTTCGTGTAGCGTCAGAAAAAGTACGAATCGTGCCAAATATCTTTGCCTCGGTTGGAACCACGTTGAAGGTATTGCCCGAATTAAAAGCGGTAACGTTGATGATGGCATTTTCAAGCGGATCTATTCTCAAAGGTCTTATCTTGTAAAGTTCGTTGACGATGGTTGCACCTATTGATATCGGATTAACAGTTTGATGCGGAGAAGCCGCATGTCCACCGATTCCCTTTACAGATAAAGTTAATTCATCGACGCCAGCCATCAAAGGACCGGATTTACTCGAAAATTTTCCCGACTCGGTTCCAACCCAAACATGAATCCCGAAGACCATATCAACTCCATCGACGGATCCCGCTTTCACCATTTCGCACGCGCCACAACCGCCCTCTTCGGCAGGTTGAAAGATAAATCTTACGTTCTTTGAAGGCCTTTTCTCTTTGACCATGTATTCTGCCGCCGTCAAAAGCATAGCGGTATGGGCATCATGTCCGCACGCATGCATTTTACCTTCGATTTGGGACTTGTAAGGTTTGTCATTTATTTCCGTAATCGGAAGCGCATCCATGTCAGCCCTCAAAGCAATCGTTTGGTTTGATCCGACGTTTAGATCCGCTATTGTTCCGGTACCGACTTTTCTGTAAGGTATTCCAAAATCATCAAGATGCCTTCTTATGTATTCAGACGTTTTGAATTCTTCAAAACCAAGTTCCGGATTTTTATGGAGCCATCTTCTGTGTTCTATGACTTTACCCGATATATCCATAATTCGCTCTCCTTTCTCAAAAAGATCATAACATATATCTTTGAAAGTGATATAATTAAAATCAGATTTATGAAAGGAGGTAACGGAACGTTGCATTTTGTGTTCCGATAATTCTTTTGATGTTACCAAATTTAAGCGTTGAAGATTTAATCGAACAGATAAAATCGAATAAGGTATCCCCCGAAGAGGTTACAAATCATTTTGTCAAAAAAACCGCGTTGATAGATCCAAAAATAAAATCTTGTATTTCCACTGCTTTCGTTAAAGGTAAAGATGGAATTTTAAACGGAATTCCCTTCATGGTTAAAGACAACATGGAAGTTATAGGCACTAAAACGACGTGCGCGTCAAAAATTCTTGAAAATTATGTTTCTCCTTACACCGCAACGGCAGTTCAAAAGTTGCTTGATGCGGGTGGAACTGTGATCGCAAAGACGAACATGGATGAATTTGCGATGGGTGCATCCACAGAATATTCCAGTTTTTTCACGACAAAAAATCCGTGGGATCTTCAAAGAGTTCCGGGAGGATCGAGTGGCGGTTCGGCATCCGCCGTTGCAAGCGGTATGGTGCCATTTGCGCTCGGCTCAGATACCGGCGGATCGATACGTCAACCTGCCTCTTTTTGCGGAATAGTAGGATACAAACCGACGTATGGCCTTGTTTCAAGGTATGGTCTTGTGGCTTTTGCCTCTTCTCTCGATCAGATAGGACCTCTTACCAAAAATGTAAGAGATGCCGGCCTAATCGGAAATATCCTGATCGGTAAAGATCCGAAAGATTCAACAACAGTTGAAAAACAAATTGATCTTTTGAAAAACATAGAAAATTCAATTGAAGGTTTCAAAATGGCAATTCCAAAAGAATTCACGAAAGGACTTTCTGATGCTGTTAAAAACGTTTTGTTTGATGCGATAGATAATTTCAAAAAGATGGGTGTGAAAGTTGACGAGGTTTCCATTCCTTCCCTTAAATACGCCGTTGCGGTTTATTACATAATAGCGCCTGCCGAAGCCTCATCCAATCTTTCAAGATATGACGGCATAAGATATGGGTTAAGCATCGACGGAGAATCGGTGGATGATATATACACAAAAACGAAAGACGAAGGCTTCGGAAGAGAGGTAAAGAGAAGGATAATGCTCGGCACCTTCACGCTTTCGGCGACTTACTACGATGCTTATTTTGATAAGGCTCAAAAGGTTAGATCTAAAATAGTTGATGAATTAAAACAAATCTTCAATTCTTACGATGCGATAATCGGTCCTACAACGCCAGGTGTCGCTTTCAAAATAGGTCAACTTTCTTCACCTCTTGAATATTACCTTCAAGACATTTACACCATACCGGCAAATTTGGCCGGTTCGCCTGCTGTAAGCCTTCCAATGGGAAGCATAAATGGTCTACCTATTGGTTTGCAAATCATGTCTAAAAGGTTCGAAGACGAAAAGGTCCTCAGAATCGGAAGAAATTACGAAATGATAAGGGGTAAATTTCCGTTACCGGAGGTTGTAGCATGAAAACAGTCATTGGCCTTGAAATCCACGCTCAACTCTTGACCGAAACAAAGGCATTCTGCACCTGTGAGATAGATGTAAATGCAAAGCCCAACACCAACATATGTCCTGTATGCACAGGTCAGCCCGGTGCTCTGCCAGTTCTGAACAAAAAGGCTGTCGAATTCGCAATAATGGCTGGTCTTGCACTTAATTGCGAAATTCATGAAATTTCAAGTTTTGATAGGAAAAATTACTTTTACCCCGATCTTCCAAAAGGTTACCAGATAACGCAGTATTTTCATCCAATAGCAACAGAAGGATATCTGAATCTCGATAATGGAAAGCATGTAAGGATAAGACGCATACACATAGAAGAAGATGCCGGAAAGATGGTTCATTCATCAGAAAACATAACCGAATCAAAAGAAAGTTTGATAGATTTCAACAGATGCGGTGTGCCTCTTATAGAGATTGTAACAGAACCAGACATGGAAAAATCTGAAGAGGCAAAAGAGTTCATGGAAAAATTGAGAGATATTCTCAGAACTCTTGGAGTGTGCAGCGGAAACATGGAAGAAGGAGCACTGAGGTGTGATGCCAACGTTTCGGTTGTCGATGACAACGGAAGGTCAAGTTCAAGGGTAGAAGTTAAAAACATAAATTCGTTCAGATATGTTCAGTATGCCATAGAATATGAGGCGGAAAGAATTTCCAAAGCGTTGAAAGACGGAAAAGATGTGAAACATGAAACACGTGGATGGAATTTCGTAACAAGAACAACGGTTTCTTTGAGATCAAAGGAAGAAGAGAACGATTACAGATATTTCCCAGAGCCGGATCTTCCAATTTTGAAAGTTTCAAAATCTCAAATCGAAAATATAAAGCAAAATCTTCCCGAACTTCCAGATCAAAAATCTGAAAGATATGTAAAAACGTACGGCCTGGCAAAAGACAACGCCAACATAATAGCGAAAGACAAGATAATTTCAGCGTACTTCGAAAAATTAGTGTCTTCGAAGATGGATCCGAAAGATTCTTCAAATTGGATCGTAAATGATCTGCTTGCACTCTTCAACGCAGATTCCGTTGATTTCAATCCAGATAAGGTACCCATCGAAAGTCTTAAAGTGCTTATGGAATACACAAATTCCGGAAAGATATCGAGATTATCGGCGAAAGAAATTTTGGGCGAAATATACAAAAATAACAACAATCCGCAAGATATAATAAAAGAAAAAAATCTTATTCAAGTTTCAGATGAAAATTCACTTGTACCTGTGATCAAAAAAGTCATCGAGAATAATCCATCGGTGGTTGAACAGTACAAAAAAGGCAAAACATCCGTTGTCGGATTTTTCGTTGGCAATGTGATGAAGGAGACAAAAGGTAAGGCAGATCCGAAAGTCGTCGGAGATCTCGCTAAAAAAATTCTGGATGGAGAGATCAAATGAAAATAGGAAAGCGCGAATTTGATTTTTCAAGAATTTACGTGATGGGAATCATGAACGTAACGGATGATTCTTTTTACCCTCCAAGCAGAGTCAAAATCGATAATGTCGAAAGAAAATCACTTGAGATGATCAACGAGGGAGTGGACATAATAGATGTTGGCGCAGAATCGACAAGACCCGGATCGGATCCAATCGATCCAGCGGAAGAAATAAGACGGATCGATTTGGCGGTACGAAGTATACGTAACGTGAGTGATATACCCATTTCGGTAGACACGTATAGATCTCAGACCGCCATTGTAGGCCTTCGTGCAGGTGCCGACATGATCAACGATGTGAGCGGTCTTGAATTCGATCCGGAGATGTCACACGTGTGCGCTGATTTTGATATTCCGATCGTTTTAATGCACATAAAAGGCACTCCGAAAGATATGCAGACCGATCCTCATTACGAAGATGTCCTAAAGGAAGTATACGAAGAACTTGAAAAAAAGGTTGAAAAAGCAATTAACGATGGCGTCAAAGACTCAAAGATAATTTTGGATCCCGGAATAGGCTTTGGAAAAAGACTTGAAGATAATTTAAAGATCATAGCCCATCTCGATAAATTTCAAAGTCTGGGTAAACCAATACTCATAGGGATATCGAGAAAATCGATGATAAGCAAGATAATGCCTATGGATGTAAATGATAGGCTTGAACCCACGATCGCGTTAAACACAATCGCCGCTATGAAGGGTGCAAAAATAATCAGAGTTCACGATGTGTTTGCCAATGTTAAGGCCATGCGAATGGTCGATGCAATAATGGGGGTGTAGTTATGGAACATTTTGTTTACGTTGCTTTTGGTTCAAACCTTGGGGATAGGAAAAACAACATATTACTTGCCATCGATGAGATGAAAAAGAAAAGTATGGAATTTTTGAGAATATCCACGATGTACGAAACAGAACCTTACGGTTTAAAAGATCAGCCCAAATTTATCAACTGTGCCGCACTTGTAAAGACATCTTATGCGCCCATGGAACTGATGGACACGCTTCTTGACATTGAAAAATCACTTGGAAGAGTGAGAACGACAAAGTGGGGTCCACGCGTAATCGACATAGACATAATATTTTACGATAACAGAATGATAAACTTCGTTGATCTCATAATACCGCATCCTGACATGCAAAACAGAGAATTCGTGCTTAAGCCGTTGGCTGATATAGCGCCAAATTACGTTCATCCCAAACTGAAAAAAAGTGTCGTTGAACTTCTCAGTGAGATCGAAGGTGTCAAAATTTGAGAAAGATAAGATTTGCCGTTGCTCAAAAGAATTTCGTCGTTGGAGGCATCGAAGAAAATTTAGACAAAATCTTTTCGTCGATCGAAAACGCAGAAAAATTTCAACCTGATTTCGTTATCTTTCCGGAACTTGCAATCACGGGATATCCTCCGGAAGATTTGCTTTTCAGGCATGCGTTTATTCAGAAAAACCTTGAAGCACTTCAAAAATTGGTGAAATTAACCTCTGAACGGGACGAAATTGTCATAACTGGATTTGTCGACATGAAAGACGATATATACAATGCCGCTGCGGTGATTCAAAACGGACGCCTCAGGGGAGTTTACCATAAAATCCTCCTTCCGAATTACGGTGTTTTCGATGAAAGAAGATATTTTGCCGCAGGCAAAAAACCCATGGTCATAGAATTGAACGGAACCAAAGTTGGCCTTAGCATATGTGAAGACATATGGGTACCCGATGGTCCCATAGTCGACGAGGTAAACAACGGTGCCATGGTACTCATCAACATATCTTCGTCTCCTTACAACGCAATGAAAGGCGCTTCAAGGGAAAAGATGATCCAGACAAGGGCATCAGATCTAAGAACGGCAATTGTTTACGCTAACACTATTGGAGGGCAGGATGAACTTGTCTTTGATGGTCATAGTTTCATCGTAGATGAAAATGGCACAACAATAGCAAGGGCAAAAGATTTCAAAGAAGAAATTTTGCTTGCAGATGTTGATATTCCAAACATCGTGAGTATGAATTTGCATGATCCAAGAAGACGAGAAAGGATCGAAAGAGAGACAGAGATAGATTTGATCCACATCGAACTGAGATCAAAAGAAAGAGAAGAAATATCCGGCGTTATTTCTCCCGATCTTGCCGTCGAAGAAGAAATTTTTAAAGCGTTGTCCTTGGGGACAAGAGATTACGTGATTAAAAACGGATTTAAAAAAGTTTTAATAGGTTTAAGCGGCGGAATAGACTCATCTTTAGTTGCCGTCATAGCCACGGAAGCTATTGGAAAAGAAAATGTCATAGGCGTTATGATGCCTTCCATGTATTCATCAAAATCGAGCGTTGAAGATGCCCAAATGCTTGCCAAGAATCTCGGCATAGAGGTGCTTCAGATAAAGATCACGGACGTTTACAAAGCTTACATTAAAGCGCTTGAAGAATCTTTCAGAGGAACGGAGCCCAATATAGCGGAAGAAAATCTGCAGGCAAGAATTCGTGGAAATTATCTCATGGCGCTTTCAAACAAATTTGGATGGCTTGTGCTTACAACTGGAAACAAATCAGAAATGAGCACAGGTTACTCGACCCTTTACGGAGATATGGCAGGAGGCTTCGCGCCCATAAAAGATCTTTACAAAACCATGGTTTACAGAGTTTGCAGATGGTACAACGCGAATGCAGGGAAAGAAATAATTCCATCGAATATCTTCATAAAACCACCTTCAGCCGAATTGAAACCGAACCAAGTAGATCAAGATACACTTCCGCCTTACGACGTACTTGACAAAATCTTGGAGTTGTACGTTGAAAAAGATTTATCTTTGGAAGAGATCACAGAGATGGGCTTCGATCTCGAAACTGTGAAAAAAACGATAAATCTTGTTGATTTGAGTGAATACAAAAGAAGACAGTCTCCGCCTGGCGTGAAGATCACCTTTAGAGCTTTTGGCCGTGACAGAAGGCTTCCGATAACCAACCATTTCAGGAGATGATCATATGATTTTTTTCTGGCCCTTCTTGTGGGGATACGGCCTTGGAAGTTTAATCTGGGATATCGCAGGAATAGCGCTTTTTTTCATCGTTTTTTATCTTTTCTTCAGACACGGAAGTTTCATAAGATGGCACAATTCTTCAAACGAACCTTGTGAGATTTTAAGACACCGCTATGCGTCCGGTGAAATAACAAAAGAAGAATATGAACAAAAGAAAAAGGATCTTGGATGCTAACGGTTTTTTGATGGCCAATATGCTATTATGAGCGATGAAGCCATGAGTACGCCACCGGCGATTAACTGGGTGCTTAATTCTTCAGAAAGAATCATAAATGCTAGAAGAGAAGCAATCCATGGTTTTACAAAAAATGCCATGGATCCAAGACTTGCTCCTATTTTTGAAATACCTTTGAAGAAAAAAAGGTAAGCGATGCCGGTCGTGACAATTCCAATGTATGCCAGATAAGGCAGGGCTTTGGAAGAAATTTCGATTGGCACTTTAAAAAATACCATTTCAATCAGAACAACCGGAACGGCAATCACAAAGGTCATGAAATTGAAGATGGCGCTGGATGAATTTTGAGTTATGGATCTGCCAAAAACCGTTAAAATTGCAAACAAAGCACACGCCACAATCATCACAAAAACATAGATGCCTCCTTTGAATCCCGAAGAATAAGATGTAACCGTAAGACCGGCAAAACCGAGAACCATACCTATGTAAACTCGCAGAGGGAATTTCTCTTTGAAAAACAACTTTGAAAACAAAAGCACAAAAATTGGATTTGCGCTGAATATTATGGCCATTTCATTTGCTGGAGCATTTGCAAGTGCAAAATGATAGAGACTCATCCCGATTCCAACAGGAACAATACCTATCCAAATAAGGTTTATCCAATCTTTTCGAGACAAATTTTTCAATTTGGAAAATCGGACAAAAGGAAGAAGAGTTGGAATTGCAAAGAGTAACCTGAAGAGCCAAAGATTAAGCGGATCGACATAACTTCCTATGAATTTTGAGACAACTTCTATCGATGAAAAAAGTACTATGGCAAGGTACACATAAAAATAGCCCATCTAATTCCTCCGTATATGCTAAATCATCTGTAAAATATGACATCAATTTATACTAAACCTCTTTTAAAAGTGAAACACAATCAACTTGATCAGGGAGCTGAATGCCATTTATCCAATTTCATTTTAACACATACTTTTTATATTTACCACTGATGAGCACTTTACAAACGAAATGTCAAGATGTATACTCTAAAACAAAAAGAGCAATTCATCTTACAACTTATACAAGTGGGAGAATGCTTGCTCAAAAAGGTTAAAACATATATGTATGTAGTATTTATAATGGATGTTTTTATAATTACATTCATAACTTTTGTTGCATTCACGATTCATAAAGAATAATCTTTGAATAATTGTTGGTAAAACGATTGTAAATTTTTGTAGCAAAATTTCGATTTTTTCAATTTTCAGATCACGCGATCCCTTACATAGTAAGCATTGCCAGCATTTCGCTCTAAAATCACCACATTTTTACTTTTGGGCACCCTTGAGTATGATCATACTCACCCCTGTCTTACCCCCCTTAAAAAACGCGATCTTGGAAGTCAAAATTTTCCTTATCACGTGCGGGATGACGTTGTTTTATTTTTTCATCCGCTATTGGCTATTAGCCATGTGCCGCTTTTTAGTCTCTAATCCCCAATACCTAATGTCTTTTTGTACACCGGCCATCTCTTAGCATCATGCTCTCCGCCTTCGTCCATCTTTTCAACGCGTTATGCGTCACACGTTACCGTTCACGGTTTTGCATTGTCCATTCTTCATGCATATATGCTAAAATAATACAAAGGAGAGGTGATCATCTTGTCAGCAAAATGGTCATACATAAAAGACTTGAAAGATCATGTTGGAGAAATTGTAGCGGTAAAAGGATGGATTTTTAACAAAAGATCAAGCGGTAAAATAAATTTCTTACAAATAAGAGATGGGACCGGTTTTGTTCAAGGGATTATTGAAAAAACATATTCTGAAGAAACTTTTATCAAGGCTGATAAGATTAAATTAGAATCAAGCGTCATAATCGAAGGTAAAGTCAGAGAAGATAAAAGGTCTCCTTATGGTTATGAACTTGATGTAAATGATATTGAAATTATTCAGATACCACTTGAAGAATACCCAATTTCAAAAAAAGATCATGGAATAGATTTTTTGATGAACAACCGTCATCTTTGGCTTAGATCTCAAAGACAATTTCACATTTTGAACGTTAGAAATGAAATTGTATGGGCAGTCAGAGAATTTTACAAAAATAACGGCTTCATCCTCGTTGATACCCCTATTCTTACGGGAGCCATAGGAGAATCAGCAGGTGAACTTTTCAGCGTGGATTATTTTGATCTCGGAAAAGCATACTTAACTCAAACAGGGCAACTTTATCTTGAAGCGGCAGCCATGGCACTTGGAAAAGTTTACAATCTTGGCCCGACATTCAGAGCGGAAAAATCAAAAACAAGAAGGCACCTTACTGAATTCTGGATGAATGAAGCCGAAGTTGCCTATTACGATTCGAATGATAACATGCGTCTTCAAGAAGAACTTGTATCTTACGTTGTTGGGCGGGTGTTGGAAAGGGCTGGAGATCATCTCAAGGCTTTGGAAAGAGATGTAAAACCGCTTGAAAAAGTTCAAACGCCTTTTCCGAGAATATCTTACGATGAAGGCGTTAAATTACTTCAAAAAAAGGGATTCGATATAAAATGGGGCGATGATATAGGCGGAGATGAAGAAACAGGCATAAGTGAAGAGTTTGACAGGCCAGTTATGGTTTACAATTATCCGCGAAAGATAAAGGCCTTTTACATGCAACCAGATCCGCAAAGATCTGAAGTCGTGCTTTGTGATGACATGCTTGCACCAGAAGGATATGGGGAGATAATAGGCGCATCGGAACGTATAAACGATCCGGATCTGCTTATCGAAAGAATAAAAGAATTCAATCTTCCGGTTGATTCTTACGATTGGTACATAGATCTCAGAAAGTACGGGACAGTCCCGCACAGTGGGTTTGGAATGGGCATAGAAAGACTCGTTTCATGGATATGCAAACTTGAACATATAAGAGAAGCGATACCTTTTGCCCGCACGATATACAGGATACATCCATAGAGGCTAAAATGGCGAGATTACTTTCTTCGGAACCACAAAAAGAAGATGAAATGCTTGTTTCTTTGAGACCTGCAAACTTAAGTGATTACATAGGTCAGGAAAGAATAAAATCAAGACTTCGTGTAGCCATAAAAGCCGCGACTATGAGAGGCGACGTACTTGATCATGTTTTGTTGGCAGGCCCTGCCGGTCTGGGGAAGACGAGTCTTGCCATGATAATAGCAAATGAAATAGGAGGAAAATTGAGGACAACAAGCGGACCTGTTGTTGAAAGGCAAGGAGATCTTGCCGCAATTTTAACGTCTTTATCCACTGGAGATGTGCTTTTCATAGATGAAATTCACAGGTTACCTCATCCGGTTGAAGAGATACTTTATTCGGCTATGGAAGATTTTCAAATTGATGTCATGATAGGAAAAGGACCGGGCGCAAGAAGTGTTAGACTTTCTATAAATCCATTTACACTTGTCGGTGCGACGACGAGAAGTGGGTTGCTGACCGCCCCTTTAAGAAACAGATTTGGAATGATCTTTGAAATGGATTTTTACACGATGGACGATCTCGCTTTGATAGCGAAAAGAACGGCATCTTTACTTGGAGTCAAAATTGACGATAGCAGTGCCACAGAAATAGCCAAAAGGTCCAGGGGAACGCCAAGGGTGGTAAACAGATTCGTGAAAAGAATAAGAGATTTTGCAACCGTGAAAGTAAAAGAAAGCCTTGATATGGAGACGATAGAAGAGGCCTTCGAATCGATGCAAATTGACCAAAATGGTCTCGATGATATGGACATAAAGATACTTTCCAAAATAGCAAAAGATTACAGAGGCGGGCCTGTAGGACTAAATGCGCTAGCCGCAAGTGTGGGAATAGAATCAGAAACCATAAGCGAAGTTTACGAACCGTTCTTGCTTCAGGGAGGTTTCATCGCTCGAACCGCGAGAGGTAGAATTTTAACGCAAAGAGGATATTCGGTGATAGGAGAATCTTTGATTTGAAAGGATGTGAATCATGTTTGCCGTTGCAAATCTTGTCTACGCAATTGCCGTCATTTTGAACATCGTCATAGTCTTTTTCATGGTTGTACTTATTATAGATGGAATACTCAGTTTTATCTTTCCTTATGGTTTTCCTATCAGGAGAATTTTTGATGAGATTGCCGAACCTGTACTCAGGCCATTCAGAAGATTTATACATCCTTTTGGTTACATAGATTTTACTCCGTTTGTAGTTTTCCTTTTGTTGCTTTTCATCCAAATTTTTGTCGTTAATTCACTTTTTGATCTCAGCGTGGTGTTGAGAAGATGAAAAAATTTCACGGTGCCGTTATTTTAAAAAACGAGAAAAATTTCGATGCCATAAAAGCATCTGAGATCCTGAAGAAAAAAATCGAAGGTAAAATAGAAATTTTCGATACCGAGAACGCTCCCGATAATTCTCTTTTTTTTATTCTCGGAGGTGATGGGACTGTTTTAAGATATGCAAAAAAAATAGCACAAAAAGTACCTTTCGTGGTTGGTATAAATTTCGGTCATCTCGGTTTTTTAAGTCCTTACGAATTTAGCGAAATAGATCGGATAGTTAAGGATATTTTGACAGATGAAAATTTTACCATCGTCAAAAGAAAATTTTCCAAAGTCAGATCCAAATTTGGAGAAATTGAATTTTTAAACGAATTTATAGTTCAAAGGGATATTCATTCTCACATGATCGATGTCAACATAAAGATCGACAATTCGGAGGTGGGATCGATACTTTGCGACGGAATTCTGATTTCAACTCCCACGGGTTCTACCGCTTACAATCTTTCCGCTGGCGGATCTTTGATCGATCCGGAGGTAAACGTACTTTCAATAGTTCCGATGATGGCCCATACACTTTTTAAGACGCCAATCGTTGTTTCTTCAAAAAGGAAGATAGAAATAGATGCAAATCCGCGAGACAGCGAAAAATATTTCGCAATTTCCGACGGTGATGTGCTTGGCGATCAAAGCAAAACGGAATCTTTTGAAATTGAAAGTTCTGAAAACAGTGTGAATTTTCTTTGCACAAAAGAAAGAAGCTTCTTTAAAATTGTGAATCAAAAGTTAGGATGGGGAGTCCGAAATGGATCTGGAAAACGTTATGATTGATTCAAAATACGAATATTACGAGCAGGCCCTTAATTCTATGATTGAAGGCGTCATAATGGTTAATGCACAGGCAGAAGTGATCTTCATAAACAGAACTGCACGCCAGATACTGCATCTTAAAGATGAAGATTACACCGGTAAAAAAGTCGTTGATTTTGTTCCAAACACGAGACTTCATAAAGTTGTGGAAGATAAAAAGCCAGAAATAGATAGAATTCAAAATGTTGGAAATGTGAAGATCATAACATCGCGCATTCCGCTTATCGATGAAAACGGTAATTTAAAAGGAGCATTTGCGGTTTTCAGGGATATAACGGAAGTCCAAAAGATGGCCGAAGAAGTAACGGATTTAAAGCGTGTAAGGTTGATGTTAGAGAAGATCATAAAATCAACCGATGACGCTATAAGTGTTGCCGATGCAAAAGGAAATTTGGTGATGGTGAATCCGGAATACACAAAGTTGACCGGATTTAACGAAGAAGATGTCATAGGCAAACCCGCCACCATAGACATAGCCGAAGGAGAGAGTGTCCATATCATGGTGGCAAAAGAAAAAAGACCGATATTCGGTCATAGGCTCAAGGTAGGGCCTATGAAAAAAGATGTCATAGTCGACGTCACTCCTCTTTTCATAGATGACAAATTCGTTGGAAGTGTTGGTGTGATTCACGATGTCTCAAAGATAATTTCTTTAAGCCGCGAGCTTGAAGAGGCAAACAGGGTGATAAGGCACCTCAGAGCCAAGTACACCTTTGACGACATCATAGGAAATGGACGTGCCATGCAAATAGCCATAATGCAGGCTAAGAAGGTTGCATCCACGAGAGCAACCGTACTTTTGAGAGGAGAGTCTGGGACAGGCAAAGAACTTTTTGCGCATGCCATACATAACGCAAGTGATAGAAAGAACTCCGCTTTTGTAAGCGTCAATTGTGCTGCCCTACCAGAAGGGATCCTCGAATCCGAACTTTTTGGATACGAAGAAGGGGCTTTTACAGGCGCCCGTAAGGGAGGTAAAATAGGTCTTCTTGAAGAATCCAATGGAGGAACGCTTTTTCTTGATGAGATTGGAAAGATGGAGTTGAACGTTCAATCGAGATTTTTAAGATTCCTTCAAGAGATGGAAATAACGAAACTTGGAAGTACCAAAGTAAAACACCTTGACGTGAGAATAATAGCCGCCACGAATATAAATCTTGAAGATATGGTCAAAAACGGAACTTTCATACCCGATCTTTATTACAGGCTTAACGTAGTTCCCATCTACATCCCCCCACTCAGAGAAAGAATCGAAGATATAGAACCACTTGTAAAATACATAATAAGAAAATTGAATCAAGAATACGGCAGATCGGTTGAAAAAATATCAAAGGATGCTTTAAATGTGATAGAAAACATTTCTTGGCCCGGAAATGTAAGAGAACTTGAAAATTTCATAGCACGGGCGATGATAAACATGGACATAAGTGAAAAAGAGATAACCGTTTCTTCTCTGCCTTCTTACGTGCAGGTGCACAAAAAAAATGTCAACGGAACAAAGCACGATTTAAAAAAATCTCTTGCCGATTATGAAAAAGGATTGATAGAAGAAGCCCTAAAGACAAATGACAGAAACAGAAAAAAAACGGCACTGTCTCTTGGAATAAGTTTAAGAACGCTTTTTTACAAGATGGAAAATTACCATATAAAGTGAGGAGGAAAATGAAATGAAAGATTTGTGGGAAGAGATAAAGAATGTCGATCCGGAAATTTACGAGGTAGTTCATAAAGAACTCGAAAGGCAAAGAAACGGCCTTGAACTTATAGCATCAGAAAATTTCGTTTCAAAGGCTGTATTACAGACAATGGGAAGCGTTTTGACCAACAAATACGCTGAAGGATACCCGTCAAAACGTTATTACGGCGGCTGCGAAATAGTGGATATAGCCGAAAATCTTGCAAGAGATAGAGCATGCCAACTTTTTGGAGCGAAACACGCAAATGTTCAACCACATGCTGGATCTCAGGCGAATATGGCCGCTTACATGTCAGTCGCAGAGCCGGGAAGTGTCATGATGGGCCTTTCTTTAACACAAGGAGGACATCTCACTCATGGATCACCTGTAAACTTTTCCGGCAAACTTTACAAAGTAATTCCTTACGGCCTTAACCAAGACACCGAAACGATAGATTACGATGAAGTCAAAAGACTCGCGATAGAAAACAAACCCAAAATAATAGTAACGGGAGGCAGTGCATATCCAAGAATCATTGATTTCAAACGTTTCAGAGAAATCGCGGATGAAGTGGGGGCATATCTTATCGTTGATATGGCACATTTTGCCGGACTTGTGGCGGCAAAGATTCATCCAAATCCAGTCGAATATGCCCATATTGTGACTTCAACGACGCACAAAACGCTCAGAGGTCCAAGGGGCGGTCTTATTCTTTCTAAAGAAGAATTCGCAAAACAAATAGATAAAACCATCTTTCCGGGAATACAAGGAGGCCCTCTTATGCACGTTATAGCGGCAAAAGCCGTTTGTTTTAAAGAGGCCATGACTCCTGAATTTAAAAATTATCAAAGCCAAATAGTTAAAAATGCCGCCAAACTGGCTAAATCTCTTTCCGACAGGAAGATAAGAATTGTTTCCGGAGGAACGGATACCCACCTAATGCTCGTCGATCTCGTCGATACAGGTTTAACTGGCAAAGAAGTAGAAAATTTGCTTGGTGAAGTTGGAATAACCGTTAACAAAAATACGATACCAAGAGAGCAAAGATCGCCGACCGTAACGAGTGGCATAAGGGTAGGCACACCGGCTGTCACAACTCGTGGCATGAAGGAGCCAGAAATGGAAGAAATTGCGGATATAATAGCCTCTGTGATTCATAATCCAGTCGATCAAACAAAACGTCTTGCAAAGGAGCGTGTTGAAAAACTTTGTAAGAGATTTCCGCTGTATCCGGATATCTTTTAAGTCTTCGGTATAGTTTGTCAAGAGGGTAAATTTAGGCAAAACAAACGATTAGCATTTTGAATGCTTGTTCTTTGAAAACTCGTTGAATGGGATTGTTACTTTATTTCCGTCGAATTATACTGTTTCTTGTTACTCATCATGAAATAAATCACATTCACAAGATTCCTATTTCTGAGATGATCCCAGCAGCCGTTACCATTCCTATGCCCGGAAGTGAAGTAATAGTTTGAGGAATCTTTTTCATGATTTTCTCTGTGAAATTTCAAAGATTCCATTCAATGTGTAGATATTAAGTTTTCAATGATCATAAGTTACGTGTTAATGAAATATGTTTTTCGCATCTGCAAATATATTATACGAGGAGGCGTATTTCTTTTGAAGAAAGTTACCGTCATATCAATTGTTCTTATTCTGTTTAGTCTTATGGTGTTCGCAGGATCTTATCAACTTCGTCCCGGTGATGTCATAGGTGTAAGTGTTTACGGTCATCCTGAACTTTCAGGCCAATACACCATCGGTCCTGATGGTCATGCTCAAATAATCCCGATAGGCGATATCGGCATCGGCGGTTTAACAATTCAGGAAGTCACAAGCATTGTGACCTCGAAAATGCAGGCCTTTGTCTCCCAACCTCAGGTAACTGTCTCAATCCAGAGTTATGCTCCGTTTTTGGTTTACGTTCTCGGAAGCGTCAAAAATCCTGGAGCCATCCAGATGACAGGCCCTCAGGCCAAATTATCTGAGGTGTTTGCACTCTCCGGAGGTACTTTTAGCGATGCTAATCTCAGAAATGTTGAGATAATAACACCATCTGGAACATCTATGACCGTCAATTTTTATGACTTCATGACCGGAAAATCAATCGTCGATCCTATCGTTGATGTCGGAGATGTCATAATCGTTCCTTCTTTGAAACAAGATGGGATCTTTGTCATGGGCGGAGTTCAAACCCCGGGATTTGTTCAGTACACCCCTAACACATCGATACTTGACATATTCAAAAATACCGGCGGATTCAATCAAAACGCTGATTTGAGAAACGTTATAGTATTTTACAAAGGCCAAACAACAGGACAAACGATAAACCTTTCAGGAATATATCAAGGAGAAGTGCCAAGCCTCAAAATTGAGCCGGGCATGGTCTTTTTGATACCGGTCTTTTCTATGCAATATGTCACAATTCTCGGAGCAGTCAAAAATCCCGGTACTTACAATCTTCCACCTTCAAATTCAGAATCTTTGGCAGAAGTTCTTGGACTTGCCGGGGGACTCTTGAACTGGAATGAAGGCAAAGTCAGCGTTATTTCCCAGACTCAAAGCGCAACTTACAATATATCTCCGCAAACTCTCGCAGCGGTAAATGTAAAGCCCGGAGATGTCATATACGTTCCGAAAGTGCCAAATGATTACGTAACCGTAATAGGTGCGGTGAGAACGCCCGGAACTTACGAACTGACATCGCCCAACCCTCAGCCTTTAACTAAAGTGCTCGGTGTTGCCGGTGGACTTTTGGACTGGAATCTGGGACAGATAGAGATAATCGCCGGAACTCAAACAACCGCTTATCAAGTTTCACCTCAGACACTAGCAACTTTGAATGTTTATCCCGGCGAAGTTGTATATGTGCCTACAACACTTTCGATGAAAGTTTATGTTTTCGGAGACGTCAACAACCCCGGAGTTTACCAATTCTCACCGAACATGAAAGCACTCGAAGCCATTTTGACAGCCGGCGGTCCAACGGTAGCCGGAGACATGTCAAATGTTTATCTATTCAAAGGTGGACCCAACAACTATCCGCAAGTACTTAACCTTTCAAAAGACGGTATTCCGACAAACAACATTCTCATAAGCCCGGGAGACATACTCTACGTTCCTCAATCCGGGTTGTATAACCTTATGCAAATAGTCAACAACGTCACATCTTTGTTCAACCTTGCCGACAGTGGAATTTATCTGTGGAAAAGCATAGTTCCCACGACGCCGTATTCGACATCTACTGTTACTGCCCAAGGAGCGGGTAGATGATCGCCATGAGAAAGATCGTTGCACTTTCGAGCTTTTTATCTTTGGCAGCGATAGTCTTTGGTTTGAATATCTATGGCAATTTCACACTGAATTCAACCAACACCACGGATCTCATCGGTGCTTCGAGCACCGTGAGGCTGTGGCAATCACCTTCGGCTTCATTGTCTTACATCTTTGACTTTCAAATGGTAAGAAATGGTCTTGCGACGCCATTTTATGCTTACATAACGTTTGATCATTATTGGTACATAAACGGATCGTACTTTGACTATTCATCGCCGAATCTTTCGGTAGATCTCGGAAGAATGGACTTTGTCGAAGGTCCCGGAAATTACTATCACTTGTTTTTGGATGATAACGCAGGTCCTTTCAATGGCATATCCGTCGAAGCCACCGTAAACAAATTCTTTACCTTCAAACAAGACATGATCCTTTTGAATGATATAAATCCAAGGTCTCTGTACTGGAGAGAATTCGTCTTTCACCCGACAAGCAAACTTTCAATCGCTTACGAAGAAGCCATCCTCTTCATGAGATTCTTCGATCCATGGTATGCAGTCATACCCCTGCCTTACGCGGCAATTGAAGTGTTAAGAGAAACTCCATCTCCATGGGCACAAAACACGAGTTTAAACGACAATGCTTTCGCCGGATTCTGGACCAATTACAATTTTTCGGATACAACTCGCATATACTCAGAACTTCTCATCGACGATTTCGATATGAACATGTTCTTTCCGGGAAGATTTCAAAACCCGAACAAATTGGCATGGCTAATAGGAGGACAGACAAACATAGGCCAATTGCAACTCATAGGAGAATTCGCCGGCGCGACCGCTTACACCTTTGAATCAACGACGGGAGAACCAGACTATTCGTACCTTGCCTATCCATCATGGAACAACATAGATCAAAACATGATAGGGTACAAATACGGAGAAAACAACGCGGCAGTAAAAGTCGGACTTAATTATCCAGTCTCACTTGGTGATCTTAGTTCCGGCATACTTTCATTTACCTACACAAACGTTCATTTGGGCGTAAGAACGCCGCTTGTTCCATGGCATGGCACATCCGAACCTCAAGGCACATATTGGTTAAATGATCCGGTCATAGAGACAATGAATAAATTTTGCTTGAGTGCTCAGATGAACTTCGGAAACTTGATCGTAGAACCGGCCTTGAGTTACGACAACATCCAAAATGTCAATCTTCAAAGTGGTGTCAACGGGAACTTGTTTTCATTTTCTTTGACAATAGATCAGAAGTGGTGATCCGTAATGGCCTATAGCATATAGTAATAAGCAATATGTGAGAAATAGCACATAACCAATGGGCAAAACAAGGGTGATTTATGAAGATTTATCTTGATGTATGTTGTTTAACATTTTCTGAGCAAGCATTCTCCCACTTCTATAAGTTGTGGAAGAATGTCACATAGGCCGTTTGATGATCAGAGTCAAAAAAGAATTCATTTGGAATCAGAGAGTATTCTTACTATTTTGAAATTCATTGAAGATGGAAAACAAAATTTACTGAATAGCGATGCTATTTTCTATGAAATAAGCAAAATTCCTAACAGTGAAAGAAAAGCAAAAGTTAGCTTTATAGCATCAAATGCGAGAGAATATATACAAATCGATGAAAAAAACACTTGAAAGATCTAAGCAAATACAAAAATTAGGTGTAGTAGGAATGATAAGATTTCTCCAATATTATGACAAAGGTCATGGTGATTATTCAAGGGAAAGGCATTCCTGACTGGGAAATTCTGATTTAGAAGCTATTGCAAAAGAGATAAAAAATAGACGCAGCAAATGACATTGATCATACGCTGTTTTTCACTAATGTCTATCCTTAATCTCTGTTTTTCCTGTTTACTGATCACTGATTACACGTCACTTTTTTGTTTTGCATGTGCCATTCGAGAGGTGTTTATGAAGTTTTTCTTTTTCTTATCGTGTCTTACAATCAGCGCGGTAATTGTCTTTGCAAACTCAGCCACACTCATCGGTCCGTGGGATCAAAACTCATGGATGATCAACGCATATCTTTCTTTAAAAGGCGAGACATTCCTGGTCGAATCCTGGCCATTGCCCGAAGGCTTTATTGAACAATACATTACTTCCACAGATCAAGGTTCCTCATCTGCCATACGCCATACGCCATTCGCCAATTCATCTTTCTTTTTCACCTTTTCTCCCGAACTTTCATTCAACAACTGGTCATACTATCCATCATCGACATGGGTCGATCTCATTCAGGTTTACAGATACGATTCAATGAAAGATTTTGTCGACTTTGGATATAAAACGTCGATAGGAAATGACATCTACGCCCTTATAGATATGGACATACGAAAAGAAATGGGTAATTTCTTTGCAAAAGATGACACTACAAATTTTCCATTTACCTACCTTAATGTTTTAAGTCCGGCAATCGATGCTAATTTCCCAAATCAAGGTTATATCTCCTATTTCAACGGCAACATTTTGCTTCAGGCGGGAAGAGAAAAACTCGCATGGAGTCCGATGACAAACGGTCTTGCCTTATCTGACGCATCTCCTTACTACGATCAAGGATCCTTTATGTACACAACACCCGCCAATTTCATAAAGAGATTTACCTTCTCATACAACGCCATATCGATCGATCCGGAACTCACGCCTTACGAATACGAAGAGCAATCAACTTCTCCAGACCCGATAGCAGACAATACCGTTTACAACGAACCGTCCAAATTCTTGTTTGCTCACAGATTAGACTTTCAGATATTCAAAAATTTGAGAATCGGGCTCGGAGAACTCAAATTACTGGGGGGTAAGTACCCGAATTTCCGCGATTTCAATCCATTTATAATCTGGCACAACACATACGGTGAAGGTTATTCAAACGATATGGGCGATTTCGACTTCAATTACGTTCCAATCGACGGAATAAATTTGTACGGAGAATTCGCGCTCGATCAACTGACAACCTCTTTTATAGCGGGCCAGCCTATAAATTACAAGCCAAGAGCCTATGCTTACGCTTATGGATTGACAAAAAATTGGGGAGACTGGAACGATTTATCTCAAGTTGGGGCAGAATACTATTATGTAACTCCTTGGATGTATAACAGATGGCAACCGTACCTTGAATTCACCAACAGAATCATGCGGGTATCGGAAAATCCTGGTTCAAGATGGTTTACCGATTACCCGATTGGATACCTTTATGGTCCCGACGTTGAAACGTTGAGGTTATTTTACAACAATCACGATCAGTTCTTAGACACGAACATAAATTTAAACTGGATAAGAAAGGGACAAATTACAACACTGACACCGTACAATCCAAACGATTACGCGGCAACAACACCGACAGGCACACCCGAAGACATAAAAGACATCAACATAACGTTCAATTACAACCTGACAAAATCGATATCGCTCTTCTTCTCAGGAGATCTAAGATACGTCACGAATTATCAAAATCAAGACACACCTAACACGCCGATAATCCTTGGCAATGTGTGGTTGTACGATTTTTCATTCGGATTCCAGTACAGTTATAACGATTAATTATGGTATTTGATAAATGAGAAATTGGCGAAAAGCAAATATTCAAAAGAAATAAGTTACAAAATGCCATCATAATCTGATAAAATATCTAAAAGTGTTGTGATTTTTAACCCTTTTTGAGCAAGCATTCTCCCACTTCTATAAGTGGTGGGAGTAGGTTACCCACTTCATCTTCGATTATCTGTCCCTTGACTGCACTTTGGGCTTTGCTAATGTAATATTCAAGCAATTCTTTTTTTGAAATAGGTTTTATAAGGGCAATGGGGTATTTCTATTTAAAATCGTTTAGCATAATCATGAAAAAAAGCGATCCCGGCTGGGCTCGGGGATGACAAAAGCAATGACATTGTAGTCTATCGGAATATAGCGGTTCATCACACTTTGTCACGCGCTAAGGGTATATAATACGTTAGGAGGTGGTATTTGTGAAAAAAATTAAGATTCTTCTTTTTACTTTGACTATAACCGCCGTTTCTTTTGTCTTAAGCGGATGCATTCCGGGAACTTCTAATTCTTTGCCCGTTGTGATAAATCTTCCTTCAAACTGGTCATACGTCAATTCAATGGCAGTCGGAAATAACGTTTTACTCTTGGGCGGCGCTTTGAATAACGCATCCGGTGCGGTTGGCGAATACAACCTTGCAAGTGGCATGTTTTCAGATCTTTCAAGTCAAATGCAATCCCTTCATTTTCAGCACGTTAATTCAATTACCTTTTTGAATAACAAATTTTATATTGCAGGAGATAGCAATAGCGGCGCAGATTTTGCCTATTTGGATCCTTTGACAAATATTTTCACGCCTTTAAATTTCAATATTGGAAATTTCTCAACTTTTAAATCTATTTCCACAGACGGAACTTCAATTTTAATAGGTGGTATTGGATCCAACTCACCATTGTTGATTTACAATCCTTCTAATCTTTACACCTTCACACCGTTGAATGTGTATTACAATTTTGAAGTTAACAATGTGCTTTGGGATGGGAATGAATACCTAATTGATGGCTTGAATCAAGCCTACAATACCGGAGTTTTGTATTTGGACAAGTCAAACACATCCATAGACATTAGCAATTATTTGCCCCTTTACACCGGTGCTCTTGGCGCGGCTGGATATAATGGACAACAATTCTTAATTTGGTCAAAGAATAATTCCACCTCAACGTGGCCAAATGGATACTATCAGATGCTGAGTTTCAATCCGGCAATCAATAACGTTAGTCCTATAACTGCTTTTGCAACCAACCTTTCGATTCCATCCAATGGAATTACAGGATCAAATGGCTGGTTTGTAATAGGTGGCACTCTTTCGTCTCAACCTTATTTTGTGAAATATAACCTTACGGGAAATCCTATCGTTCTGTCGTCTTATCTGCCCAACAACGTATCAAGCATTTCAAGCGTATTCACAGATGGAAGTAACATTTACGTTGCCGGAAATTACGCAAATTCAACTGCTTTCTTTGAGATAGTAAAAGGACAACTCTGAGGCGATCTCTGATGAGGTCTTTCACCCTTCGTTATCCTGCGCTTGATACGAGATCGGAATGACAAATTGAAAATGATTTGAGGTTGAGAATACATGTGACATGCTCCCACCACTTATAGAAGGGGGAGAATTCTTGCTTAAAAAGGGTTAAAAGTGTTAAAATTTATAACAGTGTGATCTTTTTAAATGAGGAGGAAGTTGTCATGATAAAGAAATTAAGGATAATGACTCCAGGCCCCACACCTGTACCTGTGGATGTTCTACTCGAAGGTGCACGCGAAACTCTTTACCACAGAAATCCAGAATTTTTGAAGATGTTAGAAGCAGTGTCAAGCGATCTGAAGAGTGTTTTCAGAACAAACGATCATGTTTTCATCCTTGCGTCATCAGGCACAGGATCCATGGAAGCAGCGGTGGCGAACACTGTAAACCCCGGCGATAAGGTCATAGCCGTTGTCGGTGGAAAATTTGGCGAGAGATGGGCTGATCTGTGCAAGGCGTACAACGCCAACATGATAGAGTTAGACATCGAATGGGGAGATTATTTAAGACCTGAACAGATCAAAAAGCTGCTTGATCAAAATCCTGATGTCAAAGTTGTCTTTACAACGTTAAGCGAAACATCCACAGGTGTCGTTAACGATATAAAATCAACAGCCGAGATCGTCAAAAAGACAAACGCGTTGCTTGTTGTGGATGCCGTAAGCGGAATTCTGGCAGAACCTCTTGAGACCGATCTGTGGGATGTTGATATCGTTGTGGCAGGCTCTCAAAAAGCATTCATGATGCCTCCAGGCCTCTCATTTGTTGCGGTCTCCGGCGAGAAAGCATGGAAAAGAATAGAAGAGGTTAAATCTCCAAGGTATTATTTCGATCTGAGAGCATACAAAAAGTCTTATACAGACACTCCTTACACAGGGGCGGTTAATTTGGTTTATCAGTTGAGCAAGGGCCTTGAAATGATAAAGTCTGAAGGCATTGAAAATGTCTGGGCAAGACATGCCATTTTTGGAAATGCCGTCAGAAAAGGCGTGAAAGCCTTAGGGCTTGAACTTTTTGCCAAGAAACCAGGAAATGTGGTGACGGCCGTGAAGGTACCGGATGGTGTAGATGGCTCGAAATTTTTGAAGTTCTGTCGTGAAGAATACGGGATGGTCTTTTCAGAAGGACAATCCCAGCTCAAAGGAAAGATCTTCAGGGTTTCAAATCTTGGATATGTTGATAAATTGGATATCATATCTGCGGTCTCGACAATAGAAATGGCAATGAACAAGTTCGGTAAAAAAATTCCGATGGGTGCTGGCGTTAAGGCTGCAGAGGAAGTGCTTTTGGGAGATGAGAAATCATGAAATTCAAAGTTTTGGTTAACGATCCGCTTGCACCGGATGCGATAAAGATTCTCAAAGGTGCGAATTTAGATGTGGAAGAAAGGGAATACTCCAAAGAAGATCTGCCAAAGCACATCGGCGAATATGACGGAATAATAGTCAGAAGCGCTACCAAAGTTACGAAAGAGGTCATAGAAGCCGGCAAAAAGTTAAGGGTCATAGGACGCGCGGGTGTCGGCCTTGATAACATAGATCTTAACGCTGCGAAAGCACGCAGCATAACTGTTTTGAGCACGCCAACGGCAAACTCGATAAGCGTTGCCGAACTGGTCTTTGGTTTTATGATCTCTGTGTCACGCCATCTTGTAACTGGCACAACAACGCTGAGAGATGGAAAATGGGAAAAGAAAGTTATCAATGGGGTTGAACTTTACGGAAAAACGCTTGGCATAGTTGGATTTGGAAATATAGGGGCAGAGGTTGCAAAAAGGGCCTTTGCTTTTGGCATGAAGGTCATAACTTACGATGTTATACAGAACAAGCGCGGCCTCGACGTTGAGTTTGTTCCTTTAAATGATCTGCTTAAAAATTCAGATTACATAACGGTTCATCTGCCACTTTTGGATTCGACAAAACACATTATATCCGATGGACAATTTTCGATGATGAAAAAATCCACGATCTTCGTTCATGCCGCGCGTGGTGGAATAGTAGATGACAAAGCACTTTTGAACGCTTTGAAGGCAGGTAAAATTGCCGGTGCAGGTCTCGATGTCTTTGAAGTAGAGCCTCTGAATGATACCGGACGTCAGATCGTCTCGATGCCAAACGTTGTGGCGACTCCGCACCTCGGCGCGTCCACGGAAGAGGCTCAGTTACGTGTTGGTCGCGAGATAGCGGAAAAAGTCGTCGACTTCTTTAAGGGGGTAAAATAAATGGCTTCTCCGAAAGATGTACTTAAAAAGGCTCAGGAGTACGAAAAAGATATTGCACAGTTTTTGAGAGACATCGTTGCGATCTCGAGTTATTCTGGCCAGGAAAAGGCCGTTGTGGACAGAATTGCGGCAGAGCTGAAAAAAGTGGGCTTTGACGAGATCAAAATAGACAGCCTTGGAAATATCTTTGGAAGGATAGGCAACGGAAAGACGAAGATCGTCATGGATGGGCACATTGACGTCGTCGGTGTCGGAGATCCGACTCAGTGGAAGTACGATCCATTCAAAGGTAAAATGGAGAATGGTATAATTTACGGAAGAGGTGCCGGAGATCAAAAGGCCGGAATGGCTTCTATGGTGTACGCAGGAAAGATCATAAAAGATCTACATTTGGAAGGTGATTATACGCTTTACATCGTCGGATCCGTGATGGAAGAGGAATGCGATGGGATGTGCTGGCAGTACATAGTCAAAGAGGATAAATTCGTTCCCGATTATGTGGTCATAACGGAGCCTACAAATCTCAACATTTACAGAGGCCATAGAGGAAGAATAGAGGTTGAGATCCGTACCAAAGGGAAATCTGCCCATGCTGCGATGCCCGAACGAGGTGACAACGCGATTTACAAGATGGCAAGGATAATTTTGGGAATTGAAAAGTTGAATGAAAAACTCAAAGTTGATCCCTTCTTAGGTAAAGGTACGGTTGTGGTTTCGCAGATCTTCTTCAAATCCCCATCTGAAAATGCCGTTGCAGATGAATGCACGATACATCTGGACCGAAGGCTTACGATAGGAGAGACGAAAGAAAGCGCGATAGAGGAATTCAAAAAGGTTATAAAAGAAGCAGGCGTCGAGGCAGAGATAATCGAACTTACGTATCATGGAAAGGCTTACACGGGAAAGGAATACTCCTCGGAGAAATATTTCAGAACATGGGTTATGGACGAACATTCGGAGATCGTCGATGCGGCGGTTAAGACTTACAAAGACGTGTTCGGATCCGATCCAAAGATAGATAAATGGAATTTTTCAACCAACGGTGTTGCAACGGCAGGTCTTTTTAAAATACCGACAGTTGGGTTCGGCCCTGCCAACGAGATATACGCGCATGGAATAGACGATCAGGCGCCGGTGGATCATCTTGTCAAAGCGGCCGCCTTTTACGCATATTTCCCACAAAAAATTCTTAAGAAAGGATGATAAAATGGGTACACTCTTGAGAGGAAAACATTTCATAACAACGCAGGATTTCACGAAGGAAGAGATCGATCTTATGTTGGACACGTCTTTCGATCTCAAAAGGATGTTTGCACGCGATGAGTTAACTCCATGGTTGCTTTACAAAACGGTTTTCATGATTTTTTACGAAGAGTCAACAAGAACGAGAAATTCCATAGAAGCAGGCATAACACAGTTGGGAGGTCATGCGCATTACCTTGTACCCGAGATGATGCAGGCGCACCATGGTGAAACGCCTGCCGATACGGCGAAGGTTTTGAGCAGATTCGGCCATGCGATAGCCGTAAGAAATTGTTTTTTTGGAGAGGGGAACAAATTTTTAAGAGATCTTGCCCAAAATTCAAGAGTGCCTGTTTTAAGTCTTCAAGATGATGTTTACCATCCTATGCAGGTGTTGGCCGATCTTATGACCATTCAGGAAAGATTCGGCAAGAATTTGAAGGGCTTGAAGGTTGGAATAAGTTGGGCTTACGCCGAAAGCCATCTCAAACCGCTTTCTGTGCCGCAATCTCAGATATTGCTCTTTGCAAGGTATGGAATGGACATAACTTTGGCGTACCCCGAAGGCTTTGATCTCATGCCGGATATCGTCAAACAGGCTCAGGAAAATGCAAAAACCGGCGAAGGCAAGTTGACGATAACTCATAACATGGACGACGCATTTAAAAGTGCAGACGTTGTCATTCCAAAATCATGGGGCGGATTTTACACGATTCCAAATCCTTTGGAGGCCTTAAAGTACAAAGATAAGATATGGGCCGAGGCTGCAAAGCACAAAGATTGGATATGCGATGAAAATCGTATGAGCCTTACGAACAAACATTCGGTTTATATGCATGCGTTACCAGCAGACAGAGGAAAGGAAGTTGTCGATTCTGTAATAGACGGACCGCATTCCATAGTCTGGGACGAGGCAGAAAACAGGCTTCACACGGCAAAGGCTGTCATGGCTTTGACCATGGGAGGAAGGCCTTGAACGATTTAGGCATCATCGATGGGAAAATTTTTGATGGTTTTAAAACTTACAGGGCAAATATATACATCAGAGACGGTCGCATAACAGCGATCACCTCTGATTATCTTGAAGCAAAAGAAAATTATGAGGTATTTGGCAAGTACGTCATGCCGGGTCTTATAGATCCTCACGTGCATTTTGCGCTTTCTTTGGGTAAATACAAATCGGCGGATGATTTTGAATCGGGCTCTGTAAGTGCTGCTTTTGGGGGAATCACGACTTACATCGACTTTTTAGATCCCGCTACTCACGAAAACGAGATAGATGAAAAGTTTTTAAAGAGATTGGAAGAGGCGAAAAATTCTCACATAGATTATTCATTTCACATGACGATAGCCCATCCGGATATCGATCCTGTTACCCTTGCAAAGCGCACACTCGCTTTGGGCATAAACAGCATAAAGACCTTCACAACTTACAGTACGTCAAATCGCATGACGGGTAACGGGTATATTTTGGATTTACTCGCAATCACGAGAAAATATGGAATAATTGAAACTTTTCATGTCGAAGATGATGCGATGATACTTCGCAGATCAAAGAATGGAAAACATCTTCCGAAAGATCTGCCATTTTTGCATCCTTCGGAATCCGAAGCGTCTGCCGCGATGAGTATAGCGGCAATCGCAAAATTGACAGATGGTCAGGCATACATAGTTCACAACTCAAGCGGACTTTCCGTCAAAATGATAGAAAAATTAAACGCTTCTGAAAATGTAAGACTTGAAACGTGTCCTCAATATCTCGTGCTAAATGACGCTTTGTATGAAAAAGATGATGCCTATCTTTACACCCTGGTACCGCCTTTAAGATCGCGCTTGGAATCATCTTATTTATATGAAGCGGTTGAAAACGGATTAATTTCGACAGTCGGAACAGATCATTGCCCGTTTAAAAAAGCGGAGAAATTTGAGAACAGACTCGATTACGATTCCATGCCAAATGGAATTGGTGGAGTTGAGACTTCCTTTGTTTTGCTTTACAACGAGAATTGTTCAGAAAAAAGCGTTAACGATCTCGTGAAACTTCAGAGTGTCAACGTGGCTGAAACTTTTGGCCTTAAAAATAAAGGAAAAATCGTCGTTGGTGCCGATGCGGATATAGCGATTTTCGATCCGTCGGTTCAATGGATCATCGACATCTCAAACCTGCATACGAAGGCAGATTACACGCCATACCAAGGGAAAAATGTGACCGGAAAGTTCGTTTCTGTCATATCGAGAGGAAGATTCGTCGTCAAAGACGGACAATTTGTCGGAAAACGGTTAAGAGGTAAGTTTGTAAGAAGGGGAAAAGTCTTTTGGCATACACGATCGGGAACGCCATGGTTTATACGGGAGATGAATTTATAAGGGAAGGTTATGTTTCTTTTGAAGATCGCGTGATTTCGGCCGGCAGGATGGACGAGTTGAAATCGAAGATCGATCGCGATGCGCACGACATGCTTATCATGCCCGCATGGATCAACGCACATACACATGTCTATTCCACTCTTGTGCGGGGGATGAGTCTGCAATTCAATCCGATGTCATTTACCCAAATTTTGGAACAACTCTGGTGGAAACTCGACAGGAAATTAGGCCAGGCTGAAATAGAATCAAGTGCTTACGTTGCGGCCGCGGAGTTCATACACGCCGGAGTATCTACGATCTTCGATCACCACTCGAGCCAGAATTTTGTGAAAGGCTCTCTTTCGATTTTGAAGAGATCGATTGTGGATGTTGCCGGCATGCGTGGCATATTTTGTCACGAGACAAGTGACAGAGACGGTACCCAGATCGAATCCATAGAAGAAAATGTTGGTTTTTTCAAATCCAATCACAACGAAAAAAGTGCCGGAATGATGGGCCTCCATGCCTCCTTTACGCTTGGAGATCGAACACTTAGAGAAGTTTCGAGGGCATGTGATGGACAAATTCCGATCCACATTCACGTCGCCGAAGGAATTGAAGACGAACTTTATTCGATAAACGATCATGGAATGAGGATAATTCCAAGATTGGAAAGTTACGGCCTTACCATTCCGAATTCGATATACGCACATTGCATTCATATAGATAAATCGGAAGCCAATTTGATATCTAAAAACAAAGGATACGTGGCAAATGCCACTCAATCAAACATGAACAACGGTGTTAGTGTGGCTGATCTGGAGATGGTCAGATCAAACGGTGCAAAGGTGGTTATGGGGAATGATGGCTTCGGCTTTTCACCGGTATTTGATCTCAGATCAATCGTTTTGGGACAGAAAAACCTTCATAAATCTCCAACGGCATTTTCAACTTCCGATCTCAAATCGATAATCGAAAATACTTTTGAACTCGCATCTAATCATTTGAAAGTGAAATTTGGGAAGATAAAATCAGGATATGCAGCCGATTTGGTTATGATCGAATACGATCCTCCAACTCCGATAAATGAAAAAAATTTCTGGGATCATCTTTTTTTCGGTATAACTGAAGGTCGCGTTAATTCCCTTTACGTTGCCGGTAAGCCTTTGATGATAGATAACGAAATAAAAGTCTTTGATGAGGTTGAAGTGAGAAATACATCCAGAAAAGTTGCGGAAACTCTTTGGAAGAACTTGTGAGGAGGGATTTTGAATGGATCTTTCTACCGAAATAGCCGGAATGCATTTTGCAAATCCTCTTTTACCGGCGCCAGGCCCTTTGACCGGCGATGATAAAAAAATGAAATACATCGCTTCTTTGGGAGTAGGAGGAATGGTCACCAAGACCATATCGACGGAAGGGGCTAAAGTGCCGAGACCGTGCATCGTTGCGACAAAAGATTACGTCATCAACGCCGAACTGTGGTCTGAATATGGTCCTGACAAATGGATAGACGAATTTTTGCCTGGCATCCAATCTTTGAAAATGCCGAAAATTATAAGCATAGGCTATTCGAAATCCCAAATTGAATACCTTGTACCGCGTTTGAAAGGTTTTGGAGACGCTTTCGAAATTTCAACCCATTACACAGGAAAGGATATAGCACCTATAATTGAGATTGCAAAAACGGCGATAGAATTGTCTAAAAAGCCCGTTTTCATGAAGGTTAGTCCACATATGCCTGATCCTGTCGAATTTGCGCAAAGCATGAAAGATGTTGGGGTCGCAGGCATAGTTGCCGTGAACTCTTTTGGTCCCGTTTATTACGTTGATCCCAAATTCGGTCATCCCACTTTGGGTTCTGAAAACAGATATGGATGGATTTCCGGACCAATAATAAAGCCAATTGCGCTTTCAATAGTCTTGAGGATAAATCAAAGTGTGGATATCCCTGTGATAGGAGTGGGTGGAGTAAGAACTTCAGATGATCTTGTTGACTTTCTGGAAGTAGGTGCATCGACCGTCGGAATGCTTTCTTCCGCTTTGATATACGGTAAAGAACAGTACAGAAGAATCGTAAGCGGACTTGAAGTGGCATTGAAAAAGCGTGGATATTCATCTGTGAAGGATGCGATTGGAAGTAAAATTGAAAAAAAGCCTGCCGAATTTACTGTGAGGAATCCTCAAATAGACACTGCAAAGTGCACGCTTTGCAAGATGTGCGAGTATGTCTGCCCATACTTCGCGATAACCGTGACGGATCACGTCGAGGTTGATACAAGTGCCTGCTTCGGATGCGGTCTATGTCAAACGAGATGTCCTGTCGATGCTATAAGTGGCGTGCTTGGCTAAAAATTCTACGTCGAGCGTGGAATGACGTTAAGGACACGGAGCAGAATCTCATGTTTGTATTTTTCGACGTATGATATAATTGATCACCTAAAAAGTATAATGTTTGTTGATTTTGGCGTAGGGCAGGATATCCTCGAGATGGCCTCCGCAGCGCTGCGAGGACCAGACATCGGGGTACCTGCCGGAGCCAAATTGAAATTTGTACTTCACTTTAAAAAAATTTAGTGTATCAGCAATTTCATAGAAAGGAGCATTAATCTTGAAAAATTTATCTGCTGAGCAGATAAGAAGTGAATTTCTTGAATTTTTCAAATCAAAAGGTCACGAAATCCTTCCAAGTATTTCTCTTATCCCTGATGATCCACAATTGCTTTTCACAGTTGCTGGGATGGTGCCTTTTAAAAAGATTTTCTGGGGTCTTGAGGATCCCAAATATTCAAGAGCTGCAACCGTTCAAAAATGTATAAGAACAAATGACATAGAGAATGTCGGAAGAACTCCGAGGCATCACACATTCTTCGAGATGCTCGGGAATTTTTCTTTTGGTGATTATTTCAAAAAAGAGGCGATAGAGTATGCCTGGGAATTTTTAACTACCAGACTTGAAATTCCCGAGGATAGACTTTGGGTATCGATATACAAAGATGATGATGAAGCCTTTGATATATGGACAAAAATCATAGGTCTGGATCCAAAAAAGATAGTCAGAATGGGAAGGGCAGATAATTTCTGGGGGCCAGTTGGGCCAAGTGGACCATGCGGCCCTGATTCGGAGATATTTTACGATTTGAAAATACCAGTCAAAGAGTGTCCCGATCCGGATAAATGCACGCCGGCATGTGACTGCAACAGATTTTTAGAAATATGGAACCTTGTTTTCACAGGTCTTTACCAGGATGAAAATGGAAATATTGGAGAATTGAAAAGGAAGAACATAGATACAGGCATGGGCCTTGAAAGAGTTGCTTCCGTTTTGCAAGGAGTCAGAAGCAATTTTGAAACGGATCTTTTCATGCCTTTGATCCACAAATCCGAGGAAGAATTTTCTTTGAAATACGGCAAAGATGATGGCACAGACATATCGATGAGAATAATAGCCGATCACGCAAGATCTGCGACCTTTTTGATAGCCGATGGTGTTTCTCCTTCAAACACGGAACGCGGATATGTGCTCAGACGCTTGATAAGAAGGGCTGTAAGGTACGGAAAATCCATAGGCGCTCACGATACTTTTCTTTACAGATACGTACCTGTTGTGGAGAGTATAATGGGCAAAAGATATCCCGAAATCGGGATGAGAAAAGATTTTATCATGGAGACCATAAAATTCGAAGAGGAAAGATTTTTGAAAACTCTTGATCAAGGTCTTGCACTTGTTGAGAAAATACTTTCTAATTCTTCCAAAATATCAGGTGAGGATGCATTCAAACTTTATGATACTTACGGTATGCCACTGGACATCCTGCTCGATATGGCAGATGAAAGAAGGGCTACCGTCGATGTCGATGGTTTTAACAAACTTATGGAAGATCAAAAGAGAAGATCGAGAGAGAATCTTGGTTTTCAGTCTTTTGTGGATAGCATTTACGAATCTCTTTCGAATGTTAAAACGGGATTCATTGGATATGAAGATCTTAAATCTTTTTCAAAAGTCATCGCCATGATTTCAAATGGAGAAGAGGTAGGCAGTGTAACGGCAGAAAACGAAGCCGAGGTTATCTTCGATAAAACTCCTTTTTACGCCGAAATGGGAGGGCAAGTTGGAGATTCAGGTAAATGTGAATTTAAAGGCGGAAGTGCGACTGTCATAGACACTTACAAAAGAGGCACACTCCATTTGCATAAGGTAAAGGTTGATAAGGGGACTTTGCGAGTCGGAATGGAAGTTGATCTGACGGTTGATTTCGACAAAAGAATGGCTATAGCGAGAAATCACACGGCCACACATCTACTTCAGGCAGCACTTCAAAAAGTGCTTGGAGATCATGCGAGACAGGCTGGATCCTACGTTGGCCCTGATAGGCTAAGGTTTGATTTTACCCACAATGCTTCCCTTGCAGATGAAGAAATCGGTAAGATCACGATGCTGGTCAATTCTGAAATTTTGAAGGCGACGCCGGTTCAAGTCAAGATAATGTCTCTTGAAGGAGCCAAAAAAATTGGTGCAATGGCACTTTTTGGAGAGAAATACGGTGATGAGGTCAGAGTCGTAATGGTCGATGGCTTCAGTAAAGAATTGTGTGGCGGCACGCACGTTTCAAATGTCGGTCAGATAGGCGGATTTTTCATTTTAAGCGAAAGGGCGATATCTTCAGGAATCAGAAGAATAGAGGCTATAACCGGATTGAACACAATCGAATTGTTGTCTGGCTACAAATCTACACTTTTAGAGATTTCAAAAAGTCTTCAGTGCACTCAGGATGAAGTGGATCAGAAATTAAAGATCGTCATCGAGGAGAATCAAGCACTGAGATCGGAAAATAAAAATCTCAGGAAAAAAATCATCCTCGAAGAATTAAAAAAGGAAATAGCGCACGCCACTTCTGACAATAAAAAATTTCTTTTTTTCCAAACTCACGATCTCGATCCTGCGGATTTGAGAGACATTGCGGATGATGCTGTTAAAACATTTGCGACTGGTCCCGTGATTCTTCTTCAGGAAAACGGTGAAAAAGTCACGATGATAGTCAAATCCACAAACGGCAAAGCAAATGAGATGGCATCGATCATTTCAAAAACATTCGGTGGAAAAGGTGGAGGGCGTTCTGATATGGCACAGGGTGGATGGAATGGAAAAATAGAAATTGAAAAAATAAAATCGATTCTCTCAGAGGTATTGAAATGAAAGCCTTTCTTTTTGATCTTGATGGTACTTTGCTCTTATCCGACGAAGAAATTTTTTACAACAGGTATTTCGAACTCGTCGGCCAGGAATTCAAAGATATGGTTAATTCCAAAGAACTCATAGATGCGATACAAGAAATCATAGAGAACATGATCTTTGACGGCGAGGATGAGAACAATTATCAGAGGTTCATGGGAAAGATATCTCAAAAATTTGGCAAAAAGGCCCTGGAATTCGAAAAAAGGTTTGACACTTTCTATTCCAACAATTTTAAGTTGCTTAAACCACTTACAAAGCCAAACGATCGCCTGATAAATCACATGCGTGCCCTTCACGGAGTAAAAGTGCTCGCGACAAATCCGATCTTTCCGGAAATAGCGATAAAAGAGAGGATGAAATGGGCCGCCCTTGACGATAACGATTTTGCACTTGTGACTTTCATGGAAAATTCTCATTATCTAAAGCCCAACCCGAAATATTTTCTCGAGATATGTGAAAAGATAAAGGTTGATCCTCAAAATTGCACCATGATGGGAAACGATCCGAAGCTCGATGGCGCGTGCGAGAAAGTTGGGATTAAGTTTGTTTTAGTCGGAGAAGACGTGCATTTTTGATCATTTCTCTGCCATTTCTCTTAATTTTTTTGATTGATTTTCGTCACTCTCTATTACAACCAGAACATCTCCGGCATTTATAACGGTTGAAGGGTCCGGATTGAATTTGAAATCTGTACCGTTTTGCATCGCTACGATGAGGAGTCCCGTTTCTTTTCTTATATTTGCATCGTTCAAAGTTTTGCCAACAAGCTGGCTTCTTACGTTGACAAGTATTTCTTCCATCTTAAGGTGTACGTCGTTCGATTGGTGAATTATATCCATGAAAGATTGAAGTGCCGGATTTAGCACAAGAGAAGCCATTCTCGATCCGACTATCTCCGTTGCCGAAAGCACGTTGTTCACCCCAGCGTATCTTAACCTTTTTATGGCCGTTACGTTGTCGGCTTCGCTTATTATTTTAAGGCCTTTATTCATGTTTCTCGCCATCAAAGAAACGTAAACGTTCAAAGAATCGTCTGATAACGTTACAACCAACGTGCTTGCCTTGTTTATGCCTGCTTTGGTGAGCGTTTGTTCATCCATGGCATCTCCAACGACGTACAAAAAGTCGCTCTCTTTTACGATATCCTTTATGGCCGCTTTCACTTCATCCACTCTTATCAAAGTGGGTGTGGCAAAAACAAAAGGATGTTTTCTTACGGCAAGTTGTCTTATGACATACTTTCCTATTTCGCTTCCGCCCATTACTATGCAATGGCCTTCCATTTTGTCTATCATCTTCATCATCCTTCTTAATCTCATGTATTTTCTCAGATCGCCATCTAAAAAAAAGGAGGTAACAACTCCTATGGCGTAGAGGTATGTCGATATCCCTACGACGATCAAAATCGTTGTAAAAAGATAACCGTTGTAGTCCAAAGGTTTTGGAAGACCGTAACCAACGGTCGATAAAGTCATCGCCGTCATGAAAATCGCATCGACGATGTCCCATTTTTCTATTACCATGTAACCGAAAACGCCAAAGACAAAAACTGCTGCGACAAGTGAAATCGCTATGATAACATGTCTCGTTCTGTTTTTCAGATCTTCTTCCATTCACATCACTCTTTTATATCCGGCCATTCGTCTTCTCCGCCACCAATCGGCTCTGCGTGAATCGTGACTTCTTTTACGTCCGGCAAATTCTTTTTTATTTCGTCTTCAATAGAAGTCATTATGCCGTGAACATGTTGAAGACGCATTTTCCCGGGAATTTCAACGTGCATATCCACTATGTAGTACGATCCAAGTTTTCTGACTCTGATAAGATGAGGGTTGAAGACGTATTCCTGTTGTTTGACGATCTTTTCTATTACCTCTGTCATTTTTGGATCTTGTTTTTCCATCAACTCCGGAATACCAGTTTTTATGACGTCTATTCCCATCCATACGATCAAAACTGCCACGGCTATCGATGCAATGGGATCAAAGATCGTCATTCCGGTTAGCAGCACAAGTATACCACCTGCAAGAACGGCGACTGAGGCGAAAACATCGCTCATGTAGTCCTTTGCATCCGCGGTGACGGCTTGATTTGAAAATTTCTTGCCCATCCTGAACATGTAATACGAAAGAAAGAATTTTCCAACGATGCTAACCGAGGCTCCGACGATCATTATAATGGCAATGACATCGTGATGGCCGAAATCCATGAAAGATTCCTGGGCTATCAAAAAGCCGGCGAAGATAACTGAAACGCCCACTATGTTTGCGACTATTGTCTCGGCTCTGCCATGACCGTAAGGATGTTCCGTATCTGGCGGACGGCCTGCAACCCTTATACCCTGATAAACAAGGATCGATTTTGCCACATCCATAGTCGTGTCCACTCCATCGCTTATCAAGGCAATGGATCCGCTTATAATTCCAAGAAGTATTTTAAAAACAGCAAGGATGGCGTTGCCGTAAATTCCAATTTTAACTGCCCTTAAACTTTTTTTTGTTCTTTCTTCCATGAGATTTTTTCCTCATATTCTCCTTTTTATGTTAGAATCTTTATGACTCTAAGTATTTTACCATAGGAGGACTTAAATGGATACGACAGTCAAGTTTGATAACGTTAAGAAGGTTTATTCTGGAGATGTAAAGGCTTTAAATGGGATATCTTTTGAAGTTTCGACGGGAAGTGTCTTTGCGATTCTCGGTCCAAATGGTGCCGGTAAGACCACAACTTTGAAGATAATAATGGGTTTGATAAGACAAACAGACGGAACCGTAAGTGTGATGAGCAAAGTTCCCTTTCCGGATGGAAACAAAGAAATTTCTTTTGTTCCAGAAGAGAAAAATCTTTACGATGGGATGAAAGTGTCAAAAATGAAGGATTATTTTTCGGCTTTTGCGCCTAATTTCTCTGAAGAAAAATTTGATGAAATTTGCAAAAGATTGGATTTGACTTATCAAAGAAAAATAAAAGCCCTATCACAGGGAAATAAGACCAAACTTTACCTTGCACTTGCCCTTTCGCAGAATGTCAAACTTTATCTGCTTGATGAGCCGACGTTAGGGCTTGATCCAGTGGTAAGAGCAGAAGTGCTTGAATTTGTTAAAGACATCGCAAAAGAAGGTAAGACGATAATTTATTCTTCGCAAATACTCTCAGAAGTTGAGGAAGTTTGCGATCATCTTTTGATCCTTAAAAACGGAATGATTCTTTATACGGGTACGATGGCAGACTTTAAAGGGACCAACGGAGAAAATCTTTCAAAAGCTTTTCTTGGCCTCGTAAGAAAGGATGAGATCAAATGACGTTTGTTGAATTCAAATTAAACTCAACGAGAGCGATAGTGCTTATTGTCATCTTAATCGCGCTTTCTCTTGTTCCCGTGTTAAGTCATAACTTTGTGACGGGTATCTTTGGATCTCCTGAAGTTCAGCAGAATTTAAAAAATAATCCTGTTGGTCAGCAGGGTCTTAGCGCCATCTTATCCAATTACAACTTTTACTCGTATGCGGAATGGTATGGCGGAAATTACAATCTTCTTTCGATAATTGTTGCAATCGTAATGAGCTTTTCTCTCTTTTCAAAAGACAAAGAACATAAAACCTTTTACATCATGGCCGGAAGAATGACAAGATGGGAAATATTTTCATCTAAAGTTTTCGCAGGTTACATATGGACAGCGGCGATTGTGATTATCGGTGGATTCTTTTATTATCTCCTTTCATTGGCAATGGGATATAACCTTTCAGGTACCATGGTTGCGATATGGACTGCAAGAGCAGTTGCCGGTGCGGTGCTTTTTTATCAGATAGGCGCATATACCTCAATGTTGTTTTCAAGTCAAGCAAGGCCTATACTGCTTGACATAGTTATATTTGCCGGATTGCTAACAGCTGGTGCTTTTGAACAAACTAAATTTCTTGACTTTTTTCAGTATATGGGCGGACAAGACGTACTTACCAAACAATCTTTCGGTGCGCTTACCTTTTTGATTTTGCTTGTCATCGCTGGTGGCCTTTTCGTGCTTCAATACTTTCATTTTAGAAGTTCGGATCTGTGACATGCTCCCACCACTTATAGAAGTGGTGGGGATGTCACGAATTGCAAATCTTACTTTCGGTTAGATAATTGAATATTTAATTAAAAATAAGCAGATATTTTTATCTCAAGTTTGAATTTGACCAATTTTGGTTTACTTTAGCCGAATTTGGCAATTGAGTATGAAATCTTTTTTATAGTATAATTTTGAAAACGTTTGCAAAGAGGTCATTGGGAATGACAACTGATAAAAGCATAAAAGATGTTGCCAAAGTAGCCGGGGTTTCCATCTCGACTGTATCAAGGGTTTTAAATGATTCTCAAGGAGTAAGAGAAGAGTTAAAACAAAAAGTGTTAGATGCAGTGCAAAATTTGAATTATCATTCAAATACCATAGCACGTGCGCTTAAAGGTATGCCGATGAAGACTTTAGGACTTTTGATACCAAGTATAGAAAATCCGTTTTTCCCATCAATGGTAAGAGGCGTTCAAGATGAAGCCCATAGAAACGGTTATACCGTTTTTTTGTGCAACACAGATGGATCCGGTATCGTGGAGGAAACTCAATTCAAATTGTTACTCGATAAAAAAGTTGACGGAGTGATACTCGTTGCATCAAAATATACCACGAAATATTTGAAAGAAAGCGTTAATTTTCCGGTGGTTATGATTGATAGATACGTTGATTCTCCAAATTTATCTTACGTTACCGTTGATCATGCCATTGGTGTAAAACTTGCTTTAGATCATTTGTACTCTCTGGGTCATAGAAACATTGCTTTTCTTGGTTCGAAATTAGTTTCTTCCGGTGCAAAAGAACGTTTTCAATCTTATAAAAGATATCTATATGATTCAAAAATTGAATTTGATGAATCTCTTCTCGTTTTTGGAGATTACACGTACGAAAGTGGTATCAAAATGACCGAAGAATTGCTGAGAAGGAAAGTTAAATTCGATGCCATATTTTGCGGGAATGATCTTATAGCGTTTGGAGTTATAGAACTTTTAAAAAGAAACGGAATCAACATTCCAAAAGATGTTTCGATCGTTGGATATGATGATATAAGTTTTTCGTCTTACCATACTCCTAAGCTCACGACCGTGCATCAGCCCACTTACGAAGTTGGTCAGATGTCAACTAAGATAATGTTAGATATGATTTCTGGCGTTGACAGAAGAATAAAGCATATCAAGATCGAACCATCACTTGTTGTAAGAGAAACAACTCGGAGAATCGGAAGTGGTAACAGATGACAGAAATACTGAAAATAAACAACATAGGTAAATCTTTCTCCGGTGTTACTGTACTTAAAAACATAAATTTCTCAATACAAAAAGGAGAATTGCATGCCATCGTCGGAGAAAACGGCGCTGGTAAGTCGACTTTGATGAAAATCATCGCCGGTGAACTTGAACCCGAGGGAGGCAAGGTATATCTTAATGGATCAGAGGTCAAATTTCATTCTCCGATAGACGCAATTCATGCAGGTATTTCCCTGATACATCAAGAATTTAGTCTTGTGCCTCAATTAACTGTCTATGAAAATATCTTTTTGGGAAGAGAAATATCAAAGAAATTTTTCAAAATCAATTTTATCGACAAAAAAGCGATGAAAAAATCCGCTCTTGAGGTTTTAAAAACATTTGGTATCTTGAACATACCCATTGATTCGAAAGCAAAGGATTTAAGTGTTGCCGATAAACAATTAACTGAAATTGCAAAAGCATTATCGACGAATTCAAATCTTTTGATCATGGACGAACCTACAGCTGCACTCACGTTGAGGGAGACCGAATTACTTTTTTCGATATTAAAAAATCTTAAAGCACAAGGCGTAACGATCATATTCATATCTCACAGACTTGAAGAAATATTTGAGATCGCCGATGTTGTAACGGTTTTAAGAAACGGAGAACTTGTTGGAACAAAAAAAATAGATGAAGTTACCATGGAAGAAGTTGTAAGTATGATGGTCGGAAAAAGTATGAAGAGCAGGTTTCCGGAAAAACCGATTCGAGAAATAAGCAATGAGAAGATGCTCGAGATAAAAAGTCTTTCTTCCGATGCCTTTAAAAATGTGAATTTCACTCTCCGCAAAGGAGAAATACTTGGAATAGCAGGACTTGTAGGTTGTGGCAATATGCAACTTGGTGAGAGTATTTTTGGTCTTAGAGATTTCAAGGGAGAGATCTACCTTGAGGGTAAACGTGTTGATATTTCGGAACCAATAGATGCCATTAAAGACGGTATTTTCCTTGTTCCAGAGGATCGACATGATCTCGGGCTCGTTTTACAGCGCAGTGTTAAAGAAAATCATGCTTTACCAAATTTAGATTTATTTTCTGAATTTGGTTTCGTTTCGTCTAAAAAAGAAAAGCGATCAGTGCGTGCTTCTATTTCGTACTTGAATACAAAAGTCAGCAGTATAAATCAAAAGGTTGATAATTTAAGTGGCGGAAATCAGCAAAAAGTTGTGCTCGGAAAATGGCTTGTGAGATCTCCAAAAATTCTAATTCTTGACGAGCCCACAAGAGGTATAGATATTGGAGCAAAATATGAAATTTACAAATTCATGTATGATCAGGTTTTGAAAGGTGTATCGATAATTTTCATCTCTTCTGAACTCGCAGAAGTTTTGAGCCTTTCAGATAGGATACTTGTTATGAGCGAAGGAAGGATAACGGGAGAACTTGATCCCAAAAGTACTTCTCAGGAAGATATACTTAAGTTTGCGGTAAAAGGAAAGGAGTCTTAAATGGCATCGTCTAATGGTTTTATAAGAAAATATGGAGTTATCTTTGGTTTGTTAGGGATAATAATCTTCTTTGCAATAGAATCTCCAACCTATTTTTTCACCTCTTCAAATTTTATACTCATATCTAAGCAATCATCGATAAACATATTACTTGCACTCGGTCAAATGTTTGTCATTTTAACTGCCGGAATAGATCTGTCAGACGGAGCAATAGCCGGCTTAGTTGGTGCTGTTGCGGCCGGAGTTACAGTTGCAACGGGCAATCTTTTCTTTGGATTACTTGCGGGTCTTGGCGTTGGTATTGGGTTTGGAATTGTCAATGGTCTTATTGTCGCTTTCGCCAAAGTTCCTGCGTTTATAGCAACTCTTGCAACGATGTCTGCAATAACTGGAATAACGTTGATATATACCCAAGGAGAACCGATATGGAACTTACCGTCGTCTTTCGATTTTATAGGTCAAGGAAGTTTGCTCGATATACCATTTTCTATAATTATTATGGCTCTTTCTTTTGTAGCGGTTTGGATAATACTTGAAAGAACAAAGTATGGAAGACATGTCTATGCTGTGGGAGGAAATATAAAAGCATCAAGGGCTGCCGGGGTGAAAATATCTTCGGTGCTTATAAGCGTTTATGCAATCAGTGGTTTGTTAGCGGCGATCGGAGGGATCATACTTGCATCAAGGCTTGGAACGGCAGAACCATCTGCGGGTTCTGGCTATGAACTTGATGCCATAGCGGCAGTTGTGCTTGGCGGTACGAGCCTTTTTGGCGGAGAAGGCTGGGTTGTTGGAACGATAATAGGAGGATACATAATAGCAGTTTTGAATAACGGAATGACAATAATGAACATCTCCGCATATTACCAGGAAGTTGTTAAAGGACTTGTCATCTTATTGGCAGTTATGCTTACAAGTTTTGGCAAAAAATATTGGAATGAATGATGATGGATGGGGTTTATATACCCCAATTCTCTTAGGAGGTGAGTTTTAAATGAAAAGTCTCATTTTGGTGGCGGTAATGGTAGCAGGTATTGCCGTGCTTTCTATGGCAATGACAATCGGCTTTTGCGTATCAACGCTTAACAATCCTTACTTTGTGTCATTTACAAATGGTGCAAAGGCAGAAGCACAACTTTTGGGAATTAACCTTATCGTGATGAATGCCAATAACAGTAACAGTACACAACTTAACCAGGTTGAGGATTTGATACAAAGAAAAGTCGATGCCATAATTTTAAATCCAACAGACTCAGATGCTCTAGTTCCAGCGGTAATTGCCGCAAACAAAGCGGGTATACCTGTTATAACTCTTGATAGGTCTGTTAATGGCGGTAAGGTTGATATGTACATAGCCTCCAATAACGTTGAATATGGAAAATTAGAAGCCCAGTACGCCGTAAAACTTTTAGATGGTAAAGGTAATGTTGTACTTTTGACTGGCATTCCTGGGGCTTCTGCAACGCGTGATAGGTCCAAAGGGATAATGGATTATCTTTCACAATATCCAAATATCAAAATCGTTGCAAACCAGACGGCCCAATTTGATATGGCAACTGCTATGTCTGTCATGGAGTCAATACTTGTTGCTCATCCGGATATAAATGCCGTTATTGCGGAAAACGACGAGATGGCGCTTGGCGCAATTCAGGCGATAAAGGCTGCCGGAAGAACTGGAATAACAGTTATCGGTGGTGATGGAATACCTCAAGGAATACAGGCTGTTAAAGATGGTACCGAAGCAGTTGATATAGCACAACAACCATACAAAATGGCTGCCCTTGGAGTTTCCGCTGCCTTTTTCATCGTAAACGGCTTAAGTATATCTCCAACGAGTCTTTCGATGCCGTTATTCCCAGTTACAAAAGATACGGTCAATCAGTGGATAGCAAGTGGAGACTAAGTAGTTTCAACAAAACAGGCATCTTTTTGATGCCTGTTTTATAATTTAACCTTTTTTGCGCAAGAATTCTCCCACTTCTATAAGTGGTGGGGAGGTCACGAATTTACTTTGCAGAATTTTTGGAGGTAAAATGTCTAAAATTGTCGTTTTTGGAAGCATAAATGTTGATCTTGTGAGTTTCACAAAAGAATTTCCCAAACCTGGAGAAACGATAAATGGCACTGGTTTTGAGATTCATCAAGGAGGAAAAGGGGCAAACCAATCTGTTGCGGTCGCAAAACTTGGCGGTAATGTCGAGATGGTAGGAGCCGTGGGAACGGATTTTTTTGGTGATTTTTTGATCAACTCACTCAAAAATGTCAATGTTAGTACAGAGTCGATCAAAAAAATAGATGGTACATCAGGCGTTGCGAATATTTGGGTCAGCGGATCTGGAGAAAATTCCATAATTCTTGATGCGGGTGCAAATGGAAAAATAGATGAATCGATTTTGGAAAACTCTAAGAATGTGATAAAAAATGCGATGTTTTTGATGCTTCAATTTGAAATCCCATTTGGTGTCGTGGAAAAAACAGCAAAAATTGCCCATGACAATGGCATTAAGGTTATCCTTGATCCCGCTCCGGCCAGAAAAATACCGGATACCCTTCTAAGTTGTGTTGATTACATAACTCCAAATGAGATAGAAATTTCGCAAATTGCCAATGGCAAAACGCTCGAAGAAAAAATTAAAAATCTTCAATTGAAGGGGCCACAGGTAGTTGTCAAAGCAGGGATTAAAGGCGTTTATATCATCGAGAATGATGAACTTTTGAATCTTAAATCTTTCAAAGTTGATTCCGTCGACACGACAGGCGCGGGTGATTGTTTTAATGGGGCCATGGCTGTTGCGCTTTCGGAAAAAGCGGATATGAAAAGTGCCTGTATATTTGCAATGGCGGCTTCTGCGATTTCTGTTACAAGAAAAGGCGCCGGCGATTCATTTCCCACAAGAGATGAAGTCCAAAATTTTTTAAGAAAAAATTGAGATATACTCTTTCTCCTCCTCCATCCCGCACTTGACGCGGGATCGCATTGTGTTTTCCCACAAGCCACGTACTACGAGCGACGCGCTGCTTTTGTTACCGTTATGTGATATAATTCCGTTGATATTTGATCATGCAAGGAGAGAGACGATGAAAGATGTTGTGCTTATAACCGGCGCATCAAGCGGTATAGGAAAGGAACTCGCGCAATTATTCGCAAAAGATGGCCGAGATTTGGTACTTGTATCGAGAAATGAATCTGAATTGAGAAAAATTGCGAAAGATCTGTCAGATAAATTCGGAATATCTGCTTTTATCATTCCAAAAGACCTTTCAATGCCTTCCGCTCCGGATGAGATTTTTGATGAGTTGAAAAAAATGGAATTGAATGCTGACGTACTTGTCAACGATGCTGGTTTCGGAAGTTATGGCGCTTTTATAAACACTGATTTGAAAACATCTCTTGATATGATACAGGTTAACGTTACGGCACTTACACATTTGACATGGCTTTTGGTGTCACCGATGATCAAAAACGGCAAAGGTAAGGTGCTCAACGTTGCTTCTCTTGCTGCCTTTCCACCTGGGCCTTACATGAACGTTTATTATTCTACAAAAGCCTACGTTTTGTCCTTCTCGGTTGCGCTCAACGAAGAGTTGAAAGGTACGGGCGTTTCTGTGACGACTCTGTGTCCCGGACCAACTGACACAAATTTTCAAAAGCGTATAGGTCTTACGAGCGCAGACACCTTCAGCGTAAAAAGCATGAACGTACAAAAAGTAGCGCTTATAGGTTATAAAGGCTTGAAGAGAGGTAAATTGATCGTTTTACCGGGCTTTGTAAACAAAATTACGGCTTTCGCACTCAGATTTATTCCCAAAAGCACGGCCGCCCATTTCGTCGCGATAGGGCAAATTTCAAGAAAGTAATGGCTTTTTAGGATCTATTTTTTTGCCCTTCACATCATGTAAACCATCTTTGAATCCTCTAAATATATAGGGTTTTGATTCCGGAGAAACGTATGACCATATGTATCTATCAATTGACAGGTAAAGTTTAATGCCTAAATTTACCGTTTTAAAATTTTTAGTTGCAAGAATTGGATTCCTGAAAAGATAATAAGTTTTCCATGGAGGAACATTTGGCTTTGAAAACGGAAAGCGAAAAATACGCTTTTGCTTTATCCAGTCTTTGTGTTCTATCAAACTTGAATGCACTCTCATCATCTTGTATCCGGCCTTTTTTATCCTCATGGAATAATCGTAATCGTCAGCGTAAATGAAGAATTCTGAGTCAGGAAGGCCAATTTTTTCGACAACCTCTTTTTTTACCGCAAAACCCACAAAAGTACCCGTCAGAGCAGAAGATGTCTTATTTGACGATTTTGAGTTATCTTTATCCGTCAGTTTGCTGAGAAAAACGCCTACGTTCGAATTTTGATTTTTTAAAATGGCATATTCAAGTGCTTCGAGAGCATTTTTGTAAGGAAGTGCATCGTCATCCATCATCCAAACCCAATCCGCTTCGTCATCGATCGCACATTTCAGGCCATACGCAAATCCTCCGGCACCCCCGATGTTTTCTTCAAGCCTTTTGAATTTAACTTTAGACAGATTTTTCAAAAAATCGTATGTGCCATCCGTACTTGCATTATCAACGACGATTATCTCATCCGGAATTCTTGTTTGAGACAAAAGTGCATCGATGTTTTTTTTGAGCCAGTTTATCCTGTTGTAAGTTACGACTACGGCTGCGATCTTCATCTGTGTTTGAAAAAAGAATAGTTCGATATATCGTCTTTCGGAACAAAGAAGGAAAAATTGAACGGTTCGAGATCGATTGAAACAGAACCGGCACCAATTTTCACAACACGATTTGAGATCATATCCTTCATCTCCAATCCATCATAAGCGTACGAATACGGTATCATGACATTTGAAACGCTCGTCATACCGGTAGGGTTAGCGACAAAAAGCATGAACTTCTCCCATTTGTCATATCTCAAGATAGACAGGATATCTCCTGCCATCCATATTTTGGTTTTCCCGTTTGAAAGTACATCAAATGTTTTTCTTAAATTGCTCATTTTCCGGTAAAATTCGAATCTTTCGTCTTTTTGATTCCAATTCATAGGAGATCTGTTAAATGGATCAGGACCGCCATTCATTCCAACTTCTTCACCGTAATAAACCATAGGAATTCCTGGGAAGGCATTTTGAATTGCTATCGCCAAACGTACCTTTTTTTCGTTGCCAAATACGTAAGAAAGTCTTGGCGTATCATGTGAAGAAAGGATAGTCCATGAATTAAGTAACTTATCTTGGGGATATTCGTCAACCATCCAGTTCAAAGCGGTAACATAATCGTTTGTGGTAATTTCATCATTTAGAATAGAAAGTGTTGATTGTCTGAAAAAGTAGTTCATCACCCCATCCATGTGGCCCATCCAGTCTTTGGCATAGGTCATCACCTCGCCTATCATCTGTCCGCCGAATTCGTGAATCTTACCCATAATGCGATCAAGATGATCCATTCCAACATCGTTGGCACAGTCGATTCTAAATCCGTCTATGCCTTTTTTCATCCAGTATTCTACAACTTTTAAGATAAATTCCATGACATTAGGTCTGTCAAGATCTAATTCCGTTAGTTCACCGAAGCCTCTCCATCTTTTGTTTGTTCCCATCTTTGAAACTATTTCGGCGTCAGAATTTGCATGATTAAAAACGCCATCGAGGAAAACTTTTATCCCTCTTGAATGAAAGACTCTTACCAACTCTTCAAGATCTTTTTCGTCTCCGACCATAGGACTTATTTGAAAGTAATCAAGCGTATCGTATCTGTGATACGTTTTTGAATCGAAAATAGGCGTAATGTAAATCGCACTTGATCCGAGATTGGCTATATGATCTATTTTCGAAATAACACCGCGAAGATTTCCTCCGTAAAATTCGTTTGTCGCACCTTCGATTGGCAAATCCCATGATTTGGTCTGATATTTTTGATCTGAACTTGCAAATCTGTCAATGAATATCTGGTAGATCATGTTACACCTCACAATTTGCTTATATCGTTAAACCCTTCTCCAAAGGCTTTGTCTATGTCTTCAACTATGACAAAGGCTTTGGGATCTATCTGTTTTATAACACTCAAAAGTTCTGCCACTTCTCTCCTTTTGATGACAACCATTATCATTTTGTACGCTTCGTTTGTGTACGCACCTACTGTTGGGACGTAAGTAACGCCATGACTCATTTTTTTAACAATGTAATCAGATATTTCGTCGTTTTTGGCTGAGATTATGAAAAGTTGTTTGTTCATTTCCATACCGCGCATGAGGAAATCTATTGACAGTCCATTTAAAACTATGGCAAGAATGGCGTACATTCCTATGTTTATGCCATATTGGAAACCGGAAAGCACACCTATTGCGACATCTGCAATCAAAACTCCCTGGCCGAGTGGCATGGCAAAAAATCTGTTGAAAAGTTTTGCGACTATATCCGTTCCGCCCGTGCTTCCATTTTGCGAGAAGGCTATTGCCATGCCAAAGGCCGTTATTATCGATCCGAAGATCGTTGCAAGCATCAAATCTCCGCCGTTGTAAACCGGTATTGGAAATATGTTGTTGAAAAGATCCACGAAAAAGGAAAGTAAAAATGTCGAATATATCGTTTTGAAACTGAAATCTATGCCAAGGATCAAAATGGCCATGAGTATCAAAATTCCGTTTATTATGTACATCCATACACCGATTTGGATCAAAGGCACAAGACCATGAAGAATTATCGCAAGACCACTTGCACCTCCCGCCGCTATGTTGTAAGGTATGAGAAAGGCTACTACACCGATTGCGGTTATGAGATCTCCTATCGTTATAAGTGAATATTCTTTTGTGAAATTCCAAAATTTTGTGCTTTCCAAACGTATCACCAATGGAATTTTAACACAGGATCGACTTACAACAAAAATGGCACGCAACACGTAGCCGGTAAGGTATGGAAAAAGTGAAGTGTAAATGGACATCCGAAGCCGACACTTTGCAAAGACAGACACCGAGCGATTCTAAATCGTTTTCATCTTTGCCACCTATTGAAATAAAATGACTTTAGTGGTATTATATTATTTGCCTGTCAAGGTAAATTTACCTTAAATTCATATTTTGAAGGGAGGAATTCAGATGAAGCGTTTGGTAGTGCTTACAGTCGTCATTCTTGCACTTTTGACGATGAGTGTTTTTGCCGCTGTTCCTGGACAGTTACTTATCTGGGCAGATTCTACGAGGGCCCCAATTTTGAAACAACTCGGTAATGAATTTCAGGCTGTTTACGGTATACCTGTTAAAGTTGTAGAAATGAACTTCGGTGACATAAGAAGCAAATTCATCACGGCTGCCGCGGCCAATGAAGGGCCAGACATAATAGTTGGCGCAAACGATTGGGTCGGAGAATTGGCAGCAGATGGACTTTTAACTCCTATCACTTTCCTTTCATCCGATCAATTAAAACAATTTGCTCCTACGTCTCTTCAGGCTTTCTCTTACGGCGGTAAACTTTATGGGCTTCCTTACGGTATAGATGTGCTCGCTCTGTTCTACAACAAAGATTACGTCACAAATCCACCAACGACTCCAGATCAACTTTTCACTATGGCGCAGCAAATGACAGCAGGCGGATTTTACGGACTTGCGTATGCTGTCTACGGTGATCCATACTTTTCTGCTCCATTTATTCAAGGATTCGGTGGTTACGTATTCGGGACAAATTCGAACGGTTCTCTTAATCCAAATGATGTAGGACTTGCCAATTCCGGAGCAGTTGCAGGACTAAATTACATAGTGAAGTTCTTTACTTCCGGAATTATCCCGCAGGGTGAAGATTACAACACTGCGGCTAATCTTTTCACATCTGGTAAGGCTGCCATGATGATAAATGGCGAGTGGGAAGTACCCGCGGTTCAACAGGCCGGTATCAATTTCGGAGTTGCACCGATACCCGGCGGAAAACCATTTGTTGGCGTTCAGGGTTTTATGATAAGTTCTAAATCTCCCAATCAGATTCAGGCAATGGAATTCATGTCGGATTACATAAACACACCTGATACTATGTACAAAATCTGGCAGGCGGATCCGAGAATTCCTGCACGCTACGATGTTGCCGCCAAAGCCGAGACAGTCGCGCCATGGCTTAAAGGATTTGTCGATGCTTTAAGCAACACGACTCCTATGCCAAATATTCCACAAATGGCTTCTGTGTGGAATGCATGGACCAACGCTATAGACCTTGCCATCAGCGGTAAGGAATCTTCGCAGGCCGCTTTAACGACGGCAGTTCAGCAGATACAGCAAGCGATATCTAAATAAAATAAAATTGTAAGGCGGGGATTGCCCCGCCTTACATTTATCACGGAGGGATTAATTTGTTAAAAAAGACGATTATGTGGATATCTGTCGCGGTCATAGATGCAATACTTGCCTGGGTGATAACGCTTTTGATGGCAAATGGTTCTTACGCGCTTGGTGTTATAGTCGTGTTGTTGCTTATCTTTATAGATTACGCGCTTATAAATCCAAAAGGATATCCTTTCAAATACATGATCCCTGCGATCATAATATTGATGATCCTCACCGTTTATCCGATATATTTCACCGTTCAACTCGCGTTTCAGAATTATGAAACGGGATACATGTGGACGCGAGATCAGGCTGTCAACATAATGCTTGATACAATAGTTATAAGTCCCAATCCAAAATTTTTCAATTATTCCGTTTACACGCTTTACAAAGATTACAAACCAACTGATGATTTCGTGATGCTTTTGAAAGATTCCAATGGAAATTTGTATATAGCCAATTCTCCGATTAAAACCGGCAAGGCCAAATACGTAAGCAATTTTGAGATGATAACAAATGGATCGATTTCTATAAACGGCGTTAATTATTCAATTGTAAGGTCTTTAAAAGATCCTTCACAGATAATAGCGATTTCGGTTGACGGTCAAAATTACAATTATTTTTACAGTCCCTCGGATCAAACAACCTTTCCGAATTTGAAATTTTTCAATTTAAATTACGGACCGGAATTGAGCAACACCGAATTCATAAACTCTCAGTTTGGCACTCTCTTTTTTACAACCACATATGGCTTTAACAAATTGGTAACCGCAAAGTACGAATACACGCTTTCAACCATGCCTGTTGTGGAAAATGGTCATAACGTCGAGAAAACAGTGCTTGTCAACACGATGACTAATCAACCTGTCGTCGAACACGATTATGCATTTTGGAATGTAGATCCCAACACCGGCAAACAGACCATGATAATCGGCTATTACGGTAACGTTGGTTTTTCGAATTTTGGATCTCTTTTGACAAACAAGCAGATAACTTCTCCGTTTTTGACGGTTTTTATATGGACATTTGAATGGGCTGCGCTGAGTGTTTTCTTTACCTTTGCAGTTGGATTGATTCTTGCCGTGATTTTGAACAACAGGCAGATGAGGTTGAGAACGATTTACAGAACTTTACTCATAATTCCATGGGCAATACCCGCGTTTATTTCCATAATAATATTCAGGGTAGGCTTCTTTAACGTGAGTTTTGGAATAATAAACAGGATATTTTTGGGAGAATGGTTACACTTAGCGCCGATAAATTGGTTTGGCGATGCTTTCTGGGCAAAAGTCGCGCTGTTTTTGGTCAACACATGGTTAGGTTTCCCATACATGATGGTTATATCCCTGGGAGCTCTCCAATCTATACCCAGCGATCTATATGAAGCGGCTTCTATAGACGGATCTTCCAAATGGCATTCTTTTTGGACGATAACCTTTCCACTTTTGATGACCCCCCTCGCACCTTTGCTTATAGCATCATTTGCCTTTAACTTCAACAATTTCAACGTCATATATCTTTTAACGGGAGGCAACCCCCCGATTCCAAATTCAATAACTCCTGCCGGACAAACAGATATACTTCTAAGTTACACGTATAATCTGGCATTTGGAGGCGTTTCAGGAAGAAATTATAGCCTTGCGGCTGCGATATCAATACTTATTTTTGTTATAATAGCCATCATCAGCGCTATAAACTTCAAATTGTCAGGTTCTTTTGAAGAGGTGAACAAATGATGTTTAAAGTTCATCCTGTAAGACACATACTAATCATAGTTGTCATAGCGGTAGTCTTATTTCCAATTCTATGGATTTTCACAACATCTATAAGAAGGGACAATTCTTCTATAAGTCCGGATCTGTTCTCAGACCAGACCACGTGGCAAAATTACGTTGATCTGATTCTCGAAAGAAAAAATGTTCCCGCTCTATACAACGAGATATCGAACATCTACAGCCTTGGAAGTCCTTACAACAAGATGAGCAAAGGAGAAATTTTAAACACTCTAAACGGTAATTTCAGCGCGTTTGAAGGTTATTTCAAAGGCACCTCCAAGATGAACGATTCGATAACATCAGACGCTTCTTGGATTTCTGTCAATTTCATTCCTAAAGCGGAGTCGGAGGCAATTGAAAATGTCAAATCAAATGCCGGAATGGATATGACATATCTTTCGACATTTTCCGCGTATCTTTCAAATAAATTCAACGCGCTCGATCAAAATTACAAACTGGCAGGCCTTTACGATACTCTAAACACGGTCAAAGCCTCTCAAACGCAACGGGCGATAGAAATAGCAGGCCAGTATTTTCCTGATATCTTAACGACAAGGGCAACTTACACGAATGCCATGGCCACAGTTTTGCCATCGATTTCCAATGTACCAGGAGAAGTTTCACAAATGCTTTTGGAAAATAACGCGGATGGCAAAACAGCAAAGGATCTCGTTGGAGCCTATCAAGAAACTGTAGATTCCCTTAAAAATGGAACTTTCAATTACGGTCAGTGGTTTGCACCTGTTTATCTCAGACGGATAAACATGGACACGATAAACCTTTCCAACACTCTTCCTTCCACCGTATCCCAGCGACTTCAAAACATAAAAACTTTGGTTTTTGCTTCGATTCAAAAGGTTAACTCCGCTCAAGCCGTTTACGATAAAAGTGTTAACGATGCCATTTCGAAAGTTCAAAGCGTAAGAAATGATCTTACAGGCACACTTCAATCTTCGCTCACAAATCTTAACAACACTTATTCAACGCTTCAAACCCAATTGAGCACGATGATGGCAAGTTCCACCGCTTTACTTAGTGCTATGTCTTACGATGCGTCTCAAGTTTCCATCTTTTCAAACAACATAGTGCCAACTGCTATGGCAATTGATGACATGATCTCCGTCATGAAAGGTGTGTTGAATGGGAAAACCGCGCCTTCAACACAAAGCGGAGTTTTCTACGATGTTTCATCTTACATATCTCAGATCAAAAATTGGGTTGGCATCTCTTCGAAATATCATGTTTTTGATTCTATAACGGCACAGGTTCAAAAAATTCTTGATGATCTTGAATACATCCAAAACAATCAATCTTTGATATTCACGAATATGAGTTCGAATGCGATTTCGAATGTCAAATCCTCCCTTCCAATAGCGCTTTTGAAATTGCAATCGGGTCTTTCGATGTCTTTGTCGGTTCTTCAAAATTACGATGCTTCGACTCAAAAATATGATAAGATAGCCTCCGAAGTACCTCAAATGAACAAAACAATTTCGGAGATTTCATCCGAGATACCGCCCATGCAGCAGAAAATAAATGACATAAACTCTAAAATAGCCTTATCTTCTTTGTACTTTAAAACTATCTTGATGGTGCCTGTTATAAAGACCGATGAAGCAAAAATAGGTGATTTTGAAAGTGCCACAGCTTTTTTAAGCGATCTCAACGCGTATTACGGTACGCTTGTGAATTCTTCGATTTACAAAGATATCCAGCCTATTCCTCCTTCGTCTCGGTACGATCAGTTTTTTAACACGCAAAAATTGATTGACACAATTAACCTTACTTTGCAAACAACGTCACAATTCAACACTTTCAACGCTCAATATGGTAATTACATATCAAACCTCAAAGAAAGAAGTAACGCTTACATAGACATAAATCTGCTTGGATTTCCATTCAGCGTTAATGAATTAAACGCCATGAACAACCTCTACCAGAATCAATACGTTTCCACCATAGCGCCGGCACTTGGAATAGTTTCAAGAAGAACGAACGAACTCGCAGCGTTGCCTTATTTCAAAGACATAAGCGGGAGATTGAATTCCATAAACAATACCTCTTATTATTTGACTCAAGACTGGCAGGTAAAATATTTGCCACCTTTCCTCTTATGGTTGTTGAACAGCATAATCGTTGCCGGCAGCGCTGCCGTGATAACCGTCTTACTTTCTGCTTTGATGGCATATCCATTTTCACGTCTCAGATTTTCCGGTAGAAAATATGGCTTGATAAGTATACTGCTTATACAGATGTTTCCAACGATGATGGCAATGGTTGCTCTGTACCTTTTGCTGAATTACATAGGCCAATTTTTACCGTTCCTCGGTCTTAATTCTCTTGGCGGTCTTGCCTTCCTTTACATAGGCGGCGGAATTGCATTCAATTCATGGCTTATAAAAGGATTTTTCGATACAATTCCAACCGAACTCGAAGAAGCCGCCATGGTTGATGGAGCAACGAGATTTCAAACATTCTGGAGGATAATACTTCCGCTTTCTGCCCCGATACTTGCGGTTACGGTTATTCTGAGTTTTATAGGAAACTACGGCGATTACATACTTGCATCCATAATCATGTCCGGTATAAATCATTACACTTTTGCCGTTGGCTTGCAAACCTTCGCGACTAGTCAGTATTCGTCCAATTGGGGTCTTATAACAACGGCGGCATTGATCGGAATGATTCCTATATTGGCGCTATTTATAAGTTTGCAAAGATTTATAGTCGGAGGTTTAACGCAAGGATCGGTGAAGGGATGAGAGTAGATTACGAAAAATCCTTGCTGGGTTTGATAAATTCAATCGTCTCGAAATTCGGTATCGTGCCATTGCACAAGCCTTTGCCGAAAGAATATCTTGGGCCGAAATTTGAAAGTGCAAAGCGGGTTGTCATGATTTTGATCGATGCTTTAGGATACGATGCCGCTTTGGAACTTTTTCAGAAGTCGAATTTTAGATACATAGGAAAGCCTAAGAAAATATCGTCTATCTTCCCTTCGACGACGGTTAACGTGCTTACAACACTCGCGACAGCTGCCTCTCCGATTGAGCATGGCATGTTAGGATACATACTTTACCTTAAAGAGTTCGGTACCCTTGCAAACATGATAGATTTTTCACCGATAGGAATGCCACGTGACACTTTGATATCGAGAGGCGCAAATCCTTCAACTTTTCTCGATGTTAAAACCATATACGAATCTTTAAGAAACTACGGCGCGAATCCACTTATAATAATACCTTCCTCTTTCAAAGAAAGCGGTCTTTCCAAGATTCACGATCGTGGCGCTGCCGTTCAGGGTTATTTTGACATAATCGATATGATGGTTAAACTCAGAAATAGTCTTGAATCTGAAAAGTTTTCTTACATTTACGCTTACTGGCCTATGGTTGATGCCATGGGACACATTTATGGGCCATTTTCCGAGGAGTACATGGAAGAATCCAGACTTGTACTCAAAACTTTTGAAGATATCGTTTACGAAAGACTTTCAGATAAAGTAAGAGATGATACCGTTTTTATCATAACGGCCGATCACGGTCAGATTCACACACCATGGCAACATGAGTATCACATAAAATCGGAAGATAAATTTGTCTCTACTTTACAAATTTTACCTACGGGAGAGCCGAGAATCATGTATCTCTACACGAAAGATCCGCAAAAGACCATCGATGAAGGTGAACGAACCTTTGGATCGAACGTTGAATTTCATTCTTCAATGGAATTTCTCGATGAAGGATTATTTGGTCCTGGCATTCCTAATCCTAAATCGACAACGCGCATAGGTGATCTCATAGCCGTTCCAAGGAATGATTATTCATTTGTGGTAAAATATACCGGAAATGAACATCAGATGAAAGGAAAACACGGAGGACTATCCGAAGCGGAAATGAATGTTCCCCTTTTTGTGATTTAAATGGATAAAATGGAAGAGTATCATGAACAGGATATTAAAAATTCGATTAATTACATCTGGATAATCCTTTCGATCTTTGTTCCGTTTGTCATTTATTACGTGATGTACAAAATCTCAAGATCAGTGGATGATCATATGAAGCACAAAAAAGCGCTTTACAAATCGTATGTCGAAAACATCCCTGGCGATCTTAAAAAAGATTTGGATGATTTTCCCACTACCGCGATAAGTTATTACTGGCTTTTTCTGCTTTCGGGCTTTTTTGAATTTTTAATGGGTTCGATATACACGATAAATCTCAAAAACCTTTACATACCAACGCCTATTGTGTTGGCGGTGTTGATCAATTTTTTCTTTCTTGTGCTTCTTGTCGATGTGATATCAAAAAGATTTTACGTTCACCAGTTGATAGAAGATGATATAAATCATCATATAAACAATTCATCATCAAGTGTTGCGTCATTTAAAAAAAGAAACGGCGTTGTTTTTTTGATGCTTTCAATTTTAACTTTGACGATATATATCTATGTTTATCTTGCCGTTATAACGAAGGAATACCTTTCGCATCTCGATCTTGATTACAATGTCATGGAGCATTTGAAATGATAAAAGGAATAGGAATTGATATTCTCGAGATTTCAAGGGTTGATGAAAAATTGACAAAGAGAATATTTTCCGAAGAAGAGATGAAATTGTGGCAAAAGCGCCAAACCAAAGAGTTTTTGGCTGGTAGATTTGCACTTAAAGAGGCTTTTTTTAAGGCTTTGGGGACTGGCATAAGGGACATTGAACTGTCCGACCTTTCTTTTGTTTCGGATGATCTGGGAGCAATACATCTTTTTGAAAATGAAGTTGTTGATACTTTAAAAGAAAAATACGATTTTGATTTTGTCCACGCATCTCTTTCCCATGACAACGGAATGGTTGTGGCCGTCGTCGTGATCGAGAACAGAAAAAAGTAGTTGAAATGCCTGGAGGGTAAAATGATATTTTTCATCTCAGATTGGGGGTACAAATCTTATTACGTCGGAGTTGCCAAAAGTGTTATATACTCGATTTCTTCGGAATCCAAAGTTATAGACATAACCCATGACATAGAGCCATTCGACGTGGAAGAAGCATCTCACGTGATTGAAAGGGTTTTCGATGATCTTCCGCGGCGATCTGTTTTGCTTTGTGTTGTCGATCCGACAGTTGGAACTGACAGAAGGCCAATTATCGCAAATATAGACGAAAAATACTGTGTGGTACCGGACAACGGTGTGCTCACAAGGCTAATAGAGTTGAAAAGCGTAAAATCAGCCCATTTGATAGAAAATCCAAAATACATGTACAAATATCCGCCTTCTTCTACGTTTCATGGAAGAGACATATTCGCGCCGGCCGCTGCTTACCTTGATAAAGGAACAACACCGGATGAATTTGGGCGAAGTGTTAAAGATCTTAAAGCCATAAAAATCGAAGGTGTTTTTGTTGACGCGGGTAAGGTGGAAAGTGCCGTGGCGTACATCGATGGCTTTGGAAATATAGAAACGACGATAAGACTAAAGGATCTTCAAAAAGCCGGCATATCCGGGAACTACATGCTTGTAAATGGGAAAAGGGCAATTCTGGCGAATAATTATTCTGAAGGAAAACATGAATTAATTCTTGCCCACGCCGACAGTTCAAATTACATCGAAATATCTTCAAGTGCCGGCAGAGCGTCGGAAATTCTGAAATTAAAAAAGAGAGACAAAATAGTGCTGCAAAATCTGGACTGAAACTGAAAGGGCACATCAACTATTGCCTTTTTGAATATCTTATGGTATACTTTTTCCGTGATGCGGGGCGTAGCGCAGAGGTAGCGCACCTGTCTTGGGCACAGGGGGTCGCTGGTTCAACTCCAGTCGCCCCGACCATACATGACGAAATCCAGTGTTCATCTGAACAAGATGAGTTAAGGCTGGATTTTAATTTTACAAGGGAGGTAGGATTATGAAAAGAAGTTTCGTGATTTTCACGATTTTGCTTTTGATCGTGGCTGTTATGGCAATGTCGGCGCATCTTGTCATCCTCGAAATCAACGACACACACGGACATGCATGGCCTTACGGCAATTACGGCGGATTTGCGGCTATGGCAACGATTGTAAATCAAATCAGAACTGAAGCGCAGTCAAACGGATGGGATTTTCTTTTCCTTGATGCTGGCGATATTAACACAGGTGTCCCAGAATCTGATATGCTTTACGCGAGGCCGGATATTCTTGCGCTTGATATGATGGGACTTAACGCAATGGCAATAGGCAATCACGAATTTGATCATCCGTGGTCAGTGCTTTCAAGACAAATGGCATGGGCCGATTTTCCGTTTCTTTCCGCTAACATAGTCTACAAGGGCACAGACAAGACTCTCGGTGATCCTTACATAATCGAAAACTTTCCAGATCTAAAAGTTGCAATTCTCGGTTTAACGACAAAGACAACTGAATACATAGGCAACCCCGAGTATGTAAAGGGTTACGATTTTTTATCTCCCGATGCTGTTGCCCAGCAATACGTTCCAAAACTTCACGAGATGGTGGGGCCGGATGGCATAGTCATAGCATTGACACACCTTGGTATTTTGGGATACAGCGAACAAAGTGTGGCCGGTAGTCCATCTGTTGTTTCGAGAATTGAAAAACTCGATCCTGCCAACAGTCCTTACGGTGGAAGTATATCCCTTGCCCAAAGTGTTTCAGGACTGGCGGCTATACTCGATGGTCATAGCCATACGGCCGTTACCTCTCCTCTTGACGTCAATGGCACTTTGATAATTCAGGCTGGATCTTATTCAAAATACATAGCGCGGCTTGATTTGATCGTGGAAAATGGAAAGGTAACAAATTACACGTACAAATTGATAACGGTCTCTAAAGATGTAAAACCGGATGAAGCCGTAAAAGATCTTTTGACGGCCTATCAACTTGTCGGATCGAAAAAGTTGAACGAACCAGTAGGATTTTCAAAGGTTGATTTTGCCAACGCAAATGATAGTCCAAGAAAATCAGATACTCTCATAGGCCATTTGATAACGGATGCCATTGCCTGGAAATTCCAGAGTATGGGAATTCAAGCGGTTTTCATGAACGGTGGAGGAATTCGCGCCCCTATTCCGGCAGGTACGATAACCTACAAAACGGTTTTAACCGTACTTCCGTTTGGAAACACAATTGTCATATTGAAAATAAAGGGATCCGATCTTTTGAAGGCAATTCAATGGGGAGCGGTAGCGCACCCACAAGATACCGGTGCAAGGTTGAACGAATGGGGTCTGACCTACACTGTAACTCCTGATGGCGTTAAAGATATACTTTTACAGGGTAAGCCGATAGATCCGGATGAAATATACACTATAGCGACAAACGATTACATGGCAAACGGTGGAGACAACTACTCGATGCTTAAAAATGCTCAATCTTACAATACAGGCTATGTGCTTGCGGATGTGGTCAAAGAATACATACAAAGCATAAGCCCGATAGATGCTTATCCGTTTACTCCAAGATGGACGGAAGTAAAGCAGTGAGAATTTAACCCTTTTTAAGCGAGAAACTCCCACTTCTATAAGTGATGGGAGCATGTCACAAGTAAGTGGTGGCTTTGGTCGTCTCTAACGAGGCGACCTTTGTTAACTAATTCTTAATAGATAGAAATTGTTAACGAATTATTTTACCTGTATAATCATTCCGTATTTGTGAAAAGGAAAGGAAGAAAGCATGAGTAAATTTTCAGATTTAAATCTGTCGGGAAAGACATTAAAAACGTTGGAAAAAATGGGATTTGACGAGGCAACCCCTATACAATCGATGACGATTCCCGCAATTCTCGATGGGAAAGATGTAATAGGACAGGCACAAACGGGGACAGGGAAAACTTTTGCTTACGCTTTGCCAGCAATTGAAAGTCTTAAAGGAGAGAATCTTCAGATTCTTGTCCTATGTCCAACACGGGAACTTGCAATTCAGGTTGCAGATGAGTTCAGAAAGATCGCAGATCCAGAAAAAGTTGTGGCCGTTTACGGCGGTCAGGAAATAGTTTATCAGATAAAGGCTTTGAGAAAGGGGCCGCAGATAGTCGTTGGCACACCCGGAAGAATACTTGATCACATCAGAAGAAAAACACTCAAACTGGTCAACGTTAAAATGGTCGTGATCGATGAAGCCGATGATATGCTTGACATGGGATTCATAGAAGATATAGAAACAATTTTGAATGAGACTTCTTCTGAAAGACAAACGGTTTTGTTTTCAGCAACGATGCCAAAACCTATAATAGATCTGACAAAGAAATTTCAGAGATCTCCGGAATTCATAAAAGCACCTTCAAAGGAATTGACAGTTGAAAATATCGAACAACATTACTTTTTGGTAAAAGAAAATGATAAGAGCGAATTGCTTTTCAGACTCTTCGACATTTACGATCCGCAAAGCGCCATGATATTTTGTAACACGAAAAAAGGCGTTGATGATCTTGTCACCGTTCTCAAGGAGAATCATTATTCCGTTGATGCGATCCATGGTGATATAAGGCAAAGCCAGCGGGATAAAGTGATGAACACTTTCAAGTCAAGAAACACGAAAATACTCGTTGCAACTGATGTGGCCGCAAGAGGACTTGACATTAAGAACGTTGAAATGGTTATAAATTACGATCTTCCAAATTACAACGAATATTACATTCACAGAATAGGACGTACCGGTAGAATGGGGAAGTCAGGTCTTTCCTTTACATTTGTAACGGGCAGAGAAGTTTACAAATTACATGAGATAGAAAGATATGCCAGAACAAAGATAGAAAAACTTGAGATACCTTCGATCGAAGAGATTGAAGACAAAAGTCAATCAGTTCTCGTTAACCGTGTCAAAGTTGAACTTATGGACGAAAACTACAAAATGTATCTTAAGAAAGCCAAAGCATTGCTTGAAGAATTTCTAGACATCGATGTTATCGCGGCACTTTTGAAGATAAGTGAAAAGAATTTCAGAAAAAGAGAGTTCAGGGCGATAGAAAAAATTCGTGAATTTTCAAACGATTCACGCCAAAACAATTCAAGAAAATACTCAAAATTCAGCAAGGGCGAAAACAAACCATATAGAAAAACAGCGCGGACACACAGCAAATGAAATACGGCGCATGGCACATAGTAAATGGCACACAGACAGGGATTGAGATTGAGATACCATATACAATTTGCCGTTAAAAAAGTGCTTGACTGAGGATGTATTTATGTTGTAGAATACTTAAGCGTTAACAAATTTTGAATTTGAAGGAGGCAAAGAGTCATCAAATGCCTACTATTAATCAGTTGATTAGAAAAGGAAGAGAAAGATTAAAAACCAAAAGTAAGTCTCCGGCGCTTGGCGGGAACCCTCAAAAAAGAGGGGTTTGCATTCGTGTTTCTACCATGACGCCAAAAAAACCTAACTCTGCTTTAAGAAAAATAGCAAGGGTAAGGTTAACGAATGGCGCTGAAGTTACCTCTTACATTCCCGGTGAAGGACACAACCTTCAGGAACACTCAGTTGTGCTTGTCAGGGGCGGAAGGGTCAAGGATCTGCCTGGAATAAGATATAAGATAATAAGAGGTACGTTGGATGCCCAGGGTGTTGAAAACAGGAAAAAGGCAAGAAGCCGTTACGGTGTTAAACGCCCAAAAAAGCAAACTGCATGATCTTTGGAGGTATTAAGAATGAGAAGGAGAAGGGCTGAAGTAAGAAAAGTTTCACCTGATCCCGTTTATCATGATGAATTGGTCACAAGATTCATAAACAAGATAATGTGGGATGGTAAAAGAAGCGTTGCCCAAAAAGATTTTTACACCGCTCTTGATATAATAAAAGAAAAGAGTGGCAAAGAACCGCTTGAAATTTTAAAAAAAGCCTTTGAAAATGTTGCGCCAGTTCTTGAAGTCAGGCCGAGAAGAGTCGGAGGAGCAACTTATCAGGTGCCAATAGAAGTTCAGGATCCCAGAAAAACTTCTTTGGGTGTAAGATGGATTGTCGATGCCGCAAGAGCCAGGAAAGGAAGGCCTATAAGTGAGAAATTAGCCGAGGAAATTCTCAACGCTTATTCTAACACGGGGACAGCCGTTAAAAAGCGCGAGGATGTGCAAAAGATGGCCGAAGCGAACAGGGCCTTTGCCCACTATAGATGGTGATGAACGTAAAAATGCCTGAAAAAGTACTTCAACTTGAAAAATTAAGAAATATAGGGATAATGGCGCATATAGATGCTGGCAAAACAACGACTACCGAAAGAATTCTTTTTTATTCTGGTAAAAAACACGCGATGGGAAATGTTGACGATGGCAATACCACCACGGACTGGATGGTTCAGGAAAGAGAACGTGGTATAACCATAACCTCCGCTTCTATATCTTTTGACTGGAAAGGTCATCGCTTTAATCTCATTGATACGCCCGGACACGTGGACTTCACAATTGAGGTAGAACGTTCACTCAGAGTACTTGACGGGGCAATAGCGGTTTTTGACGCTTCTGCCGGAGTTGAACCACAATCTGAGACTGTATGGCGTCAGGCATCGAAATATAAAGTGCCGAGGATTGCCTTTATGAACAAGATGGACAAAATGGGAGCCGACTTTGATATGTCTGTCAAATCGATGATAGATAAGCTCGGAGCAAAACCGCTTGTTATTCAATACCCGATAGGATCGGAAAGTGCATTTGAAGGTGTCGTTGATGTAATAAACATGAAAGCCATAAGATGGATTGACGATCTCGGTACGCAGATGAAATATTCCGAAGTGCCTTCGAACCTTGTTGAAAAGGTTGAAGAGTTAAGAGACGAACTTATGAACCAACTTGCCGACCTTGATGACGAGATACTTCAGATGTATCTCGATGGCGAAGTTGTACCTGTCGAGAAGATAAAATCTGTCATAAGAAAGGGAACCATAGAATCAAGGTTTTTCCCTGTGCTTTGTGGTTCTTCTTTCAGAAATAAGGGGGTGCAACCTCTCATTGATGCTGCGGTTGATTATTTACCGTCACCTTTGGATCTTCCTCCTGTTTCTGGAAAAGATCCAGATGGTGAAGAGATCATCAGATCACCATCGGCAGATGACCCTTTTTCGGCTTTGGCCTTCAAAATACTTTCGGATCCATACGTTGGGAAATTAACTTATTTGAGAATATATTCCGGAGTGCTTGAAAAGGGCAGTTATGTTTACAATTCGACCAAAAGAACAAAAGAAAGAATATCTCGTTTGCTTTTGATGTTCGCCGATAAAAGAGAAGACATCGATTATGCGGGTCCTGGTGATATAGTTGCCTGTATAGGTTTGAAGAATACGACAACGGGAAATACGCTTTGCGATGAAGATGATCCCATAATACTCGAATCTCTTGAAGTACCTGATCCTGTCATATCGATAGCGGTCGAGCCTCAGAGTAAAGACGATGAGCAAAGGTTGAAGGATGCGCTTGGAAGGTTGATGGATGAAGATCCGACTTTTAGAGTTTCGGTCGATTTGGAAAGTGGAGAGACGATTCTTGCCGGTATGGGTGAATTGCATCTTGAAATAATCATAGACAGACTTTTGCGTGAATTCAACGTTAAAACTCAGGTTGGCAAGCCTCAGGTTGCATACAGGGAAACCATTTCCGTTCCAGTCGATGCTGAAGGCAAGTACATAAGGCAAAGTGGTGGAAGAGGTCAATACGGACATGTAAGGGTCAAGTTTGAACCTTTGGGAAGAGGAAAAGGATTTGAATTTGAAAATAAAATAATCGGGGGAACAATTCCGAAAGAATACATCCCTGCAATAGAAGAAGGAATAAAAGAAGCCCTTTCTTCGGGTAGCCTTGGCGGATATCCAGTTGTCGATGTCAAAGCAACGCTTTACGATGGCTCTTATCATGAAGTTGACTCTTCGGAAATAGCCTTTAAGATAGCCGGTTCTCTTGCCACGAAAGAAGCTTTGGCTAAAGGTAAGCCGAAGATGATGGAACCGATCATGGAACTTGAGATAACCACACCAACTGAATACATGGGCGATGTCGTTGCGGATCTAAATTCAAAAAGAGCACAAATAACGGGTTTCGATAATCGCGGTAATGCGAGGATAATAAAAGCGCTTGTCCCGTTAGGAGAACTTTTTGGTTACGCAACGGTCTTGAGATCTTTAAGTCAGGGAAGAGCAGTTTACACGATGAAATTTTCGCGCTATTCTGAAGTTCCTCAAAATTTTGTCGATAAAATCATAAAAGTTAAATAATTTTTCAAGGAGGTAGAATTAAATGGCAAAGGAGAAATTTGTAAGAAACAAACCACATCTTAACATCGGGACGATAGGACATATAGATCACGGTAAGACCACACTCACGGCCGCGATAACCAAAATTCTTTCTATGAAGGGAGAATCGGAATTCGTTCCATTTGATCAAATCGATAAGGCCCCAGAAGAAAAGGCAAGAGGTATAACGATAAACGTTTCACACGTTGAATATGAAACGGACAAGAGGCACTACGCACACATAGATTGCCCCGGACACGCCGACTACATAAAAAACATGATAACCGGAGCAGCCCAGATGGATGGTGCCATTCTCGTCGTTTCCGCCGTCGATGGACCTATGCCACAAACGAGAGAACATATATTGCTTGCACGTCAGGTCAACGTGCCTGCGATGATCGTTTTTTTGAATAAAATTGATGCCGTTGACGATCCGGAACTCGTCGATCTCGTTGAAATGGAAGTAAGAGAATTGCTCACGAAATATCAGTACCCGGGCGATGAAGTGCCGGTCATTCGTGGCAGCGCTTTGAAAGCACTTGATGCGACAAGCCTTGATGATAAATGGGCAAAAGGCATTCTTGATTTGATGAATGCCGCCGATACTTACATACCTGAACCAAAGAGGGAAACAGAAAAACCATTCTTGATGCCGGTTGAGGATATCTTCACGATAACCGGACGCGGAACGGTCGTAACAGGTAGAGTCGAACGCGGTAAGATCCATATCAACGATGAAGTCGAACTTGTCGGTTTGAGACCAACCGCCAAAACCGTCGTTACCGGCGTTGAAATGTTCAGAAAATTGCTCGATGAAGGTATGGCCGGCGACAACATAGGTTGTCTTTTAAGAGGCATTAAAAAGGAAGAAGTTGAAAGAGGACAGGTGCTTGCAAAACCAGGCACGATAACTCCTCACACGAAATTCGAAGCCAACGTCTACGTTTTGAAGAAAGAAGAGGGTGGACGCCACACGGCATTTATTCCAGGATACAGACCTCAGTTCTTTATAAGAACTGCAGATGTTACCGGTACGATAGCCAAACTTCCAGATGGCGTTGAGATGGTCATGCCCGGCGATAACACGGTCATGACGGTTGAACTCATCAAACCGGTTGCGCTTGAGGAAAGTATGAGGTTTGCCATTCGCGAAGGTGGAAAGACCGTTGGAGCCGGTGTTGTTTCCAAGATACTTGAATGATGATGAGAGGGGATGAATTCCCCTCTGGCTTTTGAAGGAGGTTTTTCGAATGGCGAAATCAAGAATAAGAATAAAATTGAAGGCTTACGATTACGAATTGTTAGATCAATCGGCCAGAAAGATCGTTGAAACTGTTAAGAAGACCAGTGCAAGGGTTTCAGGACCGATACCACTTCCAACTGAAAGAACAGTTTATTGTGTTTTGAGATCTCCTCATACGGATAAAGATTCAAGGGAACATTTCGAGAAGATAGTTCATAAGAGGTTGATCGACATAATAGAAGTTCAACCCCAAACGGTCGAATCTTTGATGAAGATGGATCTTCCGGCTGGCGTTGAAGTTGAGTTGAAACTTTGAAACGGCTGGAGGTGTGTTGATGAAAGCGTTACTTGGTAAAAAAATTGGCATGACGATGATATTCAAAGATGGTCATGCGGTACCTGTTACTGTGCTTAAAGCAGGGCCATGTGTTGTTGTCCAGAAGAAAACAGTTGAAAGTGATGGATACAATTCTGTTCAGATAGGATTTGAACCTGTTACCGAGAAGCATGTTACCAAACCGATGCGTGGTCACTTCAAAAAGGCAAATGTTTCTCCTTTAAGACATCTCAAGGAAATAAGAACGGACGATGTTGCGAGTTATCAAATAGGGCAAACTTTGGATGTTTCTGTTTTCAATGAAGGAGATTATGTTGATATTTCTGGAAAAACAAAGGGAAAGGGTTTTCAAGGCGCCGTTAAAAGATGGAACTTTGGCGGTCACGACAAAACTCACGGTACAAAATTTCCAAGACATGGATCGACCGGAATGCATACCGAACCCGCTAAAGTGCTTAAAGGTACACATATGGCAGGTCATATGGGAGATGTCAACAGAACGATATCAAATCTCAAAGTCGTTAGAGTTGACAAAGATAATTCTCTTATTGCAGTTAAAGGTGCCATTCCCGGTGCTCGTGGATCTTTGATTTACATAAGTTCTGCCAAGAATTGGAAGGTGAAATGATCATGGCAGAGTTAAAGGTTATGAACATAGAAGGAAAAGAAGTCGGAAGTATTTCTTTGCTTCCATCGATTTTTGAGGTTGAACCCAACAAAGATTTGCTTTTTAGATACATTCACAAGCAACTTTCCGACAAAAGAAGTGGGAATGCTTCGTCTAAAACAAAGGCGGAGGTTTCTGGAGGCGGAAGAAAGCCTTGGGCTCAAAAGCATACGGGACGTGCGAGGGCCGGGTCGATAAGATCTCCTCTTTTCAGACATGGAGGAGTTACATTTGGTCCGAGGCCAAGGGATTGGTCCGAAGGTTTAAACAAAAAGATGAAGGTCGGGGCAATTAAATCCGCACTTTCGGCAAAATTAAAAGATGGCAAGATATTAGTTGTCGATAAATTTGAGATGGAAACACCGAAATCCAAAGAATTTGTGAACACTTTGAAGAAAATCGTTCCATCCGACAACGCCGTTGTCGTGCTTGATACCAAAAACGACAGACAGATGAATGTCAAACTCTCTTCTCGCAATTTGAAGATGGCGAAAGTCATAATAGCGGACAATCCCGGTAAAGGAAAAGTCAACGTTGATGGACTCAACGTCTACGATTTGATAAAATTTGACTGGGTTGTGCTTACAAAGCATACAGTCGAGAAGATAACGGAGGTGTACGGAAATGCCAGCAAATGAAATGACACCTCACGATATTTTGGTGAGACCTTTGATAACCGAAAAAGCGCTTTCTAACATCAAAAACGGAACTTACACATTTGAAGTGGATACAAGGGCAAACAAATATGTCGTTAGAAATGCGGTTGAAAAACTTTACAACGTTCAGGTCGCAGATGTGAGAATGATAAGCGTCAAAGGAAAGCCCAAGAGATACGGTAGATCTGAAGGATATTCGAAATCTTTTAAAAAGGCCATTGTTCAGTTGAAAGCGGGATTCAAGATCCAGGAATTTGAAGGCTTGATTTGATCTTGAAGGATCGAAAGGAGCAATTTTATGGGACTTAAAAGTTTTAAACCAACCTCTCCTGGAGTTCGACACATGATAAGATCGGATTTTTCGGAAATAACGAAAGACAAGCCCGAAAAATCCCTTACCATAGGCAAAAAATCCATAGCCGGCAGGAATTCCGATGGGAGAATAACGGTAAGACATCGTGGCAGTGGGCACAAGGATAGATACAGAATTATTGACTTCAGAAGAGATAAGACGGGAGTACCTGCGAAAGTTTTTTCGATAGAGTACGATCCGAATCGCAGCGCAAGAATTGCATTGCTTAATTACGTTGATGGTGAAAAAAGATATATAATAGCCCCGCAGGGCTTAAACGTTGGTGACACGGTTGTGTCCGGCCCTGAGGCCGATATAAAGCCGGGAAATGCTTTGCCGCTGACGAGAATACCGATAGGTACCTTCGTTCACAACATAGAATTCATACCTGGCGCGGGTGGCAAGATAGCAAGGAGTGCCGGTAATTCAGCGCAGTTGATGGCACGGGAATCCGGATACGCGCTTTTGAAGATGCCATCAGGTGAATTAAGAAGGGTTAGAGAAAATTGCATGGCAACAGTTGGTGTGGTTGGTAACGAGCAACATATGAACGAATCCTTTGGTAAGGCTGGAAGAAGCAGATGGTTAGGCATAAGGCCTGCCGTAAGAGGAATGACGATGAACGCTGTCGATCACCCGATGGGCGGAGGAGAAGGAAAAACCAAAGGCGGAAATGTTCCTCAAAGTCCATGGGGCACACCTGCAAAAGGCTACAAAACCCGCCGCGGCAAAAAGAGATCTGATAGGTTCATAGTCAGAAGAAGAAATGACAGTAAAGGTAATCAATGATGAAAGCCACGGAAGAAGGAGGAAGATAGCGTGAGTCGCTCAACCAAAAAAGGTCCTTTTGTGGATGCCAAGTTAATCAAAAAAATACAGAGTTTAAACGAAATAGGTCAGAAACGTGTTGTGAAAACATGGTCAAGGGCCTCGATGATATTGCCCGATATGATAGGTCATACCATAGCCGTTCATAACGGAAGAAAGCACATACCCGTATACATAACAGAGGCAATGGTTGGCCACAGGCTTGGAGAATTCTCTCCCACAAGACGTTTTGGAGGTCATACCGAGAAAAAGGCTATAAAGGGAGAGGTCAAGAAATGACAGAGGTGAAATCAATGGCTGAAAACAAGAAAAGAGCCAAAAGATCCGTTTTTCATAGAGAAAGAAAAGCGTCTGCTCCCCAACCAATCGAAGCCGTTGCCCGTGGAATGTATTTGAGAATAAGTCCTTATAAAGTCAGATCTATTCTTAACACCATACGTGGTAAGGATGTCAGCGAGGCTTTGCAAATACTTGAATTTGCAAATAAGAAGAGCGCACGCCTCGTTCAAAAGATACTCAACAGCGCGGTGGCAAACGCTCAGAATAACTTTAAACTCGATGTGGATTCTCTTTACGTTTCTCGATGCATGGCTGATGATGCTCCGAGGTTGAAAAGGCTTAATCCTATGGCACGTGGACGTGCTTCGATGATGTTCAAAAGACTTTCGCACATCACAGTCGTTGTAAGGGATAAATCTAAAGAAGAAACGCTTAAGACCACGGCAAAGCCAATAGAAAACCAGGAAATTCAACCTTCCAACGAGAGTGAGGTGCAATGAAAAATGGGTCAGAAGACGCATCCAATTGGTTTCAGACTTGGGGTTTCTCAAGATTGGCAATCAAAATGGTTTAACGAGAAACGTTATTCCGAATATCTTTTAGAAGATGAAAAGATAAGGAATGCCGTTAAAAAGGCATATTTTCACGCTGGAATATCCAAAGTCAAGATAGAGAGATCTGGAAATCGTGTCAACATCATCATAGTTACCGGAAGACCCGGGATATTGATAGGTAAGAAAGGTTCCGAAATAAACAACATAAAAAGTCTTGTCAAATCCGTTGTTTCTCCGGAAAGAGATATCGTCATAAGTATAGAGGAAGTTAGAACGCCCGAGTTAGATGCACAGTTGACGGCGGAATTCATAGCCGGCAGAATCGAGAAAAGGGCTTCTTACAAACGTACGATGAAAAGAAGCATTCAATTTGCTTTGAAAAAAGGCGCACTTGGCGTTAAGGCCATGGTTGGTGGAAGAATAAACGGTGCGGAAATAGCAAGATCCGAGTGGTACAGGGAAGGCAGAGTTCCTTTGCAGACTTTGCGCGCACATGTTGATTACGGATTTGCGATTGCACACACCAAATATGGCGTTCTTGGTGTTAAGGTATGGATATTCACCAAAGAAAATTTGCCGGTGAAATCAGCCTGATTCGTTGATAAGGAGGTTTGTAAAGATGCTGATCCCTAAAAGGGTTAAGTATAGAAAACAACAACGGGGAAGAATGAGAGGCCTTGCAAAGGGTGGCAGCGAGATGAATTTCGGTGATTGGGGCCTTAAAGCACTCGAGCCGGCATGGATAACGAACAAACAAATAGAGGCGTGCCGTGTTTCGATAATGAGAAGTCTCAAAAAATCCGGAATGTTATGGATAAGGATTTTCCCGGATAAGCCGATTTCGATCCATCCGGCCGAAAGCAGAATGGGACGCGGTAAAGGGAATCCGGAAAAATGGGTATGCGTCGTTAAACCCGGCAAGATCATGTTTGAAATCGGTGGTGTAAACAGAGAAGTGGCAGAAGAAGCACTAAGATTAGCCTCTTCGAAACTACCCATAAAGACGAAATTCGTTGAAAGAACCTCTTTTGGAGGTGAATCGCTATGAAGGCCAAAGATTTAAGAGAAATGACCATCGATGAACTAACGGCGCTTGTGAAAGATCAAAAGGAAAAACTTTACAAGTTAAGATTTCAACTTGAACTTTCCCAACTTCAGGATACATCTCAGATATTGCAAACAAAAAGAGACATAGCAAAGATAAAGACGCTTATAAGAGAAAGAGAACTTGGCCTTGAGCCCGTTAATTCTGATGAGAAGGGGAATAAGAAATGAGAAAACATCTCATAGGTGAAGTTGTAAGTAACAAGATGAAGAAGACCATAGTTGTGCTTGTAAAGGAAACCACAAGGGATCCGAGGTTTGGGAAAATCATAACCAAAACTGCTAAGTACAAGGCTCATGATGAAAACAACGAGTCCAACATCGGAGACATCGTTGAAATAGAAGAATCAAGACCTCTGAGTCGCGAAAAGAACTGGACACTTGTTTCTATCGTGAAAAAGAACATTCTGAAAGTTGAAGAAACTCAGGTAAGCAAGGAAGAGGGTGCTCCTCAATGATCCAGCAGGAAAGTATACTTAACGTGGCAGACAATTCTGGAGCACGCAGCATTCTTGTCATAAGGGTGTTGGGTGGTTCAAACAGGAAAAGGGGAAGCGTCGGTGACGTGGTCATAGGAGCCGTTAAAGAAGCTGCACCGCACACCGATATAAAGAAAAGCGAAATAGTCAAAGCAGTTATAGTGAGAACGAGAAAAGAAATAAGAAGATCGGATGGGTCTTTCATAAGGTTTGATGATAACGCAGCAGTTCTCATAGACAAAGAGAATGAGCCGCGTGGAACAAGGATATTCGGTCCTGTTGCCAGAGAATTAAGAGAAAAAGGTTACATGAAGATCGTATCCCTTGCTCCGGAAGTTTTGTGAGGTGTTGAAATGAAAAAGCACACTTTGAACATAAGAAAAGACGATACCGTTGTGGTTATAAGCGGTGAAGACAAGGGAAAAAGAGGAAAAGTCATAAGAGTGCTTCCCGATGAAGGAAAGGTTATAGTTCAGGGAATTCACATGATAAAAAAGCACCAGAGGCCTACCGCGTCGGTCAGAGAGGGAGGAATAGTTGAAAGGGAATCCCCCATTTACGAATCCAAAATCATGGTTATCTGTCCGAACTGCGATTCTCCCACGCGCGTGTCGCACAAAAGAACTGAAGATGGGATGAATATCAGAGTCTGTAAAAAGTGCGGAGAAAGCATCGATAAAGTATGATGCGAGAGGAGGTATGACATGTCTGTTGCTTTAAAAGAGATATATGAAAAAGAAATCGTGCCTTTTTTCATCAAGGAACTTGGATACAAGAATGAAATGGCAGTTCCGAAAGTAAACAAGGTCATTTTGAATATGGGAGTCGGAGAGGGTTCAAGAAATCAGACCGTAATAGACAAGCATCTTCAAGAACTCACAAACATAGCCGGACAGAAAGCGGTTGTGACGAAAGCAAAGAAAAGCGTCTCCAACTTCAAAATAAGACAGGGTATGCCCGTTGGAATAAAAGTTACACTTAGAGGAGAGAGAATGTACAATTTCCTCTACAAATTTTTCAACATTTCAATGCCAAAAATACGTGATTTCAGGGGAATAAATCCCAATTCTTTTGATGGCAGGGGAAACTTCTCGATGGGTGTATCGGAACAATCTATTTTTCCTGAAATAACGGGAGAAGTTTCGAGAGTTCAAGGAATGGACATCATCATAGTCACCACTGCCAAAACGGATAGGGAAGCAAGGTATCTTTTAGAAAAACTTGGAATGCCCTTCAGCAAGAATTATTGAGGAGAGTGATGAAATGGCCCGTAAAGCACTTATAAATAAAACTAACGCAACGGCAAAATACAAAACCCGGCAGTATACGCGCTGCAAGATTTGCGGAAGGCCGCATGCCGTTTCCAGAGAACTGGGAATTTGCAGACTTTGCTTCAGGAAATTAGCGTTAGAGGGAAAACTGCCTGGCATAAGAAAAGCCAGTTGGTAAGGATGTGATAAAATGTACACTGACACAATAGCCGATATGCTTACAAGAATCAGAAATGCGAATATGGTTTATAAAGAAGTTGTTGACGTACCGTCTTCGAACATAAAAAAGGCCATACTCGACATTCTTAAAAGAGAAGGTTTCATAAAAGACTACAAATACATCGAAGATGGGAAACAGGGTGTGTTGAGAATTTTCATGAAATATTCCGGACAGAAAAGAATGAAAATCAGAATCATAAATTCAATAGTCAGGGTTTCTCATTCTGGCAGAAGAATATACGTTTCAAAAGACAAATTGCCCGTCGTCAACAGTGGACTTGGGATAGCGATTCTCTCCACTTCCAATCCTGAAAAACCCGTTGTCACAGATAAAGAAGCGCGCACTCTCGGGATTGGCGGAGAAGTCATCGCTTACGTATGGTAAGCGGAGGTATGATGATATGTCGAGATTGATAAAAAAGCCGATAGAAATTCCAAAAGGTGTTGATGTCAAAATAGAACCAAGCATGTTAACGGTCAAAGGACCGCGTGGCCAACTCACAATGAGTTATCTTTTTGTGGATTTTAAACTCGACGGTAACAACCTTTGGGTTTCGCAAAAAGAAAAAATCGATCTTCCGCCGAGAGTCATAAAGAAAAATAAATCTATAATAGGTACAAGATGGGCTCTTGTGAGAAACATGGTGGAAGGAGTGACCAAGGGATTTCAAAAAGAACTTGAAGTTGAAGGCGTAGGATACAGAGCACAACTTCAGGGGAAATCTTTGTTGCTTAACCTTGGTTACATTCAACCGGTTAAGATAGATCCTCCTGATGGCATAACGATAGAAGTTCCAAAACCTAATCAGATAATAGTCAAAGGCATAGACAAAGAACTTGTCGGTCAGGTCGCGGCTAAAATACGCAAGACACGTGAACCTATGGTTTTTGCCAAAGGTAAGGGTGTCAGATATGCCGGAGAAGTCATAAGACTTAAAGAAGTCAAGAAAGTTTAAGGAGGTAATCTGTCGTGATCCAGCCTTTTGATAAAAAAAGCAAGAGAATTTCAAGACATCTTGCGATAAGAAGAAGAATACACGGTACGCGTGGCGTTCCGAGGCTTTCTGTTTTCATAAGCGATAAACATGCTTACGCCCAGATCATAGACGATGATAGTGCAACGACTCTTGTCAGTGCTTCTACCGCGCAAAAAAATTTGAAAGAAGCTCTGAAAAACAAGACATGGAATAAAGTTGCGGCACACCTTGTAGGCAAAGAGATAGGAACGCGTGCGATTGAAGCGGGAATAAAAGCGGTTGTTTTTGACAGAGGCGGTTTTCGTTACCATGGTAGAATAAAGGAAATCGCCGATGGCGCTCGGGAGAGCGGATTGAAATTTTAAGGAGGTAAAGAATGCCGCGCGATCTTCAGAAAGAAGACGAAAACAAAGAATTCAAAAGAAGAGACAGAAACATAGAAACCACAGAACCCGAGACGGAATTCGTAGAAGAAGTCGTCGAAGTTAGGCGTGTTGCAAAAGTCGTCAAAGGCGGTAAGAATTTGAGTTTCAGGGCAATAGTCGTCGTTGGAAACAAGAATGGCAAAGTCGGTCTTGGAGTTGCGAGTGGCCGTGAAGTGGTCGATGCCATAAGAAAGGCCTCAAATCTTGCGAAGAGAACGATGGTTGATGTTAACGTCGTCAACGACACCATTCCGCATACGATCGAAGTCAAATTCGATTCCGCAAGGTTGCTGTTAAAACCGGCAGCGCCCGGTACGGGTATAATCGCAAGCAACACGGCAAGACCTGCTTTGGAACTTGCAGGCATAAAAAATGTGCTTTGCAAATCACTCGGCTCTAACACGCCTTTGAGCATTTTGAGGGCCGTTTTCAAGGCTTTTGACGAGATCAAGCCACCTGAATATTATGCCAAATTGCGTGGAATACCTTTGAGACAACTTTTCCATGGCGAGGAGGTTGCCAAGTCATGAAAGTTAAAATAGAACTTGTGAGAAGTCCGATAGGTTACAGGTACGATCAAGGAGAAACAGCAAGAGCGCTTGGCTTGAGAAAAATGCACGATTTGGTGGTTGTCGAACAGACACCGCAAATTCGTGGGATGATTCGAAAGATATCTCATCTTGTGAGAGTTGAGGAAGCGCAATAAGGGAGGAATTCAGATGAAACTTGAAGATATAACTCCGACACCCGGATCGAGAAGAAAATCCAAATTGCTTGGCAGAGGGAAGGCCACAGGTCATGGTAAAACCTCAACACGTGGTATGAACGGTCAGGGATCGAGAAAAAGTGGAAATGTAAGAACCGGTTTTGAAGGTGGACAGACACCACTGTACAGAAGATTGCCGAAAGGTGGATTTAAAAACATCAATCATAAGGTTTACACTCCCGTCAACGTTGGAGATCTCAACGTTTTTGAAGACAATTCGAACGTTACGGTTGCCAGTTTGATTCAAAAGGGTATGGTCAAAAAAGTTCAAGACGGTGTTAAAATTCTCGGTAACGGAGAACTTAAAAAACCTTTAAAGATAACGGCAAATGCTTTCAGTACTTCCGCAAAGGAGAAGATAGAGTCTGCCGGCGGGCAGGTAGAGGTGATATGAGTGTGGGAAGCGATTAGAAATTCCTTCAAGATACCTGAGTTAAGAAGCAGGATAATATTCACTTTTTTGATGCTTGCTGTTTTTAGGTTTGGTGTTTACATACCCGTGCCTGGCATAAGCCTTTCAAGTTGGGCAAACTTTTTCAACGGCGTTTCCGCAGGTGCCGGTGGAGGATTTTTTACCCTGCTCAACGCTTTTGCCGGCGGAGCACTTAGCAACATGTCAATCTTTGCCATGAGTGTGACACCTTACATAAACGCATCTATCATACTTCAACTTTTGATGGCCGTTGTTCCGAGTTTGAAGGAACTCGCCAAAGAAGGAGAACAGGGCAGACAGAAAATAGAAAAATATACACGAGAACTCACACTTTTACTTGCCGCAGTCGAAGCATTGGCACTTACCATCGTTGTTGTCATGCCACACGCTACCCCTGGACTTAACAAAGTCGCTTTCATAATACTTTCTTCAGTTTCACTTATGGCCGGGAGTATGTTCCTGCAATGGATAGGCGAGATGATAACGGACAAAGGAATAGGAAACGGAATATCCATAATCATCTTTGCCGGCGTTGTCGCTACGTATCCGTTTTACTTGGGACAGATGATAATCTCCAACCTTCCTGTCACATCATGGGCTTTGTTCTTCCTCATCTTCGTGGTCACCATCTTCGGTTTGATCTACATAATGCAAGGTGAAAGAAGAATAAACGTTCAATACGCCAAAAAAGTTGTCGGCAGAAAGATGTACGGCGGACAATCGAGTTACATACCGATGAAAGTGAATCAAGGTGGAGTTTTGCCTATAATCTTTGCGGTCGCGATACTCATGATTCCATCCATGATAGCCCAGTTCACACATAACTATACGCTCCAGAGTATCTTTGGATTTAATTCCGTCTTTTACATAGTGATCTACGCGTTACTCGTCTTTTTCTTCACATATTTTTACAGCGCCATAACCTTTGATGTGCATGATGTCTCTGATAACATAAAAGAATACGGAGGATTTATCCCCGGCATAAGACCAGGAGTTTCAACCGAACAGTATCTCGCAAAAGTTTTGAGCCGTATCACGTTCTTGGGCGCACTTGCGCTTGTCATAATAGCGCTTTTGCCAAACCTTTCCGCGGCGATAGTCGGAAGCAATTCCGGTCAGATAGTCGGCGGTGTGGGCATGATGATAGCCGTCGGAGTTGCGCTTGACGTTGTTCAACAGATGGAAGCCCATCTCATCATGCGCCATTACGAAGGATTTATAAAACGCGGTAAACTCAAAGGGAGAATATGATGAACATCATTTTCGTGGGCCCTCCCGGAGCCGGCAAAGGGACGCAGGCGCAGATCGTATCCAAAACCTTTAAAATTCCGCATATATCTACGGGAGACATGTTGCGTACCGAAATGGATTCCGGAAGTAAACTTGGAAATCAGGTAAAAGACATCGTTACCTTAGGAAAACTTGTCAATGACGATTTGATGAATCAGATTGTCAAAGAAAGGCTTTCAAAATCAGATGCCGTTTCGGGATTCATATTGGACGGTTTTCCGAGAACTTTAAATCAGGCAAAATCTTTAGACGAGATATTGAAGTCGATGGGAAAGCAAATAGATCGCGTCATATACGTTGATGTCCCTGAAAGGGTTATAGTTGAAAGGCTATCGGCAAGACGAATGTGCCCAAAATGCGGTCGCAATTACAACATGATAACAGATCCACCAAAAGCAGACGAAATGTGCGATGATTGTCATGTTCATCTTATAACACGCGATGACGATAAACCCGAGACTGTCAAGAAACGTTACGAAATTTACCGTGAACTCACATCGCCAGTTATAGCATATTACAGGCAAAAGAATGTACTTTTCACGATAGACGGAACGATGAAAATGAAAGATATCGAAAAACATCTGATTGAAATGATCAAAGGTCGAAAATAATGGTAAAATTGAAATCGGAAGCAGATATCGATGCCATGAGATATCCAAACAAAATAGTCGGAGAGGTCCTTGAATACGTAAAGGACTATATTAGAGATGGTGTAACAACTTACGACCTTGACAGAATAATAGAAGAGTTTTTTGCAAGAAAGGGTGTCATACCGGCCTTTAAAAATTATGAAGGTTATCCTGCCGCTTCGTGTATAAGTCCGAATGAAGTCGTTGTGCATGGCATACCATCCAAAAAAGTTATTTTGAAAAACGGAGACATAGTTTCAATAGATGTCGGGACGATTCATGATGGATGGTACGGTGATGGCGCAAGGACTTACGCTGTGGGTGAAATAGATGAAAAAAAGCGTAAACTCATCGAAGTAACGCGGGGGTCTTTTTTTGCGGGTATATCTCAATTTAAAGTTGGCAACAGGCTCGGCGATATATCGAATGCTGTTCAAACTTTTGTCGAGCAAAACGGTTTTTCCATCGTAAGGGATTACGTGGGTCATGGCATAGGCAGAACTCTCCATGAAGATCCGCAAGTGCCGAACTTTGGCAAAAGCGGCAGAGGAATACCGCTTATGGAAGGGCTTGTACTTGCGATAGAACCCATGGTTAACATGGGAGATTGGAAAGTAAGAGTTCTTGATGATAAATGGGGCGTTGTGACTTTGGACGGATCACCCAGCGCTCATTACGAAAACACCGTTGTGTTATACAAAAAGGAGGTCGAAATATTGACGATTCCGGAGGGAATGAATGTCTGAAGAAAAAGACATGATAAGGATAGAAGGACGTGTTGTGGATTCGCTTCCAAATACGACTTTTAAAGTTATTTTAGATAACGATCTTGAAGTGCTTGCCCATATTTCTGGGAAAATGAGACAAAATTTCATAAAGATCGTACCGGGAGACAAAGTTGTGGTTGAATTGTCACCGTACGATTTAAAAAAAGGAAGAATAGTTTACAGGAAGAAATAGATTAAAAGGAGGTCTGAATCATGAAAGTTCAAGCTTCAGTCAAGAAGCGCTGTGATTCATGCAGAATTGTCAAAAGAAACGGTGTGATTCGGGTCATTTGCTCCAAAAACCCAAAGCACAATCAGAGACAGGGATAAGGAGGGGTTGAAGGATAAATGGCTCGTATTCTTGGTGTTGATTTACCAAATGAAAAGCACGCTTTTGTGGGTCTTACGTATCTTTATGGCGTGGGTAGGACAAGGGCTATTGAGATTTTGGATGCGACGGGCATCCCTCTTAACAAAAAGATCAAAGATCTCAGCGATGATGAGGTCAGAAAGATCACCCAGTACATAAACGAGCATTACAAAGTCGAAGGTGATCTCAAGATGGAAATTCAAAGAAACATAAAACGTTTGATCGAAACAGGTTCTTACAGGGGAACAAGGCATAGACTCGGATTACCCGTAAGAGGACAGAGGACACGCACAAATGCCAGGACAAGAAAAGGCCCTTCGCATGGCGTTGGCGCTAAAAAATCGTAAAGGGAGAGAACTATCGAATGGCTGAAAAGAAAAAAAAGGCGTCTTCAAAAAAAAGAGTACATTTTGATTATGGCGTTGCGCACATTTTGTCAAGTTTTAACAACACCATAATAACGATATCCGATAAAGACGGGAATGTGGTAACATGGTCAAGCGGTGGGGACGTTGGATTTTCCGGATCGAGGAAGTCAACTCCTTTTGCCGCGCAGATGGCTGCGGATAAAGTCGCGAAGGAATCTATCAACTTTGGAGTGAGAAAGGTTGATGTTTTTGTCAATGGCCCCGGTCCAGGTCGCGAATCCGCCGTCAGAGGTCTTCAGGCTGCGGGATTGGAAGTTCAAAGCATAAAAGACATAACACCGATTCCACACAACGGATGCCGTCCTAAAAAGAAGAGGAGAATGTAAGGAGGTTTTGATAAATGGCAAGATATACAGATCCTGTCTGTAAATTGTGCAGGCGTGAGGGTAAAAAACTCTTCCTGAAAGGAGAAAAATGCTACACGCCAAAATGCCCTGTTGAAAAAAGGCCATACGCGCCTGGCCAGCATGGAAAAGACAGGTTGAAGATGACGCAATATGCAAGACAATTGAGATCGAAGCAAACCATGAAAAGAACTTACGGGGTCCTTGAGCGCCAGTTTAGAAGATATTTTGATGAAGCCGTCAAGACAAAGGGTGTTACAGGCACGATGCTCATAAGAGAGGCTGAAGCGAGGCTTGATAACGTTGTTTTCAAACTTGGCTTTGCCATATCGCGATCCCATGCCCGCCAACTCGTAAATCATGGCCATATCATGGTAAATGGCAAAAGGGTTGATATACCTTCTTACGAATTAAGGCCTGGAGATGAAATAGAACTCAAAGAAAAAATAAGAAGCAACGTTGACGTTAAAAAAGCAATAGAAGATCGATCTACCCATACGGTTTCGCCGTGGCTTGAAGTTAACTACGACCTTTTCAGAGGGAAATTCGTCAGGATGCCCGATAGGGAAGAAATAGAACTTCCTCTCGATGTTCAGGACATCGTCGAGTTGTATTCCAAGTGAGAACTCACGTGAGGTGGTTTAATGCTTAATTACGTTAAACCTGAAAGGTTTATACTCGAGGAGGAGAAAGAAGACAGAGGATATCTTTACGTGAGATATTCCGTTCAACCCCTTGAACGCGGTTATGGTGTGATGATCGGAAATGCTCTCAGAAGAATTCTTTTATCTTCGATCCCGTCGTTAGCGATAATCGGTGTTAAGATAAGAGACGTTTATCACGAATACGATGCCGTAAAGGGTGCTAAAGAAGATGTGCTTCAGATCCTCCTTAACGTTAAACAGATTCAGGTCAAGGAGAATGTCCCGATAAAAGAAGAACCGGTCGTCATGACCGTCCAGAAAAAAGGTGCTGGCATAGTCAGAGCAAAAGACATAAAATGTCCTCTCGAAGTTAAAATAGCAAATCCAGAATTGAAATTAGCCACGCTTAACGAAGACGCGGATTTCTACATGGAACTTTTTGCCGAAAAAGGAAAAGGGTATCTTCCAGTCTCGGAAATGGACATAAGCAACGACGTTCAAATGTTGCCCGTTGATGGAATTTTCACGCCGGTTGTGCGTGTTAACTTTCGCACGGAAGATTTCAGAGTTGGAAAGAAGATAGACTACGACAGGCTTATACTCGAAATATGGACAAAAAAATCTGTGGATCCGACCGCTGCCCTCAAAGATGCGCTTAATATCCTTATAGAGCACTTTGAATTTTTGCTCAACAACCTTCAGGGTCAGAAGGAAAACAAGGTTGCCATCGAAGATGACAAAAAAGCGGAAAAAGATGTTTTACTGCCATCTCAAACCATTGAGGAGTCTAAAACGCCTCCGGATTCTTTTGAAATTTACGATAAAATGAGAATAGAAGACCTTGAACTCTCTGTGAGAGCACTTAACTCTTTAAAACGTGGTAAAATAGAAACGGTTGGAGAACTTCTTCAGAAAGATGAAAAATCCCTTCTCAAGATAAAAAATTTTGGAACGAAGTCTTTGGAAGAGATAAATGAAAAACTTGAAAAACTCGGACTTAAACTCAAGGCTGAATAACGGAGGATTGAAATGAGACATAGAGTGAAATTGCATGCGCTTTCAAGACCAAGTGACGAAAGAAAAGCGTTGATGCGAAGTTTAGTACGTGAGTTGTTTCTTCATGGAACGATAGTCACAACCACCCAAAAAGCGAAAGCAGCCTCTGCGTTTGCTGAAAGGATAATAACCCATGCTCTCGCCAAAGATCTTTCGGCAAGAAGATACGTGAATGCTTTTCTCAACGACGAAAAATTGACAAACAAAGTCGTCGATGAGATAGCACCTAAGTATGCCGGGAGAAAAGGTGGGTACACCCGAATCATAAAGATGGAAAAAAGACACGGCGACGATGCCGAAATGGCTATTTTCCAACTTGTCAAAGAGTCATGATGAGACTACCCGTCTTGGGTAGTCTTTTTGCGATATGTGGCAAACAATAACCTTCTTTTTTGTCGTCAACATAATCTCTTCTTTTATGACATGGTCCAAAAGTAGAGATAGTACTTCCTTAAAAGTTAGCAAATTCAATCAGATGCTTTACACATTTTTTGGAGGAGCGGTGGGTGTGCTTCTGTTTTCTGCTTTAACTAAGAAATGGGATTACAAATTGAGTTTCATCATCCTTGCCATATTGGAAAATATAGGCGTTTACATCGTGCTTTACGAACTTGCAATTCACGTTGCGGATTGAAAAAGAGGTGATTTTATGAAAATATTCATCGATACCGCCAACCTTGATGAGATAAAAAAAGCGGCAACATGGGGAATTTTGGACGGTGTGACGACAAATCCGACACTTGTATCGAAAGAGGGAAAGATAGACTTCAAAACGAGAATAGGCGAGATTTGCGCTGTTGTTGAAGGTCCTGTAAGTGCGGAAGTCGTTTCAACGGATTACGATGGAATGGTAAAAGAGGCAAAAGACCTTTCAAAAATAGCAGATAACGTAACTGTAAAAATACCGATGACCGAAGACGGTATAAAAGCGGTAAGAACGCTCTCGCAGACGGGTATAAAGACAAACGTTACGCTCGTCTTCAGCGCAAATCAGGCTTTGCTTGCCGCAAAAGCGGGCGCAACCTTTGTAAGTCCGTTCATCGGACGCCTCGATGATATAGGAAACAACGGCATGAACGTGCTAAGCGACATACTCAGCATTTACTCGAATTATGGCTATAAAACGGAAGTCATAGCGGCAAGCATAAGAAGTCCGGAGCACGTAAGAATCGCCGCTTTGATGGGTGCCCACATAGCGACAATTCCGTTTGAAATAATAAAACAGATGTTCAGACATACCTTAACAGATGTGGGACTTGAAAGGTTTTTGAACGACTGGAAAAAATACAGAGAAAATTTAAATTGAGAAAGGAGTTTTTTGTGGCCGAGGAGCAAGAAAAAGCCAAAAAGTTTGACGATACGGATTTAGACATAAAAAGACTTCAAGAATCGAAGATCAAAGATCTTTACGAAATAGCCAAAAATCAGGGAATTCAAAGAGTTGCCCAGTACAGAAAAGACGATCTCATCTCGGAAATACTCAGGATGCAGACAGAATCAAAAGGATACAAATTCAAAGAAGGAGTGCTCAAAATTCAAGATGGCGGATATGGCCTTTTAAGAGTTGACAGTTACCTTGCAAGTTCTAACGACATATACGTTTCGCCCTCTCAAATAAAAAAATTCGGACTTTTGGACGGAGATACCGTTTCAGGACAGACCCGCCCCCCAAAAGAAGGAGAAAAATACTTTGCCCTTTTGAAAATAGAAGCCATCAATTACAAGGACATAAGTCTTTCAAATGACAGGGTAAACTTTGAAGATCTGACAGCGCTTTATCCGGATGAACGTTTTGTCCTTGAAACAGAATCTCAATACCTTGATACCCGTCTGATAGACATCTTCTCTCCCATCGGTAAGGGTCAAAGAGGTTTGATCGTTTCTCCCCCAAAGGCTGGAAAGACAACCATTCTCAAGCATATAGCCAACGGTATTGCAAAAAACCATCCCAACACGAAGAGAATGGTACTTCTCATAGATGAACGTCCCGAAGAAGTAACCGACATGAAAAGATCCGTCGATGCCGACGTTATAGCGGCTCCATTTGACATGCCTTCAGAAAAACAAATCGAAATAGCGGAACTTGCCCTCGAGAAGGCGAAAAGACTTGTTGAATACAAATACGATGTCGTAATCCTGCTTGACAGCATAACGCGCCTTGCCAGAGCCTATAACCTTTATCTACCCCCGTCCGGCAAATTGCTTTCCGGAGGAGTCGATGCCTCTGCGCTGTACAAACCAAAGCACTTTTTTGGCGCCGCGAGAAACATAGAAGAGGGAGGAAGTCTTACCATAATAGCAACCGCACTCGTTGAAACAGGATCTAAGATGGACGACGTCATATTCGAAGAGTTCAAAGGCACAGGCAACATGGAACTTGTGTTGTCAAGACAACTTGCAAACAAAAGAATTTTTCCCGCAATGGATCTCAACCTTTCTGGGACTCGAAAAGAAGAATTGCTTTTCGATGAGAAGACCCTTAAAAATGTTTGGCTGTTAAGAAGATTCATAAGTTCGATGAACCCCGAAGAAGCAATAACACTTATGATGTCAAAACTTAAAGAAACCAAAAGCAACGAAGATTTCTTCGATCTTCTCAAGAATGAAAAAGACGCTGTAAGATAACTTGACATTCTTGAACTTACATAGTATAATTTTCAATAATCCATCCTCTGTCTCGCCCGCAGGGGGGAGTGAGTTTTTGAAGGCATAAAATCTTTGTAAAGGAGGTGTCTCCTGGTGCTCATGTGAGTGGCCAGGATTGCCCATGAGTAGAAAGGGGAAACTGGGTTTACTCTTGATGTCGGTGGTGTTAGTGGCACTGGTACTATCGAGTTGTTTCTTGCCACAGCCTAAAACTGCACCCACATTTAGTGTTGCACCGACAACGATAAACGCTTATTCGGGTCAGCCCTTCAATTTAAGCGTGACTGGCCAGGGTGGCGGTGGAATATCGCAAATAGTCGCTACATTTCAGGGTTCAACCGTCATTAAAAATTCAAACCCTGCAACCTTTACCTTTGTTGCACCGACTGTAATTGCACAAACTAAATATAATTTGGGTGTGACTGTTTACGGTAAAAATGGTTTGAGTTCAAGTGCGACCGAAGCAGTTAATGTTATACCATACACATCAGTTGGTTCTATAACTTACGCTGTCAGACTTAACAATCCATATCCTTACGTTTACACGTATCCGGCCCAAAGCAACAATCAGTCTGTTATATTCACGGTGAACGTTGGGAATGGTGCCGGCATGGTTGGCGGAGTTTCGGTTTACGTTGATGGCACTGCGATACCTGCGTCTCCAACGACTCTATCTTCAGTGCTTAAAGCCACCGTTGCGGGAACTTCATTTATAGTCCAGAAGAGTTTTGTTGCGCTTTACAGCATATCTCTCAACCATGTAGGACCTCACACATACTGGATTAATTTCTATGGGACTAACGGCTCTCTGCTTGGCTCTTCTGCCCCTGGATACTTCTACATAACCTATCCGGGTGCACAAAAGGTAACGCTTAGCGCGGCTACACCGCTTTACAACGCGAAGTATATAAACGGTGTCAGCGGTAACGTCTCGTTCACAGCGCAGGCCACAGATTACACATCGCAGTATGAAGGCTTTTTGATAAACGGCACACCATTTAAGACGTACCTTAACATTGCAACAGCAGTTTCTGTGCTTGGAAAGAGTTATTCAATATCTGTGCCGGCCAGCGTGCTCACCTCTGCTGGATCGACGACCTTTACCTTTAAAGATGTCTCGATAGATGGAAATGCTGTTAGTGCATCCAGACAATACGTAGTTGTCAAATCGGCACCTGTACTGAAAGTTACATACAAAGGTGCGGCACCTGTTAACAATGTGCTTTACGTTGGAATTAATCCATCGTATTTCAACGTTTATGCATCTGATCCATACTGGATGACATCTGGAGCGACGCTTTCCTCATCCTTTGGAAAGACACCTTACAATTTGAATAAAAATGCGAATACGTCAATAGATGTTTCGTTCCTTAATAATAGCGCAACAGCAACATTTACAGCTTATGTTGAGAATTACGCGAATGTTGTTTCGTCTACGAGTTTGAAGGTGTACCGTATTTCCGTTGGACCAGTCATAAAGTCCGCTAATGTTTATGGATTAAGGACGGTCAACGGAACTCCATACACAACATCCGGGACGATAACCATTGCCGCAAGTGTTATAATGGCATTCCCGAATCTTGGGAATGTGACATGGGAACTTTCTGGAGTTGGAACACCTTCAAAATTTGCCTTAACGCGCAGTTCAACAGGGTTATGGGTTGGTAGCGTTAACACGGCAAATCTTTTACCCGGAACATACAACTCATCTTTAATTGCTGAAGATGTTGCTCAGAACAGCGCAACTGCTCTAACAACTCCTGCGACAGTTAACGTTTACAGAGCAGTTCAAAATGTTTTCACGACATCTTTAACAACAACCCCTCCTGTGCCTATAAACGGATTTGTCAAATCTGCCACTTTAACGGCGAATATAAACCACACATGGGTCTATGCGATAAGAGAAGTTTCTCTTTACAGAGAAGTACCTAATGGAACAACTTATGTTTCTTCTGGCACACAAACCGGAAATGCCGGATCTACTTACGCATTCACAATAAATGCTTCCGGTACATACAAAATAGTTACAGTTGACAATGCAAACCAGAGAGCAACTCAGGTTGAAAATCCATACACTGTAAAGATAGACAATTCTACACCGTTATTGAAATTCTCTTTAAGTGATGCAACACCAAGTACATCAACTGTGATAACTGTGAAAGCAACCGATTTGAATTCTGGCATTTCAACTCTCTTGCTTGAATATCAAACACTTGGATCAACAGGTGCTAACAATGGTACTACCTGGGTACCCATATATGCCACATCTACAAATAACGCAACATACGTGAAATTTACTTACACATGGACTAATCTTCCACCGATGGATGGTCAGTACCATATAACGCTCGTCGGAACAAGCGGAGTTGGAATTGGTAGATCAACCTCTACTACTTTCGTCAGCAATAAATTTACCCTTGCATCTACAAATGTTTCCTTCATATTCCCACCATTGTGGACCAATTCAACCTCAACGGTTGTCAAGATCGGTGCTACCGTTAACAAAGAATCCGATGTAACGATCTTTGCCACGAGTGGTAATGCTTCTTTGATAAACTTCGGGACACCTACCTATACTTCTAACTCTTACAATGTAATTCCATTTACCCATACTTGGTCTGCTACGTTTACAGGTAAAAATGCAACCTCTGTTGCCAAAGTTACAGTTAAGGATCTTGCCGGAAATACTGTATCGGCGACTAAACTCATAGGATTTGACAATCTTGCACCTACCGCAACACAAATTAGTGCTCCTGCAACCGTTGCAGGAAATGGCGCAACATTTACGGTTACACTAAAGGCAACTGATAATCTTAGCGCTGTTAAATCTGTCACAGTCGGCGGTATAGCAGCAGCCGTTAGTGGCGCTCCAACAAATAATGAGTTCGGAGTCCTCAGTGGTACTTACGTTGCAACGTTAACTGTCAATCAAACCACATCTGGAGCAACCACGTACAAAGTTGTGGTTGTTGATAACGCTGGAAATACAACAAAAAAGACGTTTTCAGTCTACGTTGATGCCAATGCTCCAACGATAACAGTTGGGTTGGTCAATAAGCATGGCCCTCAACCGATATCCAATGGTGCATCAGAAGTCAATTACACCTCCACACCAGCATCGTTTACATGGCATATAACCACAAAGAGCGGCACAGCGGCGATTGTGAAAGGTGCCATAAATGACTCAGTAACACCTTATCGTACTATTACTACAGATTCAGGCACTGTCACGGTAAAAACAACAAGTAGTCAGTATGTGATAACGATAGTTGCAACCAACCCGATAAATGGACTTTCCTCAACATTCCTTGCCACGAAGACCGTTGTGATAGATAATACATCGCCGACGGTAAAACTTTCGTTACCGGCTACATTGAATCTTGCTAATTACTCTACAGCTGTCGCAACTTACACTGCGACTGATACCAACTTCAAGGCTGCGACGTTGACAATTAACGGTGTGTCTGTATCCGTTTCGAAGGCATCTTCAGGCACTGTTCTGCTTAGTCAATTCAATTTGAACGGATTAAAAGGAAGGACCCTTACAGCGACTCTGACAGCCATAGACAAGGCACTTAACACAAATTCTACATCTACAATATTCTACGTCGATACGGTATCACCGCATATTCTCATGACTGGAACGATATACAAAAGTGGCCCCAATTACGATGTGGACGTAAACTTTGGAGATATAATGAAACCGACAACGCTCGCAACGACTGACTTACAGTTCTATCAGGGATCCACGTTGTGGTATAACATAGCCGCTGCTACCGGAGTATCTTACGATCCAAGTACTGGATTCTTGCATATCTACAATCTTGTAACACCGGCTGGCTCTATCGTAAGTGTTTCAGCACTTGCCAATCATCAGTTTACGGTCAAAGTATCAACGGCATTTGAATCTCTTGGAGGCAATCCATTATCTCCAAGCTCTACTTTGGTGACATTCAGCATACCTTATGGTGCACCAAAGCCGGTTAATCCATAAATAACACATCAAACACAAATCCAGCACCCGCGGGTGCTGGATTTTTTATGTTATAATACTTTCGCACTATGCGATATCGCAAATTGCGAGGTGAAAGATGGAGAATCCTTTCAAATTTGGTATGGTTGTCAGAGGAGCAGATTTTTGCGACAGAAAAAAAGAGATGACCGACTTGATTCATATTATCAGCAGCGGAATGAGTGTAACGCTGATCTCTCCGAGAAGGTACGGAAAGACCTCTTTGATAATAAATCTTTTGGATCATCTTGATGGGTACAAAAAAGTTTACATCGACCTTATGTCCGTCGTTTCTTTGAATGCTTTTTTGGAGAAGTACTCTTCGGAGATATTCAAATCGGCCGGTGGCTTGAAAAAATTCGTCAACAAACTCAACAGGATGATCAAAATAAGCGGAAAGATAAGTTTAGATATTGGAAATTTGAACTTAGAAATAGATGTGGATCCGAAAGCGACCGATGATGTTGAAAATATAATAGAACTTCCGACGAAATTCGACGGAAAATTCGTCATAGTCATAGACGAATTTCAGGAGATAATGAACATAACAGAAATAGATCTCGTATCTATTTTAAGAAAGAAATTCCAGTTTTTTCAAAACGCGGTCTTTATATTTTCCGGAAGTAAAAGCAGCGTAATGCGCGAAATCTTTTCAAATCCTGCTAAACCTTTTTACAGATTCTCCCAAATTTATGAACTTCAAAATCTTGAAATCGAAGAATCAAGAAAATTTGTCACGGATAAATTCAGATCCTCCGGAGTGGAAATTGAAAATGACGCTTTTGAAAAAATCTATGAAATCACAAATGGACACGTGTATTACCTTCAGGCTTTATCCTACCATCTTTGGTTTCTGACAAAAGATAAGAAAAAAGCGGAAATACCAGATGTGTACATTGCTCTAAAGAAAGTTATTTTTGGTGAGAAGGCAGCCTTCGAAAGTTTGTGGGATGAATTGACTCCGAACCAAAAGAAGATTTTAAAAATTTTATCCCGCAACTTTTCTCCTTACTCGGCTCGATTAAGTGCCGGCAGTGTAAACAGGGCGTTAGAGAGTTTGAAAAAAATCGATTTGGTAGATAAAAACGGTGAGTTCAGAATAACGGATCCTATCTTCAAGATATGGCTTAATTCTTATGAAAAATGATTTCAATATGTGATCTTGCTACCTATGCTAAGCGGTATAATACGATGGAAGGAGGATGATTTTTGTGAAAAATAAGTGGATATTTTTTGTTTCTTTGATCGTGTTAGCCATAATAATGTCTGGTTGTTTTCTCCTGCCAAAGGTTGTACTTAAGCCCGTGCAACTTTTATCGCCTTCAAATGGCGCGACAAATATGCCGACGAATGTTTACCTTGTATGGCAGCCTGCGAATCTTCAAGCGACTTATAAGGTCTTTTTCGGAACAAGTGCAAGTGCATCTTTCACAACAACTTCATCAACATCTCTTTATGTCAGCAATTTGAATTATTCCACCACATATTATTGGAAGGTAGCAGCCATTTCAAACGGGCAATCAGCAACAAGTGCCGTGTGGTCTTTTACAACCATGGCATACCCAAAACCAGCGACACCCGTTTTGAAGGTTACCTCTGTCTCGACAAATTCGGCTTCTTTGGCATAGCATACCGTCTACGCTTCAGCCATCTTTTTGTACGGATCGACATCTACGAATTTCAGCCAGTACGCGATTCTTTCAGGCCGATCGACATCTTACACGGTAAAGAATTTAGCCCCATCGACGGCGTATAAATTTTTCATCGTCGCAACCAACGCGTCGGGGCGTGCAACCTCTAATACTGTGAATGCAACGACACTTTCTTACACACCGCCGGTCATCCCGGTCTTGCCAGTCATAAAAAGTTTCAATGTAACATCCGTTTCCACAAACACGATAACTTTAGGCTTTCAGACCCAAAATGCCTCGGTGATATACATTTACAATCCGCCGTCTAAATTATTGCTCGCAACGGCAAGCGGAAATGCAACTTCTTACACGGCAATCGGTCTTAAGTCTTCGACAACTTACAGTTATTTCATAGTCGCGATAAATCCATCCGGGCGGGCGACTTCGAATACGGTAACGGCAACGACATCAGTTTATATTCCGCCGGTAAGTACATTTTCCGTTTATATAACCGATAAGCCGGTCTCCCTTTCTCAAATTCAACATCTTTACGTCGATATCTCTGAAATATCCATACATTTGTCAAATGCCTCGACATCGACATGGTACACATCACCGTCAAGCGGTACGTACGATCTGACAACGCTTGTCGGTACTTCGATTAAAATAGCCAATTTTTCGGTGCCGTCGACATCTATGATCACGCAGATCAGGTTTAACATAACATCCGCAACGATTGTGATAAATGGCATCTCTTATCCTTTAACCCTTTTTAAGCAAGAATTCTCCCACTTCTATAAGTGGTGAGATGAATTGCTCTTTGATTTGTGTTAGAATGGAATCAGATAGAATCATCCGTCAGCATGTATTACCATCTTGTCTTGATAAATATAGATTATGCTCAAGTATATTGAAAGCCAAGGTGATAAAGATTATAAAGCATAAGGCTTATCGCTTCAGGTTATATCCGGACAAAGCGCAGGAGGTGATCTTTGCAAAGACATTTGGCTGTGCGCGGTTTATCTACAACAAAATGCTTGAGGATAAAATCGATTATTACCAAGCGCATAAGATGACGCTCAATACCACACCCGCACAATACAAATCTGAGTTCGAATGGCTCAATGAAGTAGATAGCCTTGCACTTGCGAACGCACAATTGAACCTGCAAAGGGCATTCAAAAACTTCTTTCAACACCAAACTGAATTCCCGAAATTCAAAAGCAAACATCGCGGAG
>JAJYYZ010000028.1 GCA_021800445.1 bacterium | reverse complement strand
TTGACTTTTTCCCAAAATTCATCAGATAACTTCCATGATTTTATGCTTTTTTCCTCTGCCTGTTTCATATTTCATCACCCAAAACAATTTTACAACATTTTCCATCATTTATTTAAGGATAAGCTCTTAGTATATTTATGTTATCATCTTTTATCAAATTGTGACATGCTCCCACCACTTATAGAAGGGGGGGAATTCTTGCTTAAAAAGGTTAAATTACAAAAAGAAAACTTATCAAACAATTTTTTCAATTCAGAAAAATTTGCGCTGGATGGATTTTTGGAAAATTGTCAATTGAGAATCTATTTGGTATATAATTCTAATGAAAAACTTCAAAAGAAAAGGTGAAAGAAATGATAGCCGTTATAACAGATCATGGATCAGACGAATTATTCATGGGGGTATTGAAGGGAAATTTTTCTGCCCTTGCTCCAAAAGAGGAAATCATAGAGGTAACGCGCCCAATCGAATTCGGAGATGTATACACCGCCTCATGCATAACGGAACGTCTTGCGTGTCATCTTCCAAAATCAACGATATTCATGATAATCGTCGATGGCCAAAACGAAAGCGCGCGCAGGCCGATAGGCCTAAGAACCAAAGATGACCGTTTGTTCATAGGATTTGATAACGGAACATTCACATTGCCGATTGAAAGATTCGGCATCAAACAAATAAGAGAGATGAACATTTCAAAAACCAAATTTTCTTTGTCTTTCACAAGATCCGTGCTTGACATACTCATACCCGTTGCCATTGAATTTTCGAATGGAAAAACTTTTGAAAGTATAGGAAGTGTTTACATGACTTTTTACGATTTAAAACATAAAAAGGCAACCATGGATGATAAAAGAATAGATGGCGAAATTTCTTTTGTAAACGATCTCGGAGATCTTTCCACCAATATCCCCTTCGATTATCTCGAAAAAGTTGGTGTGCATCAGGAAGATAAACTCATGATAAACGGGAAATCATCAAGTATTATGCTTGATAGAAGAGCGGGACGAAAAAATGAACTCATAGTTTGCGAAGGCCTTGGAGGATATCTTGAAATTACTTCGAGATATGCAAGGGCATGCGATATACTTAAACTTTCTCCGAGATCCAATTTGATTCTGGAGGTTTGAAATTTTGAAAATTTGGCCATTTTCAAGAAGTGAAAGTTCAACATCTTACGGTACCGTTATACTCATATTTTTGATGTCGGTCTTGGGTTTTATTGAATTTTTCATGTACGTGCTCTTTTCCCCGCCTCCTCTTCAGTACTGGCTGATAATGATTTCCATCGATCTTGTCATTTATTTTGCATCGTCGATCTTTCTCTTTCAATTTCTCAGTGAGCCTCTTATTCAACTGCTTAACCGAGTTAAGCACACTTCCCTAACACTCAGCCCCATGGAGAAAAAAGGGCTGAGAGGCGAATTCGGAGAGATTTTAAGCGATGTGGATAGACTCGCCGAGACTCTAAAAAGGGAAAGAGAAGGTTTACTCGAAACTTACGGAGAATACAGAAATATAGTCGAGTCGCTGGAAGAAGGCATTCTCACAATTGACAAAAACAGCAAGATAATGACGATGAATCGTGGAATCGAAAATATATTTTCAACGACAAGAGGTGAATGGAGAGGAAGAGAGTTTGAAGATTTTTTACGCTTTTACGGGATCATACTCGATGAAACGAAAAATGCGGTGAGAGTGAAAGTGCTTGATAAAAGGCTTATTTTTCAGGAAATTCCGATAGAAAATGCTTCTAATCCGGTAACACTTTACATCTTTGGAGATATAACCATGCTTTCCAACCTTGAAAAAGCCCTCGGCCGGGCAGAACAACTTGCGCTTTTGGGAAAAATGACGGCATCCATAGCACATGAGATAAAAACACCGGTTGCCTCGATGAAACTTTCCGTTCAGTTGTTAAAAAAACAACTTGGTCAGATATCGGACGAACCGGCAGAAACTTTGGAAATTCTCGATAAAGAGATAAGGCGGCTTGAAGAAAGGTCCATGCAATTTTTAACTTTTTCAAAGATAACCTTTGATCTGAAATCTCTGAACGTGATCGAGGTTTTGGAAGAGTCAATCAAACTTGCAAGGATAAGAGCCAGAGAAAGAGGTATAACGATAGATTTTGTAACGCCATTCAATCAAATCATGATAGACGGAGACGATAATGCTTTGAACTCGGCTTTTTTGAACGTACTTGTTAACGGAATGGACGCCTCGAATGAGAATGGGAAAATAGAGATAAGAGTCGATCAAATCAAAAATTACGTTTCGATCACTTTCACGGATCACGGAAACGGTATATCTCCGGATCACATGGATTACATTTTTGAACCTTTTTTCACGCTTAAAACCAACGGAACAGGTCTTGGTATGAGCATTGTGAAAAGAGTTATAAATTCTCATGGTGGAAAGGTTGAGATAAAAAGTCGGGAAGGAATAGGGACAACTGTTTTTATAAGGTTGCCGCTTTCGAGGTGATTTGATGGGGAGAATACTTGTTGTCGAGGACGATTTAAGCCTTAACAGATTAATTTCGAGATCTCTCGATATCGAAGGACATTTGGTAAAAAGCGTGAAAACGAAGGCCGAAGCGATTAAAGAATTGGAAAGTTCATTATACGATCTTGTGTTACTTGATCTTATGCTGCCAGATGGAAATGGTATGGACATAATCGAAAAGGTTGTAAAAGATGCGGCAGTAATAGTCATAAGTGCACACGCAGATGTTACCGTCGCCGTCAAAGCAGTTCAACTCGGAGCATTCAACTTCGTTCCAAAACCATTCGAACTTGAAAATCTGATAATCGAGGTCAATCGAGCCATAGAAAGCAGAACTCTAAAACTTGAAAACATCTCACTCAAGTTGCCCACGAAGATAATCGGAGAAAGCCAATCCGTAAGAAAATTAAGAGATATAATAGAAGTTATCGCGTCAAGAGATGTGCCTGTTTTGATAACGGGCGAATCGGGTACTGGAAAAGAACTCGTTGCAAGATCGATATGGGAACTCAGTGCAAGGGCAAAAAATGACTTTGTCGCCGTCAATTGCGGGGCTATACCGACAGACCTTTTCGAATCTGAACTTTTTGGATATGAACGCGGAGCTTTTACCGGAGCAAACATTTCCAAACCCGGAAAATTTGAGATGGCAGACAACGGAGTGATATTTTTAGATGAAATAGGAGAACTTCCAAAAAATGTTCAGGTAAAACTCTTAAGAGTGCTTGAAAATTCAACTTTTGAAAGGCTTGGAGGTGTTAATCCCATCCACGTAAACGTGCGTGTCATATCTGCAACAAACAGATCCCTTGAGGATGAGATCAAAAATGGAAATTTCAGAGATGATCTCTATTACAGGATAAACGTTGTTAAAATAGAAGTTCCTCCGCTTCGCGACAGAGTTGAAGATATTTCGGTACTTGTAGATTATTTTTCCAAATTATATTCAAAACAATTACAAACTGAGTATAAAAAATTTTCCGCAAAAGCAATAGATTTCTTGAAATCATATCCATTTCCTGGAAATGTGAGAGAGTTACAAAACATAGTCAGATCGGCACTTATATTCGCCAAGGGAAATGAAGTTGAGGTTGACGACCTTTCCTTGCAGGTCCAAGACGTTGAAAGGAATTACGTGAAATTGCAGATAGGAGAAAGTTTAGAATCGGCGGAAAAGCGTTTTATAGAAGCGACTCTCGAATACTTTGACGGTAACAAGACGCAGGCTGCAAAGGTGCTTAACATAGGTTTGAGCACCCTGCACAACAAGATAAATCAATGGAAGGAGAGCGAAGGTGGAGAAGATCAAAGTTCTTGATAAAGGATATGTTGAACTTGTTGATTTTTTTGGGGGTGACAAAGCAGTTGCCATGGCGGCAAGGATATCTTACATGTCAAAATCAAATTCAATCGAAGAAGATAAACGTCTCATAGAATTACTCGCAAAATTGGGCCATGAATCTCCATTTGAACATATCGTCTTTACCTTTCACATTAAAGCCCCAATTTTTGTGGCCCGCCAGTGGATGAGGCATAGAATTGCGAGCATAAACGAAAGATCCGGAAGGTTCACCGAATTTGAAGATGAATTTTATGTTCCGCCAGATGAAAGATCGGAAAATTCATCTAAGGTCATGGAAGAATCGATGAAAAATGCTTTTGAAACTTACAACTTACTGATTTCAAGAGGTGTAAAAAAAGAGGTTGCGAGAATGGTGTTGCCTTTAAGTCTTTACACCGAATGGTACTGGACGATAAACGCGCGAAGCCTTATGAATTTTTTAAATCAGAGGGCAGATTCACACGCACAGTACGAAATTCAAAGATATGCCGTTGCCGTGGCACGATGTTTCCAAATTTCATGTCCCGTAACTTATTCGGCTTTTGTGAAAAATCTATACAAAGGTAACCTTTTGGAGATTTAAATTGGAAACCAATGTTGAAGAGATTTTGAAAATTTTGAAAATAGAAAGAATGATGCCTTTTCCTGAATATTTTCGATGCGCAATAACTCACAGTTCTTACGCTAACGAGAATGGAACGGAATCTTACGAAAGGCTTGAATTTCTCGGCGATGCGATGGTGGGACTTGTGATAGCGCACAAGACTTTCGAACTTTTTAAAAACATAAGAGAAGGAGAACTTGCAAAGATCAAAGCGGTTGTGGGAAGCGAAAAGGTGCTTGCCGATATAAGCAAAAAAATTGGCCTTGCGAATCTTATCCTCGTTGGCAAAAGTTTGAGTTTGGCCTCCGGCGACGAACTTGATTCGATTTACGCCGATACTTTTGAATCGACGATAGCGGCGGTTTTTTTGAATTTTGGCTTCGAAATCACCGAAAACATCGTGTCAAATTTGTTGGCCGAAAAAATAATGGATGTGGCACAGAAAAAACTGTTTTTCGATTACAAAACAGCCCTTCAGGAATACACCCAAAACAAATTCGCGACTCTGCCGGAATACATCTTGATCGAAGAAAGCGGACCTGCCCATAAAAAAAATTACATCTTTGAAGTTAGAATCAATGGAGAATTTTACGGTCATGGTAAGGGAAAATCCAAAAAAGAAGCCGAACAACTTGCGGCCAAAATGGCTTACGAAAGATTGATCGCAAAGTGAAAATTATTCCTATCTTTTTCCCAAATTTCGGTTGCGAGTACAGATGCGCTTTTTGTAACGAATGGATGGCAACGATGAAAAAATCACCTATTTCAATAAGAGAAGAGATTACAAAGGCCTATGCATTTTATCATGGAGATGAAAATTCAGAAGTAGGTCTATACGGTGGCACATTTACGGCCATCAAAAACTGGAAAGAAATTTTGAAAGAGGCCAATTCGGTTGTGCGCGAAATGGGCATGAAGGGAATAAGAATATCCACAAGGCCCGATGAGATCGAAGACGTTGATTTTTTAGCGGATAACGGGGTATCTCTCGTTGAAATAGGCGCTCAATCGATGGTTCAAAGGGTACTTGACGCGGCCGGACGGAATCATACCGTTGAGGATGTAAGACATGCGGTTGAACGGATCAAAAAGAAAAAGATAAAGGTCTCGGTGCATCTCATGACGGGTCTTCCGCTTGATTCCAAAAAAGCCGATATCTTTTCCGCCTTTGAGGTTGCCAAACTTTCTCCTGACGGCGTTAGAATTCATCCAACTTTGATTTTAAAAGAAACCCAACTTGAAAAAATGTATTTGAACGGTACTTACCGCCCGCAAAGCGTTGAGGAAGCGGTAGATGTGGTTTCCGATATGGTCTCGATTTTCAAAAATGATAAAATACAGATAGAAAGAACCGGAATGTATCAAGACACGGAAACGATCAAAAATGTCATAGCGGGTCCTTACCATCCCGCGTTCGGGGAACTTGTCATTTCATCGATCTACGAAAAATTTTTGAAAGAAACGCGAGCGATAAAGGTTTACGGCCCTCAGTATTTAAGATCTCAAATCATCGGAAGAAACCACATAAAATATGTATCTTTTGAGGTCGATGATGAAATTTGGGTTGCGAATGCCGGTGGAAAAGTTTGTTTTGACAGTTGGCTTTCGGAATACGTTTCTCATCTTAAGGAGTTGATCGGATGAAACTCGTAAGATTGGAGATTGAAGGATTTAAATCTTTTGGATCGCATGTGAATTTCGAGATAAAAGACGGAATAGTTTCGATCGTCGGTCCAAACGGATCCGGAAAGTCGAACATAGTCGATGCCGTAAGATGGCTTTTCGGAGAAAGGGCAAACTCAAAATTGAGAATGTCCGACACGACAGATGTGCTTTATTTTGGATCGAATTCGATGAAAAAAGCGGACAAAGCCTCTGTTAAAGCCGTCTTTTACAACGATGGGAAAGAGATGTCCGTCGAGAGATTTTACCAGGCTGATGGTAAAGGCAATTACCTTATGAATGGCAATGTTTCACGTTTGAAAGACATAGAAGAGGTATTTTTCGGTACCGGTACGGGAAAAGATTTTTACTCCATAGTGGGTCAGGGAGAGATATCGAATCTCGTCAACTCTTCTCCAATGCAGATAAAAGCACTTGTCGAAGAAGCGGCGGGTGTTTTAATTTACAAAGAACGTAAAAACGAATCTCTTTCCAAGCTCAAAGGAGTCAATGAAAATCTTGAAAAACTCAGAACCGTCATGGATGAAGTAGATCATACGATGAAATCGCTGAATTTGAAATCAAAAAGGGCAAAAAAATACAAAGAATACGAGACTGTCATAGCAGAAAAAAAGCGATTGTATTTTGGCCATCTTTTAAGTGTCGGCATGAAAGCAAATGAAGAGTTGAAGTTGAAGATCGACGATCGTACCAAAAAAGTCGAAGAACTTCAAAAAGCACTTTTCGGCCTTGAGATAGAGGCCTCAAAACTCAAAGAATTTTCTGCAAATGCCCAAGAAGACATAAAGAGATTCGAGAACGAAATGGGAACCTACAGACAAAGAGAAAGAACTCTTTCAGATCTAAAAGATTCGATATCGGCCAAACTTTCAACAATGAGGTCTGCTTACGTCGAACTCGGGACAAAAAAAGATGGAATGAAAAGCGAAATTGAAAGAAGCAACGTAAGGCTTGAAGAATTGAGAAGACTTGTTTCAAGTCTTAAATTCGAAGAAGACAAGATCTCTTCCAATCTAAAAGAAATCGGAGATCGTTACAACGCGATGGTTGAAGAGGTAAGCAAAGAACAGAAAAAACGCGCATCGATCGAAAGCAGGATATCCGCGCTCACAAAGGAAAGAAATTCCAAAGAAGTGGAAAGATCAAAAGTTTTTGAGAACACGAAAGATTTAAGACAGCGTCTTGACATACTCAATGCCCAGATACGGGAAAAGACGGATAACGCTTCAAAGATCTCCGAAAACCTTGATAAATTCTCAACAGAAGAGTCTAAATTCCTTGCGAGCGTTGAAAGCAAGAGCAAAAGGCTTCAGGAAATAGACGTTGAAAGAAAGCAATTGGAAGATGACGTAAGGGGCACAAAAAACAGGAAGGATAGCCTTTCTTCGAAACTCGTGGAGTTGAAGTCAAAACATGAAGTTTTATTGAAAAACATAGAAAGTTACGCCGGATATTCGAATGCCACAAGAATCGTCATGGGATCGGGGATAAAAGGCGTCATCGATGTCGTTGCCAACATGATAGATGTCCCCGTAGACGTTGAAGTTGCGGTCTCCGTGCTTTTAGGCGGAAGGATGCAAAACATAGTGGTGAAAAATTCCGACGTCGCCAAAACATGTGTCGAGTTTCTAAAGCAAAACGATGCCGGCCGCACCACCTTCATCCCTCTCGACATGGTCGATCTCAAAGAACCCGGCATTCAATCATCCGTAATTGCGTTTAAAGGCGTTGTGGGTTACGGATTCAAGATAGTCAGGGCTGTAAAAGGGTATGAATCACTTGTCAATTTTTTGTTTGGAACGGATCTCATAGTCAAAACCCTTGATGATGCCATAGAGGTAAAAAGACATTTCAATTTCAGATCGAGAATCGTGAGTTTGGATGGACAACTCATCTCTCCGACCGGCACCATAACGGGCGGCAGTATGGACAGATCCGAGCGCACAGATCTGATCTCCCAAAGAAGGGTAATGAAAGACATTGAAAACGAGATCATAAGCGTATCTAAAGAAATAGAAAAAATCGAAGCGCATTTATCCGAGTCTCAATCCAGAATGGAAGAAATTCTTTACGAAAGAAAAGAAATTGAAAGTGCGCTGCTTAAAGAAAACATATCGCTCAACAACTCAAGGGGAAATAAAAATGCTTTACTTTCCAAACTCGCAGAACTTCAAAAAGAGGTAGACAATCTTGAGAAAATGAGAAATGATTACGCTGCAAGACTTGAAAAGAACGAAAAGACAATTTCGGAATCGGAAGAAAGGATAAGAAACATCGACTCCGAACTTTCTGAGTTAGAACTTGTCAAGAGAAATGATTCGACCGAAGATATAAGAAGACGTCAGGAAATGGAAAAACTTCAGGAACAGATGATAGATCTGAAGATGCAGTTGAATTCGATAAGAGAGCGTTTCAGCGGATATTCCGGAGAAAAAACGAGATTATCTTCAAGAGTCGAAGAGTTGTCCGCCGATGTTTCTGCGATAGAAAACCAACTCAACAACTTAATCGCAGAAATAAATGCATCTGAAGAAAGACTGAAGAACTCGGAAAAAGAACTTGAATCTGTCAGAAAAGATGCCGAAAAACTTTTTGAGAGATCGAAAGATACGCGCGGAGACAGGGAAGAATTGCTCAAAAAGATGGAAGAGATGGATAAAACTTCAACCCAAAAAAGGGATGAAATTTCATCTGTCAGAGAAGAGTTGCACGCTTTTGACGTTGAAAGGGTTTCTATCGAATCATCGATACAAAGCACGCTCGCTGAACTTCAAAAGGTACAGGGACAGGTCGAAGACGCAAAGGCGCTCGATGATCAGACATTCGAAAATCTTGGAAAAGAAATAGAAGATTACGAAAGAAAATTGAAATTTTTAGGTCCTGTGGATCTCTCTTCGATCGAAGAGTACGATGAAACCGAAAAGCGCTTTAACGAATTAAAAATCCAAAAAGATGACCTTGAAAATTCCTACAATTCACTTCAGGACGTCATAAAAAAGACGGATGAAGAGGCGAGAATAAGGCTTACCGCAACCATCGAGCACATAAACGAAAATTTTGGCCGCATGATCTCCGTACTCTTTTCAGAAGGCACGGGCATGTTGTCTTTTACCGAAGGGCTGGATATACTCGATGCTCCCGTTGAGATAAGCGTGAAGATACCGGGTAAAAAAATGCAAAAACTTTACACGATGTCAGGCGGAGAGAAATCTTTGGTCGGTATTGCCTTCATTTTTTCGCTTTTGATGATAAATCCGAGCCCGTTTTACATACTCGACGAAGTTGACGCCGCTTTGGACGATTTCAGCACTCAAAGGTTCATAGACTTGCTCGAGGAATATTCAAAAAGGGCAACCTTCATAGTGATAACCCACAACAAATTCATAATGGAAAGGGCAAACATGCTTTACGGCATAACGATGATCGACGGCACATCGACGATAATACCCGTCGAACTTTCGGAATTTTCGCCGGCGAAGGTAGATGAATGAAATGTACGAACGTAAATTCATAAGAAACATATCGATAATAGCCCACATAGATCACGGAAAATCCACTTTGGCAGACAGAATATTGGAGATGACGCATTCAATCGATTTGAGAAAGATGCGCGATCAATATCTCGATAACATGGACATAGAAAGGGAAAGAGGTATCACCATAAAGGCCCAGCCTGTCAAGGTAATGTACGATTCCGACGACGGCAACCGTTACGAGATAAACCTTATAGATACTCCCGGACATGTGGACTTCACCTATGAGGTCTCAAGAAGTTTAGCGGCGTGCGAGGGCGTCATATTGCTCGTGGATGCCACTCAAGGTGTTGAGGCGCAGACGATAGCAAACGCATATCTTGCGATAGACAACAACCTTGAGATCGTAACGGCCATAAACAAAATAGACATGCCAAATGCCAACATAGATGAAACGCAAAGAGAACTTTACGACACACTCGGCATAAGACCTGAAGAAACCTTGCTTGTAAGTGCCAAAACTGGACAGGGTGTTCACGGGTTGATGGAAGAAGTCGTAAAAAAAGTGCCGCCTCCATCCGGATCGGAAGATGCAAAGTTGCGCGCGCTTATCTTCGGCGCGAATTACGATGCTTACAAGGGAGCGGTGGCGCACATTAAAATATTCGACGGTAAACTTTCGAAGAATGACGTTGTAAAGATGATGTCTTCAGGCCAATCTCATGAGATCTCGGAAATAGGCATCTTCGTTCCCGACATGGTGCCGACAGATTCGCTTTCGGCGGGTGAGGTTGGCTATTTGGCCGCCAACATGAAAGAGGTTTCTCAGGCAAGGCTTGGAGATACCATCACACTCAGTTCGGATCCGGCCGAAAAACCGCTTTTGGGCTACAAAGAAATGAAATCAGTCGTCTACGCGGGAATATACCCTTCAGATCCTCAAGATTACGAAAATTTGAGAAAGGCGATAGAAAGATACAAGTTAAACGATGCGGCCTTTACATTTGAGCCGGACAATTCGACCGCTCTGGGCTTTGGGTTTAGATGCGGATTCTTAGGGTTGCTTCACATGGAGATAGTCGTTGAACGACTCGAAGATGAATACGATCTCGATATCATAGCGACGGCGCCGAACGTCATATACGAAGTGGTCATGTTGGATGGATCGATGAAGAAAATAACAGATCCGTCAAAAATTCCACCGGAAGGCACCTACATCGAGATAAGAGAGCCTTACGTCGATTTGACCGTCATAACACCGGTCAATTCAATGGGAGATCTTGTCAACTTCATTCAAAACGAAAAAAGGGGAGAATTCGTTTCAACCGAAAATGCCGGTAAAAACAGAGTTGCGTTGCACTTCAAGATGCCGATGGGAGAGATGATCTTCGATTTCTTCGATAAGATAAAAGCCATAAGTCACGGATACGCGTCAATGGATTACGAAATCGAGGAATACAGAAAATCAGATCTCGTCGTGATTGGAGTGCTTGTCAACAGAGAACGCGTTGAAGCGCTGGACACGGTTGTGCATGCCTCAAAGGCCTTCAGCGTTGCAAAATCATTGGTCGAAAGCATAGCCGATAGCATACCGCGCCATCAATTTGAAATACCCATTCAAGCGACAGCTCATGGTAGAATAATTGCAAGGGCGACCGTCAATCCATTCAGGAAAGATGTGCTTGCCAAATGCTACGGGGGAGATGTCACAAGGAAGATGAAACTGCTAAAAAAGCAAAAAGAAGGAAAGAAAAAGATGAAGATGCTCGGAAATGTTGAAATACCCAAAGAAACCTTTTTGTCTATACTCAGCATAGGAAGGGAGAATAAAAGTTGAAACTTTCGATAGAACTCAAGATTCTTATAGGTCTCATAGTCGTCGCGATTGTCATGTGGCTTATTTTTGCTTTGGGAGATACGCCCGACAAAGTCATAAACAACGTTTTTCTTTCAAGCGGAAAGGCAAACATCGAAAATGTAGATCCAGTTTATACAAATGCCATGATCAACGCCAAAACTTATGGCCTTGTGAATAAGACGATAACCGTTTCCGAAATACCTCAACTTTTCTTTTCAACTTACATAGGCACGGTGGTGAAAAATTTAAATGTGGTAAGTAAAAAGAGTATCGGCGCAACTGAAATAGCGAATATATTTTCAAATTACACCTTTGTGAATCCATCAACCTTTGAAATGATGAAAAGTCTCGGAATAGTCCAATTCGGCAGTGCGACCGCGCTGAATTCCAGTTTTCAAAATTACAACATCGCATCGATCCAGTCAATGCTCACGGCAAGAGAGAGAATTCCACAATTTGCGGCCTACACTTACACAATCGAAGCCCAACTTGCTTCTGGATCGAAAGAGACGTTTCACGCGATCGTCATGAGGGCAATTTCTTCCGCGACCGGAGAGCCTTACAAACATCTCAGATGGGTGGTGAGTTACGTATATTAAGCACCGAAAAAATGATTGAGATTCAAAAATCTCTCGTCAAAGAGATAAAATTAGATCCTATGACCTACGTTCCTGCAAAAATAGCGGGCTTTGATCTGTCTTACCCATCCAAAAATACGGCCATAGCAGTTTGTGTCGTGATGACGTATCCGGACCTTGAACTTTGCGAGATGAAATGGGCCAAGGCAGAGATAGACACGCCTTACATTCCCACCTTCCTTGCATTCAGAGAGGGACCGGCCATAGAAAAAGTTTATTCCATGATCGATGAAGTGCCAGATTTACTTTTCTTCGACGGTCAAGGCATCGCTCACCCTCGGGGACTTGGAATCGCCGCTTACATGTCTTTGAAATTTCAAAAGCCTTCCATCGGAGTCGCTAAATCTCACCTCTTTGGGCAATACAAAGCGCCATTTTCAAACAAAGGCGCTTTCGAATACATCTACGATCATGACAATGTCATAGGTGCGGTGTTAAGAACAAAATCAAACGTAAAGCCACTTTTTGTGTCTCCTGGAAGTTTCGTCAGCGTTCAAGATTCGATAGATTACACGCTCAAAACGTGCAAAGGGTACAGATTACCAGAGCCGACAAGGTTAGCCGATATGTATTCGAAGCGCTTAAGAAAAGAGGTGAATACATGAGCAAAGAAGATTGGGAAAAAGAAAAAAAGGTATTGAAAGGATCTGCAGATCAAATTTTTACCGTCTCGGCAATATGGGGTGAAATAATCATATGGTTATTCATTTTTTTGCTTGTTTATTCCGAATTCATACTCAGCGAATCTTTTTCGAAAAATCTGATCAAAATTCTTATAGTCGGCGGAATAATAGTGTTTTTAACATGGCTTGGGGTGTTCTTAATCATCAGATCAAGAAAATGGCTTAGAAAGAGGGAGATAGAAGATGACAGAGACGATAAGTAAAAGAAGACTTGGAGTTATCGCAATTGTTATAAAGGACAGAAACGAATCTTATGCCGCTGTGAATGACATCTTGCATCTTTACGGAAAGATAGTCGTTGGAAGAATGGGAATTCCTTACAAAGACAGGAACCTCTCGATCATGGCTATAATTGTAGACGGGACAACGGATGAAATAGGCGCCATGACAGGAAAACTCGGCAGGGTGAGAAATGTAGCGGTTAAAAGTATGCTGACCGATACAGATGATCAAGGAGGTGATTAGAGATGAAAAGAATTATCTTATTGCTTTTGATTTTGACCATTTCGACCGTTGCATTGGCTCAGAGCGTAACTTTTATAAACCCGCTCGGCCCGACAACGATACCCATCGCTCCGATCATGAAAGGAGTCATCACCGGTAACGCAACGATAAATGTAAAACTCTGGCAGAGCAGCGATGAGGCAATAGCGATGATAGCCGCAAAACAGGCTGACTTTGCGGTTTTGCCCGTTACCCTCGGTGCCATTCTCTACTCAAAGGGTATAAAGATATCCCTGCTTGGCGTTTACGAATGGAATGTCTTCTATTTGGTCGTTTCGAACAACGCGACTTTTACGGGATGGAAAAGCCTTGTCGGAAAAGCCGTCTACACACCGGAAGGTCGCGGCCAGACCGTTGACATACTCATGAGATACATGATGTCGCAAGATGGCGTGACACCTGACAAAGATGTGAAGATATATTATCTGCAACCACAGGAGATAGTAGCGCTTTTCAGATCCGGAAAAGTTGATTATGCAGCCCTGCCTGAACCATTTGTGACGATGGCGATTTCGGGAGGATACGGTAAAATAGCACTTGATTTCCAAAAAGCATGGGGAACGGAAATGCACCTTCCTGACAGAATACCGATAGCAGGCCTTTTTGTGATGGACAACTTCGCACAGTTACATCCTCAAACGGTCACGGATGTTGAACAAACCTTTGAAAAATCGATAGACTGGATGAATCAAAATATCGATCAGGCACTTGAACTTTCAAAATCATACCTTGCCATACCGATCCCCGTTTTGAAAGCATCGATGAAGAGAACGTCATTTTATTACGTGCCAATTTCAAAATGCAAAGCGGATGTGGAGACTTTTCTTTCAAAATTGAATGAACTTTACCCTGAAGGCATGCCATCCGTTCCGGGAGAGGGCTTTTACGGAGATTGAAAATACTTCTTGGCATTCTCATCTTTTTGATCGTCTGGCAGGTTTTTTCAGTTGTCCTTAACGTACCTTTGATCCTACCTTCTCCTTACCTAACTTTTGAATCTCTTTTTCATCTTGCGGGCCAATCAGATACCTACCAGGCGATTCTCAGTACAGTGTGGAAAAGCCTTTTGGTACTTTTAACGGTCATAGCGGTTGGTATTCCGGTAGGTTTTTTTATGGGCATCAACGAAAATGTGTATGAAATTTTCAGGCCGGCAGTTACGGTTATTCAGGCTGTGCCAGTTATATCGTGGCTTGCGCTCGTGATCTTCGTGTGGGGAATAGGATGGAAAGGACCCGTCGTGATAGGTTTTTTGTCTCTTTTGCCAATCTCGATTTTCACAACAGCGGCGGGGGTAAGAAGCACTGACAAAAACCTCATAGAAATGGCTAAAGTTTACAAAGTCCCTAAAGTTAAAATTGTAAAAGCCATATATCTCGGTTCTTTGGTGCCTTTTATATTTTCAACCGTTGAAGTGATTATAGGAGACGTGTGGAAAGTCATCGTTGTTGCGGAATATCTGTGCGGATCAAGCGGAATAGGCGTCTTGATCTCGTGGGCAAGACAATACGTCGATGTTCCGAGAATTTATGCCCTTACGATCATCACCGTTGCGCTTGGCATAGCCTCTGAAAGGGTTGCAAAAATGGCTTTCCGAAAGATACTCGGCAAATGGCAGATACCATCTTAAGAGTTGAAAACCTGAAAAAAGATTTTGGCACTTTGCCCGTTATAGACGGCTGGAATCTTGAATTGGCAAAAGAAGAACGTATTGCGATGATCGGACCTTCCGGTTGCGGCAAAACCACGTTTCTAAAGATAATCGCCGATCTCGACAGAAATTTTTCCGGCAACATTGAGCGGAATTTCGAAAGGGTTGGTTTTGTCTTTCAGGAACCGAGGCTGATTCCGTGGATAAGTGTGATGGAAAATCTGACTTTTGTTTCATCCGATGAAGATAAGATCATCTTCTTTCTCAAAGCGATGCGTCTTGAAGGATTTGAAAATTATCTTCCGTCCCAACTTAGCGGCGGAATGAAGCAAAGGGTGAATCTTGTCAGAGCGCTTATAGTGGATCCGGAAATTCTCATTCTCGACGAACCGTTTGCGTCGTTGGATATGCCGGTTAAATTTGCGATAATAGCAGATATAAATGCACTCAGAAACCAAAAGAGATTCGCGATCATCATGATCACGCATGACACAAAAGAAGCCATATCGATGGCCGATCGGGTCTTGATACTTTCAAAACGTCCTTCCAAAATCGTCGAAGATGTGAAAATTGACCTTCAAGAAGGTGAAAGGGACATATCAAACACGGAATTCATAAAAATAGAAAGCATCTTAATGAAAAGAATATTTTCCATATAAATTAAAGAGGTGAAATTCGTGATTCCAGAATTTTTGACACTTTCCGATCATGAGCGAGAAACACTTAACCGTTATGAGCCACTTCTATCCAAAGTGGCCGATGAGTTCGCATCAAAAGTGTATGAAAAGATTTTAAACGATCGAATTCTATCTTCTTTAATCAGCGATTTATCTGCCGAAGACGCCAAAGCGCGGATCAAAAAATATCTTGAAATTTTTTCGGCAGAAGATCAACAATGCAAAATTGTCGCCGATTCAATAAGTGATTTCAAAAACTTTGAAATTTCAACGGCTAAAATCGTAGAGATTTGCAACGCATATCACAAAGAGAGCCTCAACGCGATAAACCTCATCGCATCGTTTACAGACAGACAAACTTTGACCTTCGCGGTTTTCAAGCGCATAAATTTCATCATGTTTTTTCATGTTGATAAATTTTTGAAAATACAAAATTCAAGGCTTAAAAAACGGGAAGAAATTTACCATGCCCTTGTGGATGTAAGCCGATTGTGGAATGAAAATGATCAAATGGCTTTGGATGAAATTCTCAAATTGACGGCCGAAATACTTGTAAAAGATCTCAATTTAGGCCTTGTGTGGATGGGAAATGTAGATGAAGACGGATGGGTAAAGATAAGAGGATCTGCCGGAGATGCCATTGGATACACACATAACCTGCGCGTATCGATAGACGAAAAAAGTCCGTACGGAAAAGGACCGGCTGGCATTTCGCTACGATCCGGCAAAATCTCAATACTAAGAGATTTCGACGATCCGAAATTTAAAGTTTGGCGTCAAATGGCAAAAACTTACGAGCTGGGTCAAGCCGCGGGTGTGCCATTTGAAGATTTCTACGGTCGAAAATGGATAACGATGATGTATGCCAGAGTTGATCAGGAAATGCCGGAATACATCGAAGACCTGCTTAACGATCTCTCTAAAAATCTCAAGATTTTCGTGGATCGAAGAATAAGTTATCTTGAAATTCAAAGACTTAAAGGGTATCAAGAGGCCCTTACGCAAATCCAAAGAGAACTCATAAAAAACCCTCCTCCGGATGCGATTTACAAACTCGCGGTTGAAATGATAACACAACATACGGATGCACTTACCGCTTGTGTTTCCGTTTCCGATCCTGATTCCGAGTGGATAAAAGTTGTGGCAATGACAGGTAAGAACACGGATACATCTTTAAACGAAAAGATAGCGTCTAAAGATCCTGCAAATCATCCTTACGGCAACACCTCAACCGGACGCGCTTTCAGGGATAAAAAGCCCGTCATAGTAGATAATCCGCAAGAAGATCCTACCTTTCAGGAACTCTGGTCGATACATCCTGAACTAAAAATAGGTGCTGTGGGTAGTTGGCCTATTTTTTCAGAAAAAGATGACTCACCCGTGGCAATACTCACCATCCACAGCCTTAACCCGAGATATTTCAATCAAGAACTTCGAATGCTTGTCGAACAGTTAATTTCAAGCATCGAAACGGCGATAAGGCAGTACGACGCGAAAAAGCAAATAGAATGGATGGCACTTCACGATGCACTGACGGGTCTTACCAACAGAAGGTATTTCGAACAATCTGTGATAGATGCCATGAAACGCGCAAAAAGAGAAAAAAGATACCTTGCAATAGGCATTCTGGATCTCGATGACTTTAAGTTGTGGAACGATACCTTCGGTCATATCGTCGGAGATGAATTGCTCAAGAAAATAGGCAATGTCCTTCAATCTATCTTACGGGGCGGGGATATCGTCTCGAGAATGGGAGGAGACGAGTTCCTTTTTCACGTTATGATAGATGACGTGGAAGATTTAGAGATCATCTCGAAGCGTGTGCTGAAATCGATATCCGATCTCGAAATACCTCAAATGAAAATCACGTGCAGTTTGGGATGGGCAATTTATCCCGCGGATGGAGAGAGTTTAGAAAATCTTATCAACCTTGCCGACAAAGTTTCATACATGATCAAACAAAAGGGCGGAAATGATTATGGAATTTTGAACAAGACATGGATGGATAGATTTCAGAAAGCAGATAAAGTACACCTTGAGTTTCATAAAGCCATTGAGAAAGGTGACATACAATTTTTTTTGCAGCCGAAATGCGATTGTTTTGAAGGAAAGATATACGGTGTTGAGATGCTTGCGAGATGGAAAACCGAAAATGGGTGGATACCTCCCGATGAATTCATAGACATCGTTGAAAAAGATCACGATTTGATCCGCACACTTGACTGCTATGCGCTTGAAAAGGCCTTTGGACTCAGAGAAAAAATTAAAACAACCGGAATATCTGAAATATCTTTCAACATAGGCGCAAAGCATTTTCTCGATAAAAATTTTTTGAAAGATATCACAGACAGAATAAAAGATGGGCATGATTTGAAAATAGAGATCACGGAAAGTTCTGCCGTAAAAGATATGGAAATGACAAAATACACGATAGAATCACTCAAAAAGATGGGATTTCAATTTTCGTTGGATGATTTCGGAACGGGCTACTCTTCCCTTATCCACGCAAATTTGCCCGTTGATGAGATAAAATTAGACAAATTTTTTGTTCAGGCGCTCAGAATGAATGCCAACGCTTTCACAGTGGCGGTATCGGTTTTGACACTTGGCTCACTTTCAGGCAGACATGTCGTTGCGGAAGGCATTGAAACGGCACAAGACATGGAATTGTGGATGAGGATGAGGGGCAGATATGTTCAGGGATATTTCGTCGCAAAGCCAATGGAAGAGGAAGCATTCTTCAAATGGATAAACACTTCCAAGCATTTGAATTATAAAAAATTAAGGTCATTTTTATTCATAGATTTTATAATCCTCAAATACGCTTTTATGGACATCGAGCATATGAAGGCATGTTACTGCGATTCGGAATTTTTGAGGTGCCCGATGACAGCATGGTTTGAAAGCAGAAGATTGATCTACGGTATTTTGGATCACTTCAAAGAGGCCGAAGAAATTCACAAACGGATTCATGAAAAGATAAAGTCAAACACCTTAAAGAAATCGGATATCGAGACGATGCATTCGATATTTCATAATTTGTACCTCGAAATTGCACAAATGGTTGATGTGTGATATTCACCCTCGATCTGGTATTAACTTTCAATTATGGTTTGATTAACAAACAAAGAAGAAGATTATACTATACTTGAAAAGTATAGATTGGAGGGATTCAAATTGGAATTGAAAAAAACGACAAAACTCTCTGAGGTCATCGACAATTATCCAAACATCACAGCATATTTGTTTTCCGTGAACCCAAAGTACAAACTTTTGAATAATCCTGTCATAGTCGAACTCATGTCAAAAAAGATCGATCTTGGCCATGTTGCCCAAAGAGGAGGATGGACATTCGAAGAACTCAATTCGAAAATAATTGAGGGCATTAGAGAGGGAAAACTCAAAAGCGATGTTCAACATCCAATTGCAAATATGAAAGAACTGAAAGATCGAATGAAGATGCTTTTGAAGATGCTCTACGATGGCAGAGACGTTGAAAATGTGAAAAAAGAATTCAAAGAGTTGATAAGCAAAGCCGATCCCATTTTAATAGCGGTCGTCGAAGGCGAACTCACAAGTGAGGGGTACACGGTCCAAGATCTTATGAAGGCGTGCGATATCCATCTTGAACTTTTCAAAGATCAGATCTCGAGTTCACGAAAAAGAGTATCAAGGGATCATCCTCTGTGGAGATTCATAAAAGATCATGATGCGATGATGTTCTGGATTGAAGAGGGTCTTTCAACAACACGTGAATTGAAAAAACGTAAAGGGTACGATGACGCATCAGACCTCATAAAGCGTCTGAAAGAGATGATGGAACATTTGAAAGAGGCTGAAAATCACGATGTAAGACAGGAAAACACCTTATTTCCCGTTGTGGAGAAATACGGCATTGAAGAGCCTCCATCGATAATGTGGGAAGAACATTACAACATGAAAAACAAAAGAGCCCAGATCGAAAAACTCATCCAGGAAATCCCATCAAGACCTTACAAAGAATTCACCGATTTGATGGAAGGGAATTTCGTCTATCTTTTGGAAACTTTTTCTCAGCACACCAAAAAAGAGCAAGAAATACTTTACAACGTAGCGCTTGATCTGTTATCGGATCAGGACTGGCGGGACATAAAAAAAGAGTCGGACGAGATTGGATATTTCGAATTGCCAAAGGAGGTTTTAGAAGATGAATGAAAGTTCACAGGAGTTGTTTGAAAATTTGCCTGTTGAAACTCTGTTGAAGATCTTCGACACTTTGCCGGTTGACATTTCTTTCGTGGATAAAGATGACGTCGTTACGTATTTCAACCTTCCGCCGAGAGGAAGAGTGTTTGTGAGGACAAAATTAGACATCGGCCGTAAAGTACAAAAATGTCATCCTCCAAAAAGCGTTCATGTAGTCCAAAAAATACTGGACGATTTCAAATCGAAAAAAAGAGACTCCGCGGATTTCTGGATAGAAAACAACGGAAAATTCCTTTACATAAGATACTTTCCCGTTTACGATGAAAAAGGAGAATATTTCGGTACACTCGAGGTAACCCAGGATATCACAGAAATCAGGCAGTTAAAAGGAGAAAAAAGGCTTCTTGATGAAGAAAATTACGAAAAAAATTAAATTCATAAAAACGAGCATATTTCGGCCGGCCATGTTATAATTTTGACATGAATCATCAAAACGGTGAAGAAAGCGGGGATCGAAATTGAAAAAATTTTCCTTGGATCCGAATAACTGGGAAACGATAAAACCTTATTTCGATGAACTCCAGAATTATAATCTTACCAAAGAAAATGTCGATGAATACCTTGAAAACTGGAGTGATCTGATAACGATTTTAGACGATGCTTTTTTTGATGCAAACAGATCCGTTACAGAAAATACGTCTGACAAGAAAGCGGAAGAATTATTTCTTCACCTTGTGAATGATGTAATACCGAAAGTTGAAACGGCCGAACAAAAATTGCGCCAAAAGTTTCTTGAATTGACAGATTACAAGCCTTCGGAAGAAAATACGGAACTCATCCGCAGATGGAAAACAAAAGCGGCACTTTTCAGAGACCAAAATATCCCCCTTTTTGCCGAACTTTCAGTGTTGGGAAATGAGTATGACAAAATAGTGGGAAGTATGAACGTCACGATAGATGAACGCGAGATGACTTTAGATCAGGCAAACGAATTTCAGTTCAACCCCGACAGGATACTGCGCGAAAGGTCATGGATTGAAGTTCAAAAACGCTGGCTTGAAGATCGTGCAAAATTGGACAACCTTTACATAAAGATGCTCTCTTTGCGCCGGCAAATCGCAAGAAACGCGGATTTTCAAAATTTCAGAGATTACATGTGGAATCACCTTTATCGTTTCTCGTATACTCCGAGTGATTGCATGTGCCTTCACGAAGCGATCGCGACCGAAATCGTACCGTTTTTGCAAAAGCAAATGCAAGCGCGCCGCAAAAAAATGAAAATTGACAGTGTACGTCCGTGGGACATCGATGCAGACCCTTTGGGTCGTCATGCCCTTAAACCCTTTGAAAAGACGTCCGAACTGGAAGATGGCGTGCAGCGGATCTTTACAAGGATCGATCCCGAACTCGGTAGGTATTTTTCTTCCATGCGCGAAGACTTTTTGGATCTCCAATCGAGACCCAACAAAGCGCCTGGGGCATATTGCGGTGGATACAACGCAACTGGAAAGCCTTACATTTTTGCCAACACCGTCGGCATAAACGATGATATCGGCACACTTTTGCATGAAAGCGGTCACGCTTTTCATTTTATCGGGTCTTCTAAACAAAAACTCGTGTGGAATAAATCCAGTTTTGAGGCTGTGAACTATGAGTTTGCGGAAGTCGCATCTATGTCCATGGAATTACTCGGTTCAACTTACCTTGAAAAAGCAGATGGCGGATTTTACGATAAAGACGATGCGAACAGGGCAAGATCCGAACAGTTGCTTGGCATCATGATGTTTTTGCCGTACATGTCAGTTGTCGATCTTTTCCAGCATTGGGTTTATACCGAAGCACCGCATGAAATCGCTCCTGCCGATCTCGATCGTAAATGGGGCGAACTTTGGGATCGTTTCATGTCATGGCAAGACTGGTCGGATTTAGAAGACGCAAAAGTCACGGGGTGGCACCATAAAGGCCACATATTTTCATCTCCTTTCTATTACATCGAATATGGCCTTGCACAGCTCGGGGCAATTCAGATATGGCGAAATTTCATGCGTGACAAAGACAAAACGGTTCATGATTACAGGTACGCATTGTCTCTTGGAAACACCAAATCACTTCCACAACTTTTCAAATCCGCCGGAATCGAAATTATCTTCGATCGATCTAAACTTCACGAGTTGATGGAATTCGTTCAAAATCAATTTGAGCGTCTGTGAAATGTCGAGGTGATTTCGTTGATCCCAAAATTTCTTACGCTTTCAGAAGCGGAAAAAAGACTGTTTGATATGCACGCTTTTGAACTTTCAAAAAGAGCCGAAAGTTTTTCATCCGAATTTTGCGAATGGATAAGTAAAAAAGAAAAATTTTCGGAACTCATCAAAAAGTATCCACTCGAAAACATGAAAAATGACATCAATCATGGCTACGTTCAAATAATATCTCCCGATGAGAAAGAGAGAAAAGAAATTGAAAAGTTAATTGAAATTCATGCGAAAGTTGGCATATCACCGGATGATCTGATTACCATTTACGATATGTATTATGATGACATTCAAAGCGGCATAGAAGCACTCGATATCGATCGAACAGATAAGATCATCTTGAAATCTGCAATCAGAAAACGCATCGAAAATGTCATGTTCATCCACATAAACGGTTTTCAAGAATTACAAAAAAAGCGTCTTGAAGAGCGCGAAAAATTTTACAAAGCCATCACAGAGATAGGCAGAATTCGTGTCGAATGCGATGAAATGATGGAACTTGATGAAATTTTGTTTCAAATAGTTTCTTCAATAGTAGCAGATGTTGACTTAGCACTTGTATGGATAGGAAAGGCAGAGCCGAAAGACAAATGGATCAAAATTGTCGCTGCCGCCGGCATTGCATCCGATTACGCACGTGATCTTAAAATATCGCCCAACACGACAATACCTGAGGGTAAAGGGCCTGCCGGCATATCGATGTCAAGTGAAAAACCATTTGTCACCGATAATTTTGATGAACCATTTTTCAAAATATGGAAAGAAAGGGCAGATAAATTCAACCTCGGTGGCAGTGCCAACACCTCTTTCAAAACGACAGACGGTAAAATTTGGAATATCTCAATGTACAAGGAAAAAGGAAAGAAATTTCCGGACAGAATTGAAGATTTACTCGTCGATCTTTCAAAAGAGATGAAAATTCTCGTAGAAAATTATAACCGTTCAAACGAACTTTCAAACATCAGAAATTATGAAAAAGGTCTTATGGAAATTCAGAAATTGCTTATCACGAATCCACCGCCTGACATGATTTACAACAAAGTCACAAAAATAATAAGCGAATACACGTACAAAGTAGATAACGTGAAAATAGTCGTTCCAAGTTCGAATTCCGAATGGATGATAACCATCTCTTCTTCCGGAGAAGACTCAAAGTTCTTTTTGAATCCACAAAATTCACAGACAATATCGACGGATCCAAACAGATACCCCGAAGGTCAAATTGTTACCTCTAAATGCTTTAGAGAAGGCAAACCCGTCATGGTTAATCCGGAAGCAGATCCGGTTTACCTTTCGTACTGGGGAAAATATCCAGACCTGATAAGATTGAAATCAATTGCGAGTTGGCCGATATTCGAAAAAGGTATAGGAAAACCCGTTGCCGTCCTGACGGTGGGAAGTTACGATCCGAATTACTTTACGAAAGACCTTACGATGTTGATCGAACAGATCGTATCGGATGTTGAAATGGCAATAGAAAGATACAGAAAAGACGAAAAGTTGGAATGGCTGGGACTTCATGATCCCATCACGGGCCTTCCGAACAGGATGTATTTCGAACAATCTGCAAGAAATGCCATTAAATACGCGAGTCGCGGCCACAAAAAAATAGCCATAGGTTTCATGGACATAGACCATTTCAAAAGGTGGAACGATACCTTCGGTCATGAATTTGGAGATGAACTCCTCAAAAAAATCGGAACTAAAATCGGATCGATAATAAGAGGGGGAGATGTCATCGCAAGAATAGGAGGAGATGAATTTCTGCTTCATGTGCTTTTTGACACACGTCAGGAATTGGACACTGTAACGAAAAGAATAAAAGATACTTTCTCATCAATCTACGAAAAGATGAATTTAAGTTGTAGCATCGGATGGGCCATATACCCAGACGACGCTCAAGATCTAAGGGATTTGATGAACCTGGCCAACAAGGAGATGTACATACAAAGGAAGAGAAAAAATGGTACTTTGTAAGAGAATCACACATCACAAACATAACTTCTGCCAGCAAAATGCTGGCAGAACAAATTTATTCAGCCAAACAACTTTTTAGTTATTTCTGCAACCCTTTTACCCTGGGCACGGGCTATCTTCAATTCGATCTCGCTTATCGGCCTTCCATCCGATCCGGTTATCGTTGAAGCACCGTAAGGGCTGCCGCCGGATATCTTGTCCATATAACTCAATTCAGGTATGGTGTAAGGAACACCTACCAAAATCATTCCGTGGTGCAAAAGCACCGTGTGAAAATTCAAAATCGTCGATTCTTGGCCGCCATGTTGGGTTTGCGTGGAGGTAAAAACACTTCCAACCTTGCCGGCAAGTGTACCCTTTGCAAACAAAGGACCTGTCGAATCAAGAAACTCTTTCATCTGTGCACTCATCATTCCAAACCTTGTCGGAGTGCCAAAGATAATGCCGTCCGCTTCGGATAAATTATCGAGAGTCGCCACCGGAACATGTGCAAACGCTTTCTTTGCCTCCGTCGCGTGCATTGCCTCTATGATATTGGGCGGTAAAAGTTCTTCGACCTGATAAATCTTTACCTCTGCTCCTGCTTCCTTAGCACCTTCTGCCTCTGCAAGCGCAAGTTGATAAATGTGACCATAGATACTGTGGAAAATGATATTTACTTTTACCGTTTTCATCTCAATTCACCTTTCTTTTTAGAATTAACAAAGCAGGGCTTTTTGCCCTGCTTTGTCATAGCCTTGAACCGTATATCGTAACTTTTATAAGATTTTCTATCATGACTCTATGAGCAATTTCTTTCTTGCAGATCCTGTCAGCCAATTCTTCAATGTTGTTCTTTTTCATTTTTTAAGGCCTCCTCCGCTTTCAACTGCTCTTTGATTTTATTCTATACCTTTTTAGTCTACTTGTCAAGATCGATTTCATATTTCAACTCCTCGGTGACTTCATAGAATGATATCCCCAGTAAGCCTGGACCTGTGTGAACGACGAGTACCGGACTTATCTGGCCACCGAAGAATTTATTTACATTTATTCCCGATTCTTTTACCTTTAGAATGAATTCGTTCGCTTCTTCTTGATCTTCACCGTTCATGACGGCCAGATTCACTTTTTTGTTTTCAGTTTCCTTCAACAAAATATCAAACATCTTATCAACAGCCCTGCGCCATCCAAGAATTTTTGCGTAAGAATAATAAACCCCTTCTTTGTCTATCGAGATTATCGGCTTGATGTTAAGAAATTCTCCCATGGTCGCTTCAACGTTGCCTATTCTGCCGCCGGCTTTTAAATATTTAAGTGTTTTTATTATGAAAAAGAGCTTGGTGCTATTCTTAACTTTTTCGGTTACCATGCAAACGTCTTCAAAAGATTTACCTGTTTTCACCGCCCTTGCTGCTTCGTAGACTGTAAATCCCAGACCAATCGAAAGGTTTTTTGAATCTACAACCTTGACGGTCATCTCTTTGTATTCCTTGGAAATCGTGTTGAGCATCCCGTACGTGCCGCTAAAACTGCTCGAGATGGTAATTACAAGCACATGGGTGTATTTTTCATGTTTAAGTTTGTCAAAAAGATCTTTGACATCACCTATCAAAGGCATGGATGTTTTGGGTATCTCTTTTTCAAGCAAATCATAAACATTTTGAGATTTTATCTCAATCTCGTCTCTGTACGTTTTGTTTTTGTATACAATGAGCAAAGGCAAAATTTTTATGCCATACTCGGAAATAATTTCCTCGCTGAGATCGCAGGAACTATCCGTGACAATTGCTATTTTCTCCACTGTACCTCCTTCAACAAAAATCATTTAGACTTATACAATATGATATCATAGAGGTTATTTTGGATGCAATTGCCAATTGATTAAGATGAAATATTACAAATATTTACTCATGATGTGCGTGAATGTAACGACGAATGTTAAGAACAGATTTAAAGTTCTTTGACAAGCGAGTTTTTATTGAAAAGCCAGCCACATTCGGCTTAGAATATTTCTAACAGAGAAAATCTAAG
>JAJYYZ010000064.1 GCA_021800445.1 bacterium | reverse complement strand
ATATTCAGTGTTGTTCGCAACATCGTAACTCGTTCTCAAAAATGGTCCTGTTCCTACCGGATTATCCGCATTCACAAAAGTTGTAGGATCTTTAACTTCAGACCAAATATGTGCTGGTACTATGAATTGTCGCAGTATGAAATAGTACATAGGCACATTTGGCTTTGAGAAAGTAAATATCACGTTATCCCCACTTGCTTCTACACTTTGAAGACCAGATGACCATACTCCGAACGTATCGAAGGCTGAATATGATTTTAGCAAATTAAACGTAAAGACCACGTCTTCGGGTGTAAATGGTACGCCGTCATTCCATTTCACACCCTTTCTTATCGTCACGACCATCTTAAGATTGTTATCTTCCCACTTGTAAGATGTTGCCAGCATAGGTGTTATAGCCCCGTTGAGAGAGTTTATGTACATCAAAGGTTCATACACAAAGCCAAGCACTTGATCTGCGTTTGGAGAGAAAGGATTAAAGTTAGCGGCCACGCTATCCGGAGCACTTCCACCTATATTCACAACTCCGCCGTATTTTATGTTCTCGCCGAACACGAATACCCCTAAAAGTAAGATGGACAAAACTACTAAAATCCCTACTTTTTTCATTACCTGCACCTCCCTTTTCCAGTTAACTTCTTGTCTATCATAAAATAGGTATACGTTTTTTGTATTCTTTGAGAATTTTTGAGTTTGTTTCGTCACCATTTTCCACATTAGCACTCAAAAAAATTGGAAGGTTAACCCCCGCCTTTTTCAATTTTTCGGCAGTTTCAATTATCAACGAATTAAGGATAAAAGCACCTGTTATCGTTGAAATTGGCCCCATTTTCCCTTCTCCTACATCTATAGTCGCATCACCCTTTGGTGCGCAATTATCTAAAACAACATCTGCAACGTCGTAAAGATGCAAATTTTTGGAGTTTCTTGGTTTCGAATTCTTAGAATGATTTAAGGAAGTTATCGCTATTACTTTACATTTTTTTGATTTTGCATACAATGCAGCTTCAACAGGAACGGCATTTATTCCGGAATTGGATATAACTATAAACACATCAGAAGAAGATATATCATATCCGTTAAGGATTTCACCTATGTATCCTTCGACTCTTTCAATTTCTGAAGATATAGAGGCTTTTCTGTGAAGCATAAGTTCATCAATCAAAATGGGATAAACATTTGCTAATCCACCGGCCCTGTAAAAAATTTCTTCCGCTAACATATGAGAATGTCCTGTTCCGAAGACATAAATAAGCCCATTTGATTTAAGCGAAAATTCAATAATCGATATGGCTGCTTCAAATTTTTCTTTTTGTTTCTCCACATTTTTGAGACTTTCAATTACCATATCTAAATATTTCATTTTAGCGGCCTCCTTTTATTACCATCCATATTTTTCAGGTCCCCAAGGGTTTTTTGTCAAATCTTGCTTTGCAAGTATCATCGTGTGTGAAGGTATATCTTCATACACTATTACACCAGGGCCAACCAAACTGTACGATCCTATCTTTGTGCCAGGCATGGTTATAGCATTTACTCCTGTTCTCGAAAAATTCCCCATGTAAGTGGCATCTGCGTCTGTTAAAGGCCTTTCCCGTCTTCCTTTTATTTTATGTTGAGTCTCGAGATCGTCAAATCTTAGAGTTCCGCAAACGGTCGCTGCACCTATATCCACAGAGTATCCAAAAACACCGTAAAGTTCAGAGTAATGGACTACATAAACTTCTTCAAAAAATACTCCTTCTATCTCAGCGCAATGTCCGATATGACATTTATTGCCAATAGATGAATATGATCCGATTTGAGGATAATTGTATATGAAGCAATCATCTCCAACAACTGCCGATCCTGTGAATACGGCACCGTTTGTAATCGTTGTATTCTTCCCAACAATTAAATTTCCCATTATCACAACCCTCGGGCCTATTTGAGAGTTTTCGCCAAGTACGACATGACCTTCAATGTGAGATTCTTTCGATACTGAAGAAGATGGAGGAATTACGTCTTTGTCAATTGATTCTGTCAAAAATTTTATGTATTTTCGGTTTGCTTCAAGTATATGCCACGGTTTATCGAGATCGACAAAAAAGTTTTTAACTTCAACGGCTTTTATGTCTAATCCATCTTCAATCATTGTCTGAAAAGTTTGAGCAAGTTCTATTTCTTCGGGGGGCATCCCTCCGACAGGTACACTTCTCATGAATGCCGGTGTTTTTTCAATATATGGCAGAAATTCTTTACCAACAAAATAGATACCACACAATCTGTGTGTTGCTTCTCTGGCATGACCTTTTATCGAGATTATCTGTTTTTTATCGTTAACATCTGCGCATATCCAATCTTGCGGCCTTTCGTATGTAAAAGGTTCAACAAGTGCAAGGAGCCTTGAATTTATCGTTTCTTCTATGAATAATTTCAAATCTTGAGGACTAATTAGGATATCTCCGTACAAAATGAGCAAATCGTCTTCTTTTCCGATAATTTTTATTACTTCGTTAATCGCGTCAGTTGTTCCTTGTTGGGTTCTTTGTTCTATAAATTTTATATGCTTTTCTCTTAAAGCATATTTTATGTCTTCTTTGAAACGTCCTGTAATGACGTAAATCTCTTTTTCTCCGATCTTTTCCAATTCATCGACAAGTATAGAAATCAAAGGCTTGTTCGCGATTGGTATAGTGCTTTTGGGCATCGTATCAGAATATGGCCACATTTTTGAACCTGTTCCTGCGGACAAAATTATAACTTTCACGATCTTTCCTCCTTTGAAAACTCTATTCAGCAATTTCGACTCTTACATTTTTACTCGCGAAGGCTTCAATTATGTTATTGTCTATCGTTCTGTCTGTTATTAAGGTATCTATCTTTTCAATTGGTACAGATGTAAAAGCCGCACTTTTACCTATTTTGGAATGATCTGCAACGATGAAAACACGTTTAACGGCATTTGACATCATCTTGTTCAGCACGGCGTTATCTTCATCAAATGACATTGCTCCATGAATGGCATCGAAACCATTTGCCCCTATAAACGCTTTATCAACACTTAATTCTGAGACAAAGTTTATCGCACTTGATCCGATTGTTGCCATGTTCTTCCAATCAAATTTTCCACCGATGAATATCAGATCAAAATCCGGATAATTTGCGGTCTCCTTTGCGATCATTAAACTGTTCGTTATTATTGTAACGTTCATATCGGCACTGATAATTTCTTTTGCAATGAAAAAAGTTGTTGTTCCCGCGTCTAAAATTACAATGTCATTTTTTTGGACAAATTCAATTGCTTTTTTGGCTATCATTTTTTTCTCTTTCGTATTAACATCCATGCGCTTTTCGAATGAAACTTCGGATCTGCTGCGATCGCTGAGAGTTGCTCCTCCATGAATTTTAAGTAAAATTCCGTCATTTTCAAGTCTTGTTAGATCCCTCCTAATCGTTGCTATGGATACATTTATTCTTTTGGATAATTCGTTTACCGGCATGTATTTTTCTGTTTTTAACAATTCGATGATCCTTTGCTGCCTTTCTATTGTCAACATCATTTCCTCCATTTTGATTTATTTTGATTTTATTGTACATAATAAATCACATAAAATCAAGTAACGTACTCAACGGAATTTGTTAAATATCGGAAGATAATCTAAGCAATTATGGGTAAACACAAAGTAAATACTTATAACAATGAAATTCAGATGAAATTCACCTAAAATAACGATAAAACAACTTTGACATGTCGATAAATATATTTTATCATTTAGAAAAATATATTTCATTCTGTAAGAAAGGAAGTTATTAAATTTGACATTTAATAAAACAACGGCATCTGTTCTTAGAGAACAAAATTCTTTCAGGATCCTTGATTTTCTTTACAGAAAGGGAGTAATGACAAGAACGGCGTTATCAAAAGAGTTAAACTTGAGTTTGCCAACGGTGCTAAGAGTAACTCAACCATACATGAATGATCTGTTATCGATAAGGGGAAAAGATAAATCAGTCGGCGGAAGAAGAGCCGAAAGAATATTTTTCAACTATTCGTCGAGAAAGATTGCCGGCATTCAGATCGAAAGAGATTTTTTTATCATCGTAATTTCAACTTTGAACAGAACTCCGTTGATCGTTGAAAAGGTGCTTTTCAATTGCAAATCGCCATCTGACCTGTCTAAAAAGATAACTGATAAATTGTTGGATTACGCTAAAAGCAATCAGCTTTCACCCATAGATCTTGAAGCGTTAACGATTGCCGTCGCAGGTGTAATAAACGAAGAAGCGCATTCGATAGCGGATGATTTTCCGCTTGAATGGAAAAACATATTTTATGACAATTTTTTTGGTCCGGATTTCCGTGATTCATTTCCGAATTGTAAAGTCGTTTTTGAAAATGATGCGAACGCTCTGGCGGTCGGTGAATATACCGACAGAAAAATGACCAATGAAAGTTTAATTGCTTTATATTTTGGACGAGGAATAGGAGCGGGCGTTATGATCAACGGAAAACTTTACAAGGGCGATCACGGACAAGCAGGAGAAATAGGAAGATGGGTCCCGATCTTCAACGGCAAAGATGAAACCTTTGAATCTTATTTTGAGCATTCGGAACCATCAAAAAAAATTCAGGTGGTTTTATCCGTTTTGAGCGATATCATAATGTTGTTTGATCCGTCAAAGATAATATTCGCTGGAAATGTGGAAGATCTGTACGATGGAATAATTCAAAATCTTAGAATGATTCCTAATGTTAGTCTTGAAAAATCGATAAAAAAAGATTTAGCCGTGGTGAACGGAGCGCTCGCCATAAGTGCAAAAGAATTCATAAAGAAAGTTTCTTACAAAAATTATGATAGAAAATACGGGTTTTACACTGAAGTGCAAGGAGGAGAAAAATGGTAAAGATATCTTTAATAGGTGCCGGAAGTGTTGTATGGTCAATGATGGTGATTCGTGATCTGAGTTTAACGAAAACACTTACTGGGTCAAAGGTTACACTCATGGACATCGATGAAAAACGTTTGAACATGAGTTACAATCTTGCCTTACGGTACATAAAAGAGGTAAAAGCAGATCTCAAGATCGAAAAAACCGTTGACAGAAAAAAAGCGCTTGATGGCGCAGATTTCGTAATAAATGCTGTAAAAATAGACGGTTATAGATTCATGGAAGATGAAAGGCAGATAGGCGAATCACATGGATATTACAGAGGCGTAGATGACAGAGTAAGTGATTACTATGGGGGATTTGCCGCTTACAGACAGTTAAATTTCTTTTTGGATCTTGCAAAAGACATGTCGAAGATATGCCCGAATGCATGGTATTTGCAGGTTGCCAATCCTGTTTTTGAAGGGACAACGGTCGTTCACAGATACGGCGGCGTAAAGGCTGTTGGCATTTGCGACGGATCTTTGGCGTACAAAAAACTCCTAAAAGTCTTGAAAGTTGATGAAAAAGATGTTGAAGTACAAGTTGGAGGGTTTAATCATTGTGTGTGGCTAACGAAATTTCTTTACAAAGGAAAGGATGCTTATCCGCTGATAGACAAATGGATAGCAGAAGAGTCGGAAAACTACTGGAGAAGCGATGAGTATTTTGCGCAACCGTGGAACGATCAGATGTCACGTGCGGCAGTTGAAATGTACAGACTCTACGGTACATTTCCTCTTGGAGATACAACGCGGAGTGTCTCACCATGGTGGTTTCACACAGATTTGAAAACGAAAGAAAAATGGTTCGCATCAGGTGGACCTGATTCGGAGGTTGGCTGGACGATGTACCTTTACAGTTTAAAAGACAGAACGGATGAGTTGAAAAAGGTCTATGAAAATCCCGATTTCAAAATAACCGATGCCTTTCCTCCGGAAAAAAGTCAGGAAGCACTGGTTCCATTTATAGAATCGATCGTAAGTAAAAAAGCGTCAAGACTTATATTAAATGTGCCAAACAACGGATCGATAGAAGGCTTGCCCGATGATGTGATGGTTGAGATTCCCGTTAAGGTTGATGGCAAAGGTATATCCAATGAAAAGATAGGTAAAATTCCTTCTAAGGTCATGATCCATGTCATGATGCCAAGATGGCAAAGAATGGAATGGATACTTCAGTCATTCAAAGATGGAGACAAACAAAGTTTAATCCTCGGCCTTGCAGAGGATCACAGAACAAAAACGTATGAACAGGTTAAAGCACTTGTGGATGATTTACTTTCACAGGAATGGAATTCTGAATTAAAAAAACATTATTCGTGAATTGCATCAGAAAGTGCATCGTATATTTTGAGTCTTCGGTATAGTTTGTCAAGAGGGTAAATTTAGGTAAAACAATCAATTAGCATTTTTTTGAATGCTTGGTCTTTGAAAACTCATTGAATGGAACTAACTATCTTATTTCTCTTGGATCATATTG
>JAJYYZ010000063.1 GCA_021800445.1 bacterium | reverse complement strand
GGATATAAATATTCTTTGATCTCGAACAACGATGTGAAGATCATAGACAAGAATGTGCTTGTTGAGTTGATAAAGGGAATAGAAAGTGATCCAAAGTACGCATGGGCTGGACCAAAAGTGTTGATACCTGATGGAAGGGAACAAGGGCCAAATGCTAATGAAGAAGGGATTTCAAAATATTTTTTTGCACAAGGAATATTTTATCCTGTTTATGTTTTATTTTTTAGAAATAAAGTTCATAATCAACGAGCAAATGTTCGTAACGGTCATTTAGAACCGTTTTGGATTGCTGGCTGTTTTATGCTCTTAAAAAATGAGGCGGCGTATGAAGTGGATTTTTTTGATGAAAATACCTTTTTAAATGCTGAAGAACCAATTCTTGGCGAAAAGTTCCACAGATTGGACTATCATTTGAAACACGTATCTTCTGTTAATATCTTGCACAACCAAAAAAAGGGTGTCAAATTTGATTTTAAATTAGAACATTTTTCAATAAATTCACATTTATATTATTGGAAAAATTATAAGAATTGCAGTCAATTGTTGTGTTATTTAGCTAAATTATCTCATATCTTTTGGATATATGTTTTTTATAAACCGGTTATCTCAAAGTATACACGTTAGTTTTATGATCATGTCGACACCAAAAGAGACGAAAGATGAAAGACCGGAATCAGATTTTACAACAATTGAAGGTGCATTTGGGAGAAAGAGTGTTTGAATATTTATGAATACTCAAAAAAATGAAGTTTACACAAAAAAACTTGACAAAGTCAAAACGAAAATCATTTATTATCATTTCATTCAGGGGAGGTTTTAAAATGGGAATATTCAAGAAATTAAGTGTGGTATTTTTGGTAATAGGAGCAATTGTAACTGCCATTGTTTTATCCAGCTGTACTATAAATGTTGTTCCCCCTCAACCTAATCCGCCTTATCAACCAACTGCCCATTGGTTATTTAGTGATGTATATACTAATTCTTTAAACTGCGCAGGCGTTTTCGAAGATGGAGATTATTCTTGGGAACCATTTCAGTTGACAGTGCCTGCAACTGTTGAAGTAACTGTATGGAGCAATAATTTACCGCCATCGAACTTTGACATTTATATAATGACAGATTCACAATATAATATGTATTACCAAATATGGAATAGTAATGATAATATTGATAACGCTGCTTATCTATTTGAATGGGATTTGACACAATTTTACAATGGCTCACAATATTACCTTGATAGTTATACAAATTTTTTACCTGCAGGTAATTATTATTTAGTTATTGCAAACAATTATTATCAATTTGGAAGAGGTGCATATGGTTCTGCTTATTTTAATTTAATTTCTTATTATTGAAAAACATTTAATGAATAATCAATCTATATACACATTAAAAGGCAAAAAGAAGTGAGATAATTTTTTTCATATTTTAGATTTTTTAGATGATTAACATCTTGTATGAAAGGGAAGTGTTTTTATGATTTTGTTGATACTTATAATTTCTATTCTTGTTTTGATAACTTTAATTTATATCATAATTAAGCTATCTGGCGGAGGTAAAAATACTTTACCCGACTTTGAAAGTAGATTTAAAAATTTGAGTACTGATATCGAAAAAATACAGAGGACTGTAAGTGATGAAATATCTAAGAATCGATCTGAATCTTCAATAAATTCTCAAAATTTGAGAGAAGAAATCATAAAAACACTTAATGGAATATCTAAAAATACTTCAGATACCCAAAAGGAACAATTTGATCTCTTTTCTCAAACCCTAAAAAACGCTTCTGATACACAAATACAGCAATTAAATAATTTTGCCAAAACACTTCAGGATGGATTAGAAACGGTGAATAAAACTCTCAAGAATGAAATAAGATTCCTTCAGGATGAAAATTCCAAAAAACTTGAAGAAATGCGTAAAACGGTAGATGAAAAATTGCAGGTCACTCTTGAGCAAAGGCTTGATGAATCTTTTAAAATCGTCAGTGAAAGATTGGAACAAGTTTATAAAGGGCTCGGTGAAATGAAAAGTCTTGCTTCGAATGTAGATGATCTAAAACGAGTACTTACCAATGTTAAATCAAGAGGCGTTTTCGGTGAACTTCAGTTGAAAAGCATACTTGAAGATATAATGGTAACAGAACAATATCTAGAAAATGTAAAAACAAATCCCAACTCCAACGAAAGAGTTGAATTTGCAATAAAAATACCCTCCAAAGATGAAAATGGAGAACATATACTTTTACCTATAGATTCGAAATTCCCAAGTGTCGTTTACGTTCGAAAAGTAAAATAAATTACGTTCAGAAAGTTAGAAAAATTACGTTCGAAAAGTTAGAATTTTTACGGTAAAAATGTGGCATACTGACTTTAACTAATACAGGAGGTAAAGTCAGATGCTAACTCAAAAGCAAATAGAAGAAATAAGCCTTTTAAAAGAAATAGGCCTTTCGAATCGAGATATCGCACAAAGGGTTAGATGTCATGAAAACACTGTGAGTAAAATCTTAAAAGGAAAGGAGAATAAGATGAAACCATCCAAATTAGATCCTTTCAAAGAATATTTAAAAGAAAGAATCAGCAAATATCCAAAGATAACTTCAACGATACTTTTTAAAGAAATAATTCAAATGGGATACACAGGCAAGTCTACCATTCTTTACGATTATATTCGCTCAATAAGACCCGAACCTTTTGAAGAATATAAGAGATTTGAAACTCTTCCGGGTGAACAGTTTCAGGTTGATTGGGGAGAGGGTAAAACTATTATATCCGGAGAAAGCGTTTCAATTAAGTATTTTGTCATGGTACTCGGATATTCGAGAATGTTTTACTTTGATTTCGTCAAGGATGAAAAACTTTCAACGCTATTGGAATGTCATAGCAATGCATTTGAGTATTTTGGAGGATATTGTTCTGAAGGATTGTACGACAACATGAAGACCGTTGTTAAAGAACTTAAAAAAGGAAAAGAGTACAACGAGAAATTCATGGATTTTGCAAATTTTTACGGATTCAAAGTCATAACGCACAGGCCTTACAATCCTCAAGCAAAAGGTAAAGTTGAAAGAATAGTGCCATTTATTAGAAATAATCTTTTATATGCCAAAGAGTATTCAAGTATTTCAGAACTTGAGAACAGGAAATCTGAATGGCTTGAAGAAGCGAATAGGCGTGTGCATTCTGAACTGAAAGAAATCCCTCTCGAAAGATTCAAGATGGAAAAGTCTCATTTACATCCGCTAACGAAATTATATCCCATTCGATACCTCAACACAAGAAAAGTTACAGAAAAAGGGGATGTAATATACAAGAACAAATCTTACCAAATTGGAATCGGATATGCAAACAAACGAATCAATTTAGAAGAAAAAGGTGGATTGATTGAGATTTATTACCATGACAAGAAGATAAATTCAGAACGTCTTAAGATTGACGTTGAAGTCAGATCATTGAATGAATACGAAGAGATGATCTCAGATGGGTTATGAAAATATTCATGAGACAATGAAAGATTTGAATCTTGAGGGCATGGAGAGTGTTCTGGATGCAGAAATGCAAAGATGGGAAAAAGATGAAGATGTTTTGGGGTTAATCGAGAGACTTCTAAAAGCCCAAAAACAGGCCAACGATGAAAAGAAATACAATTCACGATTGAAATATTCTGGGTTACCGTTCTCAAAAAAGATAGAAGACTTCGATTTTACGTTCCAACCGAGCATAGACAAAAAACAAATAAAAGAACTTGAAACATTAAGATTCATGTATGAGAAAGAAAATATAATTTTTTTAGGGCCTCCTGGTGTTGGTAAGACCCACCTTGCGGTCGGGATAGGAATGAAGGCAATAGAAGAAGGTAAAAAAGTTTATTTCATAAATTCAATAAAATTGATTGAAAAGATGAAGCAGGCATTCAGCAGTATGACATATGAAAGGTTATTAAGATTCTACAAGAGTTTAGACCTTCTCATAATAGACGAATTGGGATATCTTCCCTTAGACATTCAGGGGGCCAAGTTGCTCTTTGAACTTGTTGAAAGTAAGTATGAGCACAGCAGCATAATAGTGACATCTAACAGGAGTTTCAATGAATGGAATAAGATATTCACAGACGAAGTAATAGCCTCAGCAGTGCTTGACAGATTAGTTCACCACTCAACAATAATAAACATACGGGGGAAGAGTTACAGATTGAAGGAAAAACAGAAAACAGGTCTAATCGGAGTAAAAATAAGTGAAGAGAAAGAAGGTGTTGTATATGATAAATAGTTTCATTATCACCTTCACAAAATCACCGTAAAAAATCCACATTTTCAAACGTAATTTCTTCACATTTTCGAACGTAATTTTTCAACATTTCCAAACGTAAATGACACAAGGGAAGATTATGAAAAAATATTAGATGCAGAAAGAGAAGCAAATTCAGAAGCATTTCAATCTGCTGTTAAAAATCTTAGTATAAGAATAAATAGCGAAGCAAAAGAAATAACAAAGTATATTGTTCCACCTAAAACTACAGATTTTGCTATCATGTTTCTCCCTACAGAAAGCCTTTTTGCAGAGGTTTTGCGCATACCTGGTTTGTTTGAGCAAGTAAGAAAAGATTACAATGTAATAATAACGGGTCCCACAACAATAACTGCCCTTTTAAATAGCTTGCAAATTGGATTTAGAAGTTTAGTTATAGAAAAAAGAACCGCAGAAGTATGGAATATCTTAAGAGCGCTAAGAACAGAATTTGATAAATTCAGTAACTATTTGACTAAAACAAGGGAAAAACTTCAACAGACAGCAGATAGCATGGAACAAGCTGAAAAAAGAACTCAAATAATAGGTCAAAAATTAAAAAATGTTGAATATCTTGATAGTGAAGAAAAAAGTGAAGAATCTCTTGGATTGAAAAATGTTCCTCCAATTTAGAAGATGAAACAGATAAAAAAATAGAAGCATTAGGAAAATTAATGTCTCAAACTATGCATTTCCGTTTTAAGAACTCATAGATATGCCAGTCCATATCTGACGTAATCAATCCTAACTTGAATAAAGCCAAGTAATACGATATTCTCATTTTCTCAACGAAATCTCTTAATCCTCTCCGGTCTTTGAAATTTAGCCAGAATTGAGATATCATCCATACCGTAAAGCATATCTGCACAGCCTCTGCATGCATGTTCAAGATAATCGCGTTGTGTGTTATCCTGTCCAGCAGAGCCATTGTCAGAGCCGTATCATGAAAGGTCTTTATCCAATCTGAAAAGATAAGATTCGTTGTTATGGCCGTGCTTTTCCTTTCGTATCTCATCGCTATGTATTGAAATAACAATTCAGATCCTTCCGTTGAAGAAATACGTCCTTGCTTTTATCTGCTATCTTTTCATATGCTTCGTACGCTCCTTCTCAACTTTTTGAAAAGTATCTTCATCTCGCTCATGAACGCACCACCAGACTGTTGTAGATTTGAGGATCTCCCATCTCTATTTTTATCCACGAATATTCGAATTCTTCATGTTTTATTTCCTTCTGCTCGAGCAAATTCTTGACCGTCTCGTATGTAGGCACTATCCCATATCCCAAAAGTTTATCCATTGATCTCGAAATCTCTTCTTGCCCGTATTTGTCCAACAATTTAAATATCTCAACGAGCTTGACCACATCTTTGGTATAATAATCGTTGAATATGGTCTTCAGCTGTTCGCTGAGGTTAAGGATGAGACGGACTCCTGTAAATAATCGATAGCTTTTCTTTGAGCGTGTTGTATAAAGTCAAGTAAAAATTGATCCACTGCGCCCATTAAAAGTGATCCACCTCGATTATTTCTTTGTTCCTTGCCTCCTTCTGTAACTTTCTCCGTTCATGTTCAAGATAATCGCGTTGTGTGTTATCCTGTCAAGCAGAGCCATTGTCAGAGCTGTATCATGAAAGGTCTTTATCCAATCTGAAAAGATAAGATTCGTTGTTATGACCGTGCTCTTCCTTTCGTATCTCATCGCTATGTATTGAAATAACAATTCAGATCCTTCCGTATCGAATGAAATGTATCCCAACTCGTCAAGAATCACCATATCGTATTTCTCAAATATCCTCGCATATTTCGTAAGCTGTCTCTCATCTTTTGCCTCTTTCAGTTCGTTAACCAATTTCGCCGCTGTTTTAAATGACACATTATATCCTTTTTCACATGCCTGAATTCCCATCGCGGTTGCGAGGTGCGTTTTTCCAGTTCCCGAATTTCCAAGCATTATGACATTCCTGTGATTTTCAATGAATTCAAGAGATTTCAATTCCTCAATTCTCCTTTGTGCATCTTCCGGCAGATATTCCGTTTTCAATTCCTCGAATCTTTTGAGGGTTGGAAATCCTGCCCGCTTTATCTTCTTGACTATGGTACTGTTATTTCTCGATTCTATTTCGGCCTTCAATATCTCTTGAAGAAATTCGTCCTTGCTTTTATCTCCCATTTTCTCGTATACTTCATACG
>JAJYYZ010000027.1 GCA_021800445.1 bacterium | reverse complement strand
GTGGCAACAGATGGGCAAACAACCACGCAGATAGCGAATTTAAAAGATTTGCAGATCAAAGTGATAAGACTTTTGGGAGTTGAATATGAAAAATATTATTTTTGATCAAAGATGTGCGAAATGTGGGCTATAATATATAAATTTTACTTTGAATCTAAGATATACGCTGATGCCAAGCGAAAAAATGAAATAATCAAAAAATAATGATTTTGGAAAAGAGGTGATCGAAATGTTACCGCCCTCGCAATTACCGGCTGTACCGCACTTGATCTTTGGAATCTTCAATTTGTCAATTCCAGATCTGATTGCATGGGTGATCGTGATAGGAGGCTTTTTCTTTGCCGCATGGTTAAGGTTACCTAAAATATTTGAAGGGAGGGAAAAGCAAGATGAATCTGACAAGAAAGACTCAAGAAGTAATAAGAGATAACATGTCAATGGAGGATGCACTGCCGACAAAAATGCCGATATACGTTAACTCATTTGCCTATATTTTTGGAGTCATAACACTTTCGGCGCTGGGATTCGTCGTGATAACAGGGATAATTCTCGCAGCCTTTGGGCCTCAATGGTATCATTTTTCAAATGCGGGCCATTTTGTCAATTCTTTGCACTTTTGGGGAGTAGAGGTCTTTTTTTCGGCTCTTCTTGCTCATTTAATCACAAAGTTTTTCATGGCAGCATGGAGAGATGGCAGATGGAAAACATGGGTTATAGGCATGTTCGCGTTTGCACTGTCAATTTTTGAAGCCTATACTGGATATCTTTCGCAGACAAACTGGGATTCTCAATGGATAGCCGTGCAGGCCAAAGATGCGATGAACGCACTTGGCATAGGAGGATTTTTTAACACTATGAACACAGGTCAAATTTTAACGTTGCACGTTGCCGTTATTCCTCTTATACTTGTCGCTTTCGTGTTCATTCATCTTATCGTTGTCAGAAGTGACGGACCTGTAAAACCATTAGAGAAAAAAGATTCGGGGCGAAAAAAATGAGTCGAAAAACAGATGAGTATTTTAAAAATGTCCCAATGAAATCTTACGATCTTATAAAAGAAGGATTAATTGTCTTTGGAGTTGTGTCTGTATTGATAATTGTCCTCGCAATAATCTTCAGTTCTCCAGATTACCCGACAGTCAGGGCAAAACAAATTGCAACTTACGAACCGATATCTTATTTACAAACATTCACCGATATACTTCTGGGTAAAAGTGAGATAAGCAATTACGGTCCACCATACGATAACGATGTTAAAAATACCCAAAGCCTTTTCGGAATAGCGCCTGCCAAAATTTTAGGAACGACTATACCTATAAATGCCGTGAATGATTTTGTGATAGATCCCCTTACCCGTCTCGCGGTTATAGATAAAAATGTTCAAACATCCCTTGATCAGTTTAAAAATGCGTCGTCCCAGCAACGTCAGGTATGGATTGACAATTATTCAAAAGCGCTCGACAATGCAACCGCCGTGAATGGAAAAGTTCAAATCGTAAATGGAGATTATGGGCCTTTGCCTGTGATGATGAATGGTTTGCTTTTGCTTGGCAGATCTGGTCTCTTAGAAGGTGCCCTTCAAAAGAACGAGTCTCCTTACGATTTTTACAATTTGAATTACACAAAACCTCTACTTTTGTTTCAGGGTAAAGTGTATCATAGCGTGGCAAAATCTTTGAATATGCTTGGAGAAGATTGGGGAATTGCAAATGAAACGGGAAATTATCCCGGCGCATGGTGGTTGTGGCCATATGCTTTCTTTTACCAAATTCCCTCTGTGTCAACTTCTCCAAACGGAGATTTGGAAGTTGGGCTTATAATGATAGGCTTGTTTTTGGTACTTCTGTTTTTGCCCGTTATCCCTATTTTAAACAAAATTCCAAAATGGGTTAAAGTTTACAGAATTATCTGGAGAGATTGGTACAAAAGGTGAGTGAAAGAATAAATTCCATTTTTTCAAAAATACATAGAAATTATGACATGATGAACAGAATCATGAGTTTTGGCATCGATGTGAGATGGAGAAATATTGCGGCTAAAAAGATAGTTGAAGGTATTGGTGAAAATTCAAGCGTTTTGGATATAGCGACAGGTACAGGAGATCTGGCACTTGCGATTTACAATCTGGCCGAAAATTCAAACAAAAAAATCGAATTGTATGCGATGGATATGAACAAAGAAATGATAGAAATCGCAAAGAAAAAGTTCGGGAATAAAAAAATAAGTGTTATGCGCGGCGATGCGTTGAAAATACCGTATCCGGATAACTTTTTTGATGCCGTGAGCGTTGGATTTGGAACAAGAAATTTCGACGATCTGAAAAGTTTTTCGTACGAAATGATGAGAGTACTTAAATGCAATGGCTTCTTTGTCATAATGGATATGGCTTTGCCTAAGAAAAAATATCAGCGCATGTTTTTCAAGTTCTATTTTCAGATAATACGTTTTTGGGGACATTTCATAGACAGAGAATCTTATGAATGGCTCATATCAAGCATAGAACATTTTGACTTTGAAAAATTCAAAGTCATTTTGGAAAAGAGCGGATTTAAAAATGTCAGATATGATCCTCTGAGTTTCGGGATAACTTACGTAATTGTGGGAGAAAAGCAGCCAGAGAAATTGTGATATACTAATTTTCGGGGTGTTAAAATGAGATTTTTAATAGTGAAAGATTCAGTCACGGAGGCTCAAAGGTCACGCGCGGTCGGTGCTGTTTATGATGTCCTGCATAAATTTGTAGACACAAAGATCGTGCCGGTTGATAATCTGACACGGTCTTTGGTAAAAGGTGATGTTATTTTTAACCTTGCGATAGGCAAAAGAAATGATTTCTTGCAGGGAGATATAGCCGCGCTATGTCAGATGTTCGGTAACGAATATGTAGGGTCTCCGCCGTATACCCATTATTTGTGTTTGGATAAATTTACAACCAAGCAAATTCTTAAAGCCTACGGAATAAAAACTCCACAGGGAATTTTATTTGACGGGAAGGCCTTTAGCGGTAAATTGTCGGCACCAGCGATCATAAAACCTGTTGCTGAAGGATCGGGTATAGGAATAGATGACAAAAGTCTGTGTTACGATGTTGATGAAATTCGGGAACGTGTCATTGATAAATTTAAAAAGTTGGGTGAACCGTTTCTGATAGAACAATTTTTGGACGGTCCAGAGGTTACAGTTGGAGTCATCGGATTTGGAAATGATTTGATAGTTCTGCCAGAACTGGAAATAGACTTTTCCAATCTACCCGAAGGCGTAGAAAGGTATTACAGCCAAAGGGTGAAAGAAGATTTCGACGCACAAACCATTTACAGATGCCCATCCAATCTAGATGAAAAGATACGTGATCGCATTCGTAAAACTGCCATTAGATCATTCGAAGTTGTCAAGGCAAAAGATTACCTGAGAATGGATATGAGAATAGTTAATGGGATACCATACGTGATCGAAATCAACTCGATGCCAGGCCTTGATCCATTAACGAGCGATCTTCCAAAGATGGCCAAACCTTTGAATAAAGATTATGAATGGCTAATAAAGGCCATCATAAAAAGGGTCATTGAAAAAACGGGAGGCTGAGTATGGATAATAATTTGATTTTTGCGGTTATAGGCGCCGGAAATACAGGTCAGGCTATGGCCGGATACTTGAAATTCAAAGGATTTCCGGTGAGGCTCTACGACAGATCTGAATGGCGCTTCAAGTATCTAAGAAAGCATTCGATGAGACTTTCGGATGAGATAGAAAGTTCTCAAAAGATCGATCTTCTTACGACAGATTTAAATGAAGCCGTCTACGGTGCGAATTTCATCATAGTTTCGACGACTACGACCGCTCACATCGAGATTGCAAAAAGATTGTCAGAAATTCTCACAAATGACCAGGTTGTTTTACTTCATCCCGGAAGAACGGGAGGGGCTCTGATCTTTAAAAAAATATTAAAAGAAAACAGATCCGACCTTAAAATAACGATTGGAGAATTTGAAAGTTCCATTTTTACAACACGTACATCTGCCACAGGCTCTACCGTGCATTACTACGGAATAAAAAAGGGCGTTCATTTTTCAACTTTACCCGCTGTAAACGTAAGAAAGATCTTTCAAATTTTGAAAGATATTTTCCCGCAAATCGAAACTTACCCGAATGTGCTTTACACTTCTTTGAGTAATTATGGTGCCATACTTCATCCGGCTCCCACTCTTTTCAACGTTGGAAGAATAGAAAACGGTCATATTTACTCTCACTACATAGAGGGTATAACACCTTCCATTGCAACTTTTCTCGAAAAACTTGATTCTGAAAGAGTGACTCTCGGAAAATATTTCAAAATAAGGCTAAAGCCTCTTAACGTCTGGCTTTCGGACACTTACGGATCAAAGGGTGATAATCTTTACGAATTGCTGCAAAATACACATGCTTACCATAAAATACTCGGCCCTGATACGCTACATCACAGATACATAGTGGAAGATACCCTTAACGGTCTTGTGCCATTTGTACATCTTGCAAGAAAGTGCGGCATCGGGCTGCCTATAATTGAAAACCTAACAAATCTCATAGGCCATCTTTTGAGTATAGATGTTATTTCTCTTGGGCGAGATCTGAATGATATGGGGATAGCAAGTATGGATGTTCAACAGATAATCGATTACGTCGTGAATGGTGATTGATGATGAAGATAGTAGGGGCAGCGGTTGAAAATTGCGTGCACGTTGCGGGCATACTTGCCTTTTTGGGAATTGCAAGAGATCTCGGATACGAAACGATATTTTTGGGTCCGGCCACGCCAACAGATAAATTGCTCGGCGCAGGTGTAGAAACGAAGGCGGACATCATAGCCATAAGTTATCGCCTTACGCCTTCTGTGGCAAGAGAAATTTTCAAACAAATCGAAGAAAAAATTCCCCAATACGGGCTTGAGAATAGAAGGTTCATCTTCGGAGGGACACCCGCAGTTGCGGAGGTGGCAAAAGAATTCAAATTTTTTGATAGGGTATTTTCTACCGAAGGCCAAAGAGAGATAATCAAATATCTTAAAGGTACAGATGAAAAGCAGACTTTTCGTATTCCTGTACAAAATCTTATAGAAAGGATAAAAGAAAATGATCCATACCCTTTGATAAGGCACCATTTTGGTCTATCTTCCCTTGATCAAACTATTGAAGGAATAGAAAAGATATCTGATTCTAAAACCGTTGACGTCATATCTCTCGCTCCAGATCAAAACACCCAGCAATTCTTCTTCGAACCGGATAAGATGGACAGCGCTTTGGATGGTGCCGGAGGTGTACCGGTAAGAAGTGAAAGAGATTTTGAAAAACTTTATAATGCAACAAGAAGAGGAAATTATCCGTTGATGAGAGTGTATTCCGGCACAACTCACTTGATAAAAATGGCCAAACTGCTTCAAAGAACCGTAAAAAATGCGTGGGCTGCCATTCCGCTTTCGTGGTACAACGAACTGGATGGAAGAAGTGACAGAAAGTTCGTAGAGGCTGTGAAAGAAAACATGGAAGCGATAAGATGGCATGCCCAGCGTGGAATACCGGTTGAGATAAATGAGCCACATCAATGGGGGTTAAGAAGTGTTCATGATGTTATCTTCGTCACGATGGGATATCTTGCGGCTTACGTTGCGAAAAAATCAGGCGTAAAAAATTACATAGCCCAGTACATGTTCAACACGCCGGCCGGTTTGAGTCCAAAAATGGACTTGGCAAAGATGATGGCAACGAAAGCGATGATAGAATCTTTGATTTCTGATGATTTCAACGTTATAACAGAAGTAAGGCCTGGCCTTATGGCTTTTCCGGCCGATCTTGATGAAGCAAAAGGCCAGTTAGCATTTTCGATAAGTGAAACTTTGTTTATAAAACCGCAAATAGTCCATGTTGTCGCTTTTACCGAAGCAGATCACGCGGCAAATGCGGATGAAGTTATAGAATCCTCTAAAATTGCAAGAAAAGTCGTAGAAGAAAGTCTTAAAGGTTTACCGGATATACAAGGAGATCGCGATATAACAGAAAGAATAAAAATTCTTAAATCGGAAGCAAAGATTCTTTTAGATGCGATGAGACTACTTTCGAAGAGTGAAGATCCATTTTTAGATCCGCAAACATACGATTCGGCCGTTAGGTTGGGATATTTGGATGCTCCAAACTTCATAGGATCCAAGATAGCAAAGGGACTTGTATCTACGGCCATAATAAACGGATCATGTGAAGTTGTAAATCCAAAAACCGGTGAAGTTATAAGGGAAAAAGAAAGATTGGAATCAATCCGCAAATAGCCAAAGTACCAAAACAATCAAAGTTGAATTGAGAATAATTGTGATATACTAATTTCTGATGAATTACAAAGTCAATGTAAAATTAGCACTTGTATTTGTTTTCGGTGTTGCCATGGGCTTTCTCGAATCTGTCGTTGTGGTTTATCTGAGGCAACTCTATTATCCTTACGATTTCAAAGTACATTTGGTTATCCCCTCTCATATGGTTCAAATAGAGATGTTTCGTGAAATCATGACGATAGTCATGCTTGTAATCGTGGCAACACTTGCTGGAGAAGATAAATTCAGAAGATTTTACTATTTCATTTATCTTTTTGGAATATGGGACATCTTTTATTATGTTGGGTTGAAGATGCTTTTAAACTGGCCATCTTCCATTTTGACGTGGGATATATTATTTCTTGTACCAACCGAATGGTTCAGCCCGGTGCTTGCCCCCGTTATAGTGTCTTTGACCTTTATATTTTACGGTGTTATCATGATCCTGAAGAAAGAAAACTTTGATTTAGTCCAAATTTTGATTGGTTTATGCGGTGGAGTTGTAATTTTTGTGACTTTTGTAACGGCGAACAGATCGAGTTTAAATTACAATTGGTACATGTTTGCAGTCGGAGAAGGGTTGCTTTTGTTGTCTATGATAGAAAAATTTGCTTTGGCACGAAAAAAGTCAAAGAAGATTAAGCTGTGATGAATTTTTTTCATTTGATGGATTTGTACATCCTGTACATCGAAAATCTTGGCACGAATTTGAATATTCCAAAGGATTTTGATGGCATCTCAAGGTTTATTTCCGAAACTTTTGCCATTGCCTCTCCACTGCCAAGTATTCGCTCCATTTGAGTGTGGTGCATGAAGTAAGCGAAGGGAATGGGTGTTTTTTCCATGGTATTTGAATTAGAAAAATTTGCAAAGAAGAAAAGTGTATCTTTTGGATCGGACGTATATCTGACAAATCCCACAACAGGTGATCCAGTTTTGAAATCAAGTTTGAGGTAATTTCCACCGTTCAAAGCAGGTTCATGTTTTTTCACGTCAAAGGCTTTTAGGACAAACTCTCTGAAATCCCAGTCCCACTTTTCATCGTTCCATACCATAGGCCTTCTGTTATCAGGATCTCCATCACCATTCATTCCATTTTCTTCTCCGTAATATAAAAACGGATTTCCGGGGTATGCGATCTGAAAGGCAATGGCAATTTCTTTTGAAATTCTATCTTTTAGAAGCGAGTTCATCCTTGGAGTATCATGAGAAGAAAGCATATTCCATGACTTTGAAAGATACGAGGTTCCGTTTTCTTCTACCATCCTATCGAGACCTTTTTTGAGTAATTGAGGTTCAAAATTTTCATTCAATGTATTTATCAAAAGTTCTGAAAAGTAATAATTCATAACACCGTCAAGTTTGGATAGTTTTAACCATTCATCCGGATATCCGCTCACTTCTCCCACGACATAGACATCTGCTTTAACTGATCTGGCACTTTCGACTATCAGAGAATTTGTTTCATGTCCAAGATCATGGGCACAATCAAGGCGCCATCCGTCTGCACCCATTTTAAGGTAACGTTTTATGATTGAATTCTCATCTGTGAAAAGCAATTTTTTGAGCGTTTCATTTTGAAGATTTAATTCCGGAAGCAACTTTATGTCTATCCATGATCTGTATTCATTTGGCCATGTTTTGAATTCAAAGAACTCTTTGAAGGGCGATCTGGGATCGTTATATGCTCCAGCATTTCCGTATTTTTTTGATTTATTAAACCATATTCCATCAACTCCGACATGGTTGAAAACACCGTCAAGGATGACATGAATTTCTCTTTTGTGCGCTTCTTCGAAAAGTTTGACAAGAATTTGTTCATCACCAAATTGTGGATCAACGCTAAAATCATGTGTATCGTATTTGTGATTTGTGGCGGCCAAAAAAATAGGAGTCAGATATATCGAATTTATTCCCAAATTTTTTATGTAATCTATCTTTTCGATTATGCCTTCTAAATCTCCACCAAAAAATTCAAGACTGCGACTTTCTTTATTGGGAAGTTCTTCCCAATTCCTTACAATTCCACCGTCTCGACCGTAAAGTCCTTTTTTAACTTTTTCTTCGAATGATTTTCCTCTGTTAAATCTGTCTACAAATATCTGATACACAATTTGCGAATATTGCCAATTTTGCATGATTTTCCCTTCTGTTCAAAATATACCAAACAAAATTCAAATTTCGAATGATCGCTGCGGCACATTCTTTGTGCTTCGTCCACCCGTCATTCCACACTTAATACGGGATCACCTTTGTTTTCAGCGCTTCTCTAATTTCTGATCCCTAATCTCTTTTTTTATACGCTATTGGCTATGCGCTATGTGCCATTTTTTCATCAATCACGCGTCACTGTTTTTATGAGTATATCCAGCATTTGCTCTTATCCAAATCAATTTTAACATTTTCTTGCACTTTTTTCGAATTATTTGCTAAAAACGCAACTATTTCAGTTCCATCTCTTACAAGGTGAAAAAGAGATCTTCTCGAATCAATCGGATCTATAGATTCTATTTTGAATTCCACACCGTTGTCTGATTCAAAAACGGCATCAGGCCTGAATGAAAGCGTTTTGCCTTTGGGTGTGTCAAACAAATCTTTGACCGTATTCAATCCAAGCGGAGACATCAAAACTGCCACGTCAAGGTTTGCAGGATGATCGTAAACCATCATGGTAAGATCGTGTTGAACGATTTTCCCGTCGATGATAATGGCAACATGATCTGAAATTGCAAGCGCATCCACAACATCCGAAATCACGAGTATGTAAGTTTTTCCAAGATTAAGCAGATTTTTTTTGAGATCTGCCCTCACGAATTGTTTTTGATATGCGTCGAGTCTTGAAAATGGTTCGTCAAGCATCAAAATATCAAATTCTCTCACGGTTTCTCTCGCAAAAGCAGTTGCCTGTTTAAGTCCTTCCGGAAGAGTCTTGGGCATGAACGGAAGACTTTCTTCAAGACCGCCATCAATTTCGCGGGCTCTTTTTCTGACCTTCCCATTTATCTCTATTTTGTTCATTTTTCTTAAACTTAGAGGAAATGAGATGTTTTTGAATGTATTCATATGCGGAAAAAGAGCGTATTCCTGAAACATCATCGCCATACGCCTTAGATGCGGTTGAAAGTGAGACATATCAACACCTTCGAGAATCACCGAACCTTTTGATGGAATTAAACCGCAAATAGCCCTTAGCAAAGTTGATTTTCCAGATCCGGAAGGTCCAAGAATCGCAAGTACATTTCCTTTATCGACAGAAAAATTCAAAGGCCCAAGTTTGAAATTTTCGATCTGCGCTTCAAGATTTTTAATTTCGAGGTACCCCATTTCAATCACCTCACCTTTTCCCTTAGATCTTCAGGCAACAATGAAAAAAATACCGGATTTCTTTCACACATTGACTGAAGTATCTCGATAAGTTCAGGATGATCTTTTGCTTTATTCGAAATGGCTTTCAGCACCTCTTCGTCGTCTGATTGAGAAAGGGCCAACGCTGTATCGAAAAGGAATTCTTCCATGTAAGGATCGTTTTCAAATTCGTAAAGCAGGTATTTTTCAGAATCTTTGAAACCAACTTTTGCAAGGGCACCATGAACTATCAAGGCTTCATTTTCATTTTCAACCAAGTTCAACATGGCTTTGAGATAATCTATTCCACCCTTGCATCTTTTATCTCCGATTAAATCTGCTATGTAGTAGATGCCGACATTTTTTTCATCCTTTTTCATCTCAAGATCAAGACGTTCAAATAATTGTTTGCAGCAGTCAAGCGCTTCAAGGGCCTCTACTGCTATATCTGCGGTTCGCGGATCTCCCTCAAAAAGCAGATCGATGAGTATAGGTACCGCTTTTTCTCCTTTTTCTTCAACTATTCTCCTTACCAATTGATCTTTGTCGCTCAATTTCCCTTGCTCCCATCTTAAAAGTTAGGGCTTTAAAAGATATTCCGATGTCAACATCTTCAATTTCAACTTCTTCCAATTTTATTTTTGTGGGGGCAAAATTAAGTATGCCCTTTATGCCAACCTTTACCAAAATTTCTGCGACATTTCTTGCCTCTGAAGCCGGTACGGCTATAACTCCTATTTCAATTCCAAGAGATTTTACCTTTTCTTCTAATTCGCTCATCTGATAAACCAAAATACCCCTTTCGCCTATTTTCCTTCCAGCTTTTGAAGGATTCCTATCGAAGAAAGCAACTATGTTGTATCCTTCTTTGAAAAACTCTCTGTGATTTGCAAGGGCTGTGCCTATGTTACCAGCGCCAACGATGCAAACATTCCATGTTTTATTTATTCTTAACACATTTTCAAGAGATAATCTGAGACCTTTGAGATCGTATCCTGTTCCACGCTTTCCAAATTCTCCGAAATATGAAAGATCTTTTCTTATTTGACTTGGTTTCAAGGAGAGCCTCTCACCAAGTTCTTGAGAGGACGTTATGCCTCTTCCCTCCGAAAGTAAAGTTCCCACGCATCTATGGTAAAGAGCGAGTCTTTTCGAAACAGGACCAGGAATTTTCATAACTTTTCCTCCTTACGTAACTATATTCACAACGTTGCCGGCCGCGACAAAAACTTTTTTAGGATTTTTGCCGTTAAGCGTACTTTTTATTTTATCGTTATTTAAGGCAATTTGACGTATTTCGTCTTCAGACAGATCAGCATCGATCACGATCTTTGATCTTACCTTTCCGTTTATCATAAGGGCAATTTCGATCTTTCTTGGTTTGATAGCATCTTCATCGTAAGATGGCCAGTTAACATTCGTGACAAAAGGCTTTTCATCCATCATTTCCCATAATTCTTCGGCCACATGGGGAGCAAACGGAGAAAGCGCCGGAACGAATTTATGAGAGAATTCATCCAAAAGTTCAACATTTAACCTATCAGCAGGCATTGATTTGACGTAATCGGAGAAAATATTGACGAGTTCCATAAATCCGCTGACGACCGTGTTGAATCTAAAGGCCCCTTCTATGTCATTCGTTATTTTTTTGAGAATCATATGGAGTTTTCTTCTTATCTCGTATTCTTCATCGCTTAAATCTCTCTTCATACCATGATTGCTTTTGGTTAAAGGCAAGATGTTTTCAAAAAGACCCCAAAGTTTAAAGACAAATCTGTAAACACCTTCAATGCCGGACTCTAACCATTCCGCATCTTTTTCCGGCGGGCCCATGAAAAGTATGTAAAGTCTCAATGTATCAGCGCCGTATTTTTCAACCATTTCATCCGGAGAAACGATGTTCCCCTTCGACTTTGACATTTTTGCACCGTCTTTGTATATCATGCCTTGAGTGAAAAGATTTTTAAATGGCTCATCGAAAGATAGGTATCCTCCGTCTCTGAGAACTTTGGTTATGAATCTTGAATAAAGCAGATGAAGAATCGCGTGTTCAACTCCGCCTATGTATTGGTCAACTGGCAACCATTCATCCACATCAGATTTGATGAAAGGTTTTTCGCGTTCCTTTGGATTTACGTATCTTAAATAATACCATGAAGAATCAACGAATGTATCCATCGTGTCACTTTCTCTTATCGCAGGTTCGCCACACTTCGGGCAGGTCGTGTGCAAAAAATTTTCATCGTAAGAAAGAGGCGATTTTCCAGTCGGATCAAATTTAACGTCTCTCGGAAGTTTTACGGGTAAATTTTTTCCCGGAACCGGCACAATTCCGCATTTATCGCAGTATACCACCGGAATAGGGGCACCCCAGTATCTTTGTCTTGATATCAGCCAATCTCTTAACTTGTAATTCACAGCACGCTTTCCGATCTTCCTTTCTTCAAGATATTCTATTATCTTATCCATTGCTTCGTTGCTTTTCGTGCCGGTAAATGGTCCCGAATCTTTAAGCATACCTTCTCCGGCGTAAGGCGGTTGATCACACGCGACAACTTCTCTTATTGGAAGTGAATATTTTTTTGCAAAAGCGTAATCGCGCGTGTCATGAGCCGGTACGGCCATTATCGCACCGGTTCCGTATTCATAAAGTATGTAATTGGCAACGTAAATGGGTATTTCTTCTCCGTTGACCGGATTTATGGCGTGAGTACCCAAAAACACGCCTTCTTTTGGGGCATCCGTAGAAAATCTTTCAAATCTGTTTTCGGTTGAATTTATCCTGGTGAGAAAACCTTCAACTTCGCGCTGCTTCGAAATTGACGTTAATTCCGAAAGTAACGGTGATTCGGGTGCTATAGCCATGAAAGTAACTCCCCAGAGTGTATCAGGCCTTGTTGTGAAAATTTTCAGCGTCTTGCCGGTTTCTTTGATTTTAAAGTTAACTTCGGCACCTGTGCTCTTACCTATCCAATTTTTTTGCATGGTTTTAACGTTCTCAGGCCAGCCTGTCAATTTATCTATAAAAGTGTCAAGTTCTTCCGCATAGTCTGTTATTTTGAAATACCATTGATCAAGTTGTTTTATGGCGACCGGCGTTCCACATCTCTCGCATTTGCCATCCACTACCTGTTCGTTGGCAAGCACCGTTTTGCAAGATGGGCACCAGTTTACAGGCCCACTTTTTTTGTAAGCAAGACCTTTTTCGTAAAGTTTAAGGAAGATCCATTGTGTCCATTTGTAATAACTCTCTTCAAATGTTATCGTCTCTCTGTTCCAATCGTAACTTATTCCAAGTTTTTTTATTTGGTTTCTTATCGTCGTTATGTTTGATCTTGTCCAATCTTCTGGATGTATATTCCCGTGTGCTATGGCAGCATTTTCTGCGGGCAATCCAAAGGCATCGTATCCGAAAGGATTCATCACGTTGTATCCTTGCATTCTTTTGTAACGTGAAACAACATCCCCTATTGTGTAGTTTTTCACGTGGCCAACATGAAGAGTACCGGATGGGTAAGGAAACATGACGAGAGAATAGTACTTTGGTTTGTCTGAATGATTCGGATTATGGAAAATTCCACTTTCTTCCCATTTTTTCTGCCATTTTGATTCTATCTTATCGTGATCGTACATTTAAACCTCCTTTACGTCAAGTTTCTCCGTGTCAGACCATAAAGATTCTATATCGTAAAATTCTCTTGCGCTCTTGGTGAAGATATGGACGACTATATCTCCTGCATCCACTATCATCCAATCGTGATCATCACTTTTATCGTAAAAGATGATCCTGTGATTGTGCAACTTAAAAATGGCAAGCACTCTGTCTCTTATAGATCTCATGTTAACATTTGAATTTGCCGTTGCTATTATGAAGTAATCCGTTAAATAACTTAAACCCTTCATTTTTAAAATCACAAGATTCGGATCTTCTTCTTTCGAAATTTCATCGCAAATTTCTTTCAATACCGACAAAAACCTTACCTCCTATTCAACTGTAACGCTTTTTGCGAGATTTCTGGGCATATCTATGTTGAGATTTCTGTTGTTAGCGACGTTGTAAGCAAAAAGTTGGAATGAAATGCCAACGAAAAAAGGATAAAGGTAATTTTCAACATCCGGTACTTTTATGACATCGTTGACAAGATTTGATACTTTTTGATCCGATGCACTGACAACCGCAACCACATGGGCGTTTCTTGCTTTCGTTTCAAGTATATTTGAAAGCATTTTATCTTTTAGATCATCGTCAACGGCGACAGCCATAACCGGAAATTTTTCGTCAAGCAGCGCAATGGGTCCGTGTTTAAGTTCTCCTGCTTGATACCCAACCGCATTCGTGTAACTTATCTCTTTGAGTTTCAGTGCACCTTCAAGTACTGATGGATAATTTAAGTTTCTTCCTATGTACATGAAATTTGAGTATCCAACATATTTATCCGCCACTGCTTTTATAGCGTCCGCTTCTGTCAGAATGAAATTGTCAACGAGCTCTGGAAGTTTAGAAAGTGCTTTTACCATTTCAGGGTGTTCTTCACCCATAACAGCATCGATGTAAAGCGCTAAAAGATAAAGTACCGTCATCTGTCCTATGTAGGCTTTTGTGGAAGCAACGCTTATTTCTGGACCTGCATTTATGTAAAGTGTTTTATCGGCTTCTCTTGTGAGTGTCGATCCCATGACGTTAGATATCGCAATCACTTTACCGCCCAAGGACTTCACAAGTCTGACACTTTCGAGAGTATCGGCCGTTTCTCCTGATTGACTTATGGCTACGTTTAACACTCTGTCGTCCATGAGAACATTTCTGTACCTGTATTCTGAAGAAACTTCAACTTCAACGTCAAAAGGTCTAAGACTTTCAAAAAAATATTTGAAGATCAAACCTGCGTGGTAACTTGTTCCACACGCTATGATGTTTATCTTTCTGAGATGTTTTATGTAATCTTTCCAATCTTCCATTTCTTTCAAAACAATTTTTTCATCCTTCACGCGACTCATCAACGCATCCGAGATAACACGGGGTTCTTCGTGAATTTCCTTGATCATGAAATGTTTGTAGCCTCCTTTTTCGGCGGCTTTTTCATCCCAGTCGACATGGTAAAAACGTTTTTCAACAGGTTTTCCAGAAATTTCAAATATCTCAAAAGTTCCCTTTTTCAATCTCGCAATCTGTCCATCCTCCAGAAAAACAACATCCCTGCCCACAGATATAAGAGGCGTTACGTCTGATGCGCAATAACTGCCATGTTCATTTGCCGTTATGACAAGCGGGCTCTTCTTTCTTGCAAAAATTATCTCATCTTTGACATCTGCATGAATCACTCCTATCGCATAGGTGCCTTCGAGATCGATCGTTGCCCGTCTAACGGCCTCAAGTAAATCTCCTTTGAAATATTTTTCAATCAAATGCGCTATAACCTCAGTATCAGTCTGAGAAATGAATTCATGACCTTCGGATATGAGTTTTTCTCTAAGAGCGGTGAAATTCTCGATAATACCGTTGTGAACGACTGCTATCTGTTTTTTACAGTCCATTTGAGGATGTGCGTTGGTATCATTTGGTATTCCGTGAGTTGCCCATCTCGTGTGGGCTATACCGGCATTTATTTTTTCTTCGAGTTTCCCGTCCACAGAAGTACGCAGCGCATCAACTTTTCCCGTTTTTTTCTCTACGACAAGAGAATCATTCCTCGAAAAGGCAATTCCAGCTGAATCGTAACCTCTGTATTCAAGTTTTTTCAACCCGTTTATCAGGTCTTCTACTTTTCCGTCTCCTATAAATCCGTATATTCCACACATGCTAAACACTTCCTTTTATGGCCTGAACGATTCCGTTTTTTATCCCGGAATTTGCGACATTCAAAGCGTTGAAGATGGCTTCCGAATCTGAAGCGCCGTGTGCTTTAACTGCGATTCCGTTTATGCCAAGCAGAAAAGCTCCTCCGTATTTTCTGTAATCGATGGTTTCTTTGAACTTTTGAAAAGTTCCGCTCATCATAAGCGCGCCGATTTTTTGAAATAAATTTGAATTTTTGATCGACCCTTTAAGCATATCGGCAACGAAAAGACCAACTCCTTCTGAAGTTTTCAAAACGACGTTTCCACTGAATCCATCGCATACCACGACATCCACGTTTCCGTAAAAAACATCTCTTCCTTCGACGTTGCCGCAAAATACAGCGCCAAATTTTTCTTTCAAAAGATTGTAGGCCTCTTTTATCGTATCTGTTCCTTTTTCTTCTTCCAAACCCACGTTAAGTATGCCAACCTTCGGGTTACTTTTCCCCAGTATTCCTTTGGCGTATGCGAGACCCATTATCGCAAGATGAACGTATTGCTGTGATTTAAGCGATAGATTCGCTCCTGCATCTATAAGCACAGTTCCTCCCACTTTAGACGGCATTACGGTTGCTATGGCAGGTCTTTCAATGCCTTCTATTCTGCCCAACACGAATGTACCAAGTACAAGCAAAGCCCCTGTATTTCCGGCACTTACAAAAGCATCAGCCTTCCCATCTTTGACGAGTTTTGCCGCCACATTCATGGAAGCCGCAGGTGATTTAAGTATTTCGGTCGGCTTTTCTCCCATTCCGAATCTTTCTGGCGCATTTACAACATCCACTCCGGAAAAATTGTTCGGTATGAGTTGACTTATCTGCTTTTCATCGCCTACCAGCGTCACTTTATTTTTCGTTTTTTCAACGAACAAAAGCGCTCCCTTTACTTCTTCGTAGGGAGCGTGATCTCCTCCAAATGCATCAAGCGCTATGTGCGCCAAAGACGGTCACTCCTTAACTTCAAGGATCTGTTTGCCATCGTAATACCCACATTTCATGCAAACATGATGTGGGAGCATTGGTTCACCGCAATGAGGACACTTTGTGACTGTCACGTTCTTGCTTCTGTAATAGACAGCCCTTCTTCTGTTAGTCCTTGTAAGAGAAGGCTTTTTCTTTGGTACGGCCATTTTCATTCTCCTTTCGATTCAAAAGATATCTTTTTTTTCAAGACATAAAACGGAGATTCATTTTTATTCTCTTCATAATTGCACACATGATCGGGATGTTCGTTTAAATTGATACCGCAATGAAGACAAAGTCCCTTGCAATCGGGCTTGCACAACACCTTCATGGGTATTTCAAGGATTATCGCTTCGATAACTCTGTCTGTCAGATCTAAAAATTCAATGTGGGGATCGTAATAAAAAGTTCCAATCTCATCTGTAATTTCTTCCACTTCTTTGACCTTTTCATTTGGTATGTAAACAGCATCGACAATTCCGTTTATATCAACTTTAACAGACTCAAGGCATCTATCGCAGGGATGAACTATTTGAGTTTTAACAGTTCCCTGAACGTACGTCCTTCCCAAAGAAAGTTCAACGTTCAGATCAACTTTGACTGTTGTGGAATAAGGATAGATTTCACCTTCAACTTCAATTTCTTTCCAATCAAGCGTTTCATCGATTTTTATTTTTTGTTCATGCTTTAAAGTTTCAAATTTTATTTTTAACATGATATCCACCTTGGCGTGCCCGGGGAGATTTGAACTCCCGATCTATAGATCCGCAGTCTATCGCTCTATCCAGCTGAGCTACGGGCACAACTGGCGGAGAGAGTGGGATTTGAACCCACGGTGGGAAAATCCCACGCTTGCTTAGCAGGCAAGTGCCTTCGACCGCTCGGCCATCTCTCCAATTAAGTTCACCTTAGAAGTATATCACAAAAACGGCAATCACTCAAGATGATTATACTAAAACTCTTTGTAAAAGTGAAGTACAAACTCGCTTCAGGGCTACGTGCTAAATCTATATTTTACTTTTAAGGAAGATTTAGTATATAATTTTAATATTCAGATAAAAAACTAAATGTATAATTGGAGATGTGAGATGAAAATAGCCGTTATAGGATATTCAGGCAACGTAGATGAAACTCCTGTAAAGCAACTTGGGGAGATATGTGAAGAACTTGGACATAAAATAGCCATAAAAAAGCATATTTTAATCAACGGAGGGACTGATGGAATAATGGCACTTGTGTCTCGATCCGCAAGAAACGCCAGTGGAGAGGTTATAGGCATAGTGGCAGGACTTGAAAGCGGGAATAAGCACCTTTCTTTTGAATTTAAAACCGGAATGGATTCATCGATGAGATCTGTTTTGATGATGTACAACGTTGATGCGATTATAAGTGTCGGTGGAAAAGCAGGTACGGGACTTGAGTTGTTTTCTGCGTATTTGATGGGAATTCCAATAGTGCTTTTAAGGGGAACCGGTGGCTGGACAGACAGAATAGCAGGTGTTTTGATAGAAGGAAAATATCTTGATGAAAGAAAATTGGTTGAAATTAAAAATTCATGGAATGTAGATGATGCAATTGAACTTGCTGAAAATTCAAAAAGGAGATGATTTCTCCTTTTTATTCTTCTTTATAAGGAGGTAGGTAAGCGTGAAAAAGGTAATTGTGATTTTACTGATCGGTGTTCTTGGTCTTGCTTCCGTCTCTTTGGCTCAAAAGACTGAGGTCATATTCTGGGAAGCCATGGAAGCAAAACTCGGTACAACTCTTCAGACCATAACGGATCTCTTTAACAAAGAAAATCCAAACATTGAAGTGAAACTCGTCTTTGTTGGTAACGGAGATCAACTTGATTCCAAAATTTTGGCAGCAGCACAGGCAAAGACACTTCCAACCATTGCACAGGTGTATCCGGCATGGGCTGGTTCTCTTGTGGCTCAAGGTGTTGTAACACCTATGGATGCGTTTTCTGATTTTTCAACAGTTGCATCTCAACTTTATCCTTCCATCATCGATATGAGCAAGATAAATGGGAAAATTTACACACTTCCATTTAACCAGAGCATTTACGTGCTTTATTACAGACCTTTGATGCTTCAGCAGGCTGGCATAACACCTCCGAAAACGATGGAAGAACTCGCGAATGACGCGAAACTTTTAACTGTGGTTCAAAATGGTAAAACAATAAGATATGGTCTTGGATTCAGGACTACTTACGGTGTTTTGACCGCCGTGGCAAGGCAATTCGGTGGAGGTAAATACATAACCCCCGAAGGTTCTCTCATAATAAATTCTCCTGAAAATGTTCAGGCTCTCACTTTCCTTGTAAATCTCGTAAAAGATGGTTACGCCTACGCAAAATATGATTATTTTGATAATGAACTCACCTCTTCGTCTGTGGCAATGCTCATAGGAGAAGGAGCGGATCTTCCATTCGATCTTTCAGATGTTGCTGGGCAAAAAGATGGCATAGAAATGGCTTCGTTTCCTGTTGGAATAAGCAATCAAGCCGCACCACTGTTCAGAGGACAGACACTTGTGATCTTCAATACGGCAACAAAAGAACAGCAGCGGGCTGCATGGAAGTATGTGAAATTTTTGCTCACTCCGGCTGTTCAAATTTACTGGGCAATGAACACGAATTATTCACCGCTCAATAAAACCGTTACCGGCCTTGATCAGTGGAATTTGTTTGCTCAAAGTACGTCATACAATCCATCTGCAATAGCAGAAGGCCTCGCAAATGGAATTTCTTACTCTGAAACCCTTCCTTGGTGGCCAAGTGTTATCGATAATATTCGTACAGCAGTTGAAAATGCCGTACATTTCACCATGACTCCGCAGCAGGCTCTTGATTGGGCTCAACAACAATCTCAAATTGTTCAAGACAAATATCTTGGCAAATAAAAGGAGAAATGCAAATGAAAAACAAATTAATCGTTTTGATTTCCGTTGCTTTGATGATGATATTTCTTGCATTACCGGTTCTTGCCCAGCCTGTGGTTGTTACATTTTGGGAGGGCATGGGAGCAAAACTCGGGACAACTCTTCAGACGATAACAGACCTTTTCAACAAACAAAATCCGGATATTCAAGTTAATCTTGTTTATCTTGGAAGTGGAAACGAGGTTGATTCCAAACTTTTAACTGCTTTGGCCGCTAACACTTTGCCGACGATGGCACAGGTAAAAGGACCTTGGGCTTCTATGCTTGTTTCAAAAGAGGTTGTTGCTCCACTTTACAAGTTCTCAAATTTTACCGAAGTGGCAAGTTCAATTTACCCACCATTGCTTGTTTCCGGTACATTTAACGGTAATATCTACACGCTTCCATTCAACAGAGATATCTTCGATCTTTTCTTAAGACCGCAGATTTTCGAACAGGCAGGACTTCCTTATCCAAAGACAATGGATGAAATGGCACAGGATGCCAAATTGCTTACCGTTGTACAAAATGGGAAAACTGTCAGATATGGTCTTGGATTCAGAACAACATACAGGCAATTCACAGCCGTTGCGTATCAATTTGGAGGTAGTTACATAAGTCCGGATGGCAAAATAACGATAAATTCGCCTCAAAATGTGGCTGCTTTGACTTACCTTGTTAACCTTGTCAAAGCGGGTTACGCTTACGGGAAATTTGGTTACTTTGACAACGAATTGACGACCTCTTCTGTGGCAATGTTACTTGGCGGCAGTGCTGAATTGACATATGATCTGTCCGATATAGCCGGCCAATCGGATGGTCTTGTGATGGTGCCGATTCCTTCAGATGTAACATTTAAGCCAATGCTCCATGGGCAAAACATCGCTATTTTTAACACGGCAACTGAAGCCCAGCAACAAGCCGCATGGAAATATCTCCAATTCCTTTTGAGTCCTGCCATTCAACTTTACTGGGCAGTTCAAACAGGATATATTCCCGTCAACAAACAGGTTGCCAATCTTCCGGATTGGAAAAATTTTGTTGCTCAAAATCAAAATGGAGTAGGTGCGATAATGGTTGGTCTGGATCAATCTGCTGATTACGCTCCAAACCTTCCGTGGTGGACGAATGCAAGAGAAGCCATCAGGACAGCCTTTGAAAATGCCATTCATCTCACGATGACACCGCAGGAGGCTCTCGATTGGGCCCAGCAGCAGGCCGAGCAGGCATACGCAAGTTACAATGCAAAATGAAAGGTAGGCCTTTCGGCCTACCTTTTTGGTGGTGAATGAATTGAACAAAAAAAGAAATTACATAATCGGTTATCTTTATCTCATACCGGCCCTTGTGATCTTCATACTCTTTACTTATTGGCCAGCCATATATTCTTTTTATCTGAGTTTTTTTAACACCACCACAAGTACCGGTCACGCCATTTTCGTTGGTCTTTCGAACTATGCCTATCTTTTTAGAACCGGTCAACTTCCTTACGCTTTTTTGACTGCTTTTGAATATTCCCTTGTTAGGTTTATATTTGCCTTTGTGATTTCAATTGCCCTTTTTGCGTGGGTGGAAAGCAGAGGAAAGTATTTGTTAAAAAATGCAATACCTTTGATTATAATTCCAGTTCTTGCGATTTCTTTAGTTTATCCAGCATTGTCTTTTTGGGGCGGTAATACTTACATGATCTTTTTGTGGGTTTTGTTTGGAATTTTATCTTTTTATTTTGCCAAAAATATAGCCTTTTTGAAGTTACATATGACACTTTTTTTGCTTTCAATTCTTGGATTTTACATCGTCGCTTTCTACATCGGAAATAGAATGGACCTTTACACTCTCTTTTTTGATATAGCCCAGAATAACTCTTTTGTCATGTCTATATGGAATACCTTTTACTTTGTGATAATAGACGTTCCTCTTACGATAGGTATATCCCTTGCGGCTGGATTACTCATGAAAAATTTGCCATTTTTTAAAGCCTTTTTCAGAACGGCATTTTTTGCGCCGTACGTTGCTTCTATTGTTGCCGTGAGCCTTTTGTGGCTGTGGCTGTTCAATTATCATTACGGAATATTCAATTTCATGCTCTCGTGGTTTGGAATTCCTCCTATAAACTGGCTTAACAGTGCTGCCCTAACCATGCCCACCGTTGCCATACTCAGCATATGGGAATATTTCGGCTATTACGGATTGATCTTTCTTTCCGGACTTCAAAATATAGATCAGGAATATTACGAGGCGGCTGAAATAGAAGGGGCAAATTCATTCCAGAGATTTGTGTACATCACATGGCCATTGCTTAGCCCTATAACATTTTTTGTCATGGTTGTTTCTTTGATAAATGCCTTTCAGGTTTTCACTCAAGTTTACGTGCTTTACAACCAAATGCCAGGTCCTTACGCAAACAGCGGTCTTACGATGGTCTTTTACATATACAACACATTCTACAACGAACAACAAATGGGACTTGCATCTGCGGCAGCATACATTTTGCTTGGAATCATAATGGTTTTAACTTTGATCCAGTTTAGAACGACTGAAAAGAGAGTTGAGTACAACATATGAAAAAGCAGAAAAAGAAAATAATTTACTTCTTTTATTATGTCGCCGCTGTAATTCTTGCGATTTTCGCGATAGGTCCTCTTGTGTGGATGGTCGACACTTCTTTTAAGACCAATTCGGAAGTTTTGAGTTATCCTCCGAGTTGGGGCACAATAAATGCCTTACCTTCGAGATCTTTGACCGCTGACATAATCAAAACAAGAGCCGGTCAAAGCAGTAATCCATCCGCGCTTTCTCTTGAAGCGCTTTTAGGTTCTTTATCCACCGCGCAAACCACGACGTTAGCGAGTCCTGATACGATCGCGATACATGTGCTGGGTGCTTCCGGATATCGCGGGACAGGAACAATGCCAAGGCGAGGGATTCTCATAATTTCGTTAATCAACAATGAGGGAGATCTTGCTTCCTATCCCACAAAATTCAGTACGTCTGATTTCAACAAAGTTGTCAATCAAATATCTTCTATATCGCCATTAAGTACTGATGTTGAACAATCAATTTCAAATCTCAGCCAATACATATCTGATCCTCAAGAATACATATTGAATTTCTACGATGCTTTCCTTTACGGTCCGAATCCTATTTTCTCGAGGATAAATTTCATATCAAATCTCTTGAATGTAAATGGGAGTTCATTTCAGGATCAACTTGCCATTTTTAAGAAAGGAATAGGTCCTCTCACAGGCATAGAGTTAAAAGAAATAAGTAAAATTCTCGAAAATGCTTTAAATCTTACAACTAACTCAAATGCAAAGACAGAGATATCCAAATATATAAATGACATAAAACTTTACCTCGATTTTGATCAGTTCTATGAAGCGCAAAAACAAACAAAATTCGATCAACCAATAGAACTTGCATTCATTCTAAAATCAAATCAGTTAAAGATAGTGAAAGCACCATCGGTAGTTGAAAGTGCTTACACATCTGGAGATCAGATTTACATAACGTTCAAAAACACGAGTTTTGTTTGGTTTTTAAACGACAGCGTTTCCGTCAAAGCCAACTACAACTTCTGGGAAGTATTGGCCAATTTCTTTGACAATTACGTTAGTGCATGGAATTCAGCGCCATTTGGGATTTATTATTTTAACAGCATCTTTGTTGCCGTAGCAACGACAGTTTTGAACATCATCTTCGATGTCATGATGGCCTTTGCATTTTCAAAACTTACCTTCCCGGGAAGGGATAAAATCTTCATAGCCATAATAGCAACCATGATGATACCTTATCAGGTTTTGCTCGTTGCCGATTACTTGATAATACATTCGTTTGGGTGGATAAACAGTTACTATGCACTGATAATTCCATGGTCTGCCACGGCATTTGTCATATTTTTGATGCGCCAGAGTTTTAATTCTATTCCAAATGATCTTTACGATGCGGCAAAGATCGACGGCGCATCATCATGGAGATTTTTGTGGACGATAGCCGTACCATTATCCATGCCCGTCATAATAACAGGCGCATTGCTTACATTTTTAGGCAGTTGGAATTCCTTCCTTTGGGTTTTGATAATGACTGACACCGCTAATATGAGGACTTTGCCGGTGGGTTTACAGAATTTCATAATAAATTCTGGCGCCATTTTCAATCAATTGATGGCAGCGGCAACCTTTACCATGATACCTGTGGTGATAGCATTTCTTTTCTTCCAGAAGTATTTTGTCAGTGGATTTTTCAGATCGGGAATCAAATAAAGGAGGAGATTTTCTATGAGGCGTTTTTACCTTTTTATATTCATCATTTCTTTGGTAGCGATGATTGCCTTTGCCCAGAAGATAGAAATAAATTTTTGGGAAGGCATGTCGGGAAATCTTGGAACAACTCTCGATCAAATAACTGCAATGTTTAACGAACAAAGTACCAATGTGCACGTCAACCTCGTTTACGTTGGAAACGGATCCGATCTCGATTCAAAATTAATTGCGGCTGCCGAAACCAGAACGCTTCCAACAATGGCCCAGGCTTATCCGACATGGGCTGCAGCCCTTGTTTCAAAAGGTGTAGTCGTGCCAATGGATGAATTCAGCGATTTCAACAGTGTCGCAAGTGAAATATATCCTGCCGTACTCGACATAGGAAAAATAAATTCAAGAATTTACGGCTTACCTTTTAACCAGCAGTCTTATCTGCTTTTTTATAGACCTCTTATGTTTCAGGAAGCAGGGCTAAATCCTCCAACGACGCTAGATGAACTTGCCGCAGATGCAAAGATTTTAACGGTAAAGGAAAACGGCAAAGTCGTAAGGTATGGACTTGGATTCAGAGATCAATCATGGATATTCACCGTTATAGCAAAGCAATTCGGTGGCGGAGAATACATGAGAAACGGAAAGATAACGATAGATTCAACCGCGAACTTAAAAGCGATGAATTTTTTACTTGATCTTGTTAAAAATGGATATGCATACACAAAGCAAGGATATTTCGACAACGAACTCACCACCTCTTCCGTCGCGATGATAATAGGCGGAGCGGCAAATTTACCCTTTGATCTTTCAGATATAGCAGGCCAATCAGATGGAATAAAAATGGCTCCTATTCCAATCGGCCCGGCGGGTAAGATATCGCCAGTACTTGCCGGTGAATTGCTTTTGATCTTCAAAACCTCTTCAAAAGCGGAACAGAAAGCGGCCTGGGAATATACAAGATTTTTGCTGTCGCCAAGTATCCAACTGTACTGGGCAATTCACACGAATTATTCTCCTTTAAACGTTAAAGTACCGACTTTGCCGGAGTGGAAAACTTACGTCGATCAAAGTCAGTATGGTGTTTCTGCGATAACATCTGGCCTTGACAACGCCATGTCATATGCTCAAAATTTGCCATGGTGGACTTCCCTTGACAGTGCCATCGGGAGTGCTTTTGAAGATGTCATGAATTCTTACAAAAGTCCTCAAGAGGCTTTAATCTGGGCACAGCAACAGGCAGAACAGGCTGAAAACATGTTTTATCAAAAATGACGGGATGGTGAAGAATGAAAGTAGCCGTTATAGGTCATTCGGGGCATCTCGATAAATCGACTTTGAATGATCTGTGTGAAGATATAGGTTATGAAATAGCAAAACATGGCTATGTGATCGTGAATGGTGGTACAGGTGGGGTCATGGAGGCAGTCTCGCGTGGCGCAAAAAAAGCCGGAGGGATAGTCGTTGGTATGCTTTCAGGCCATGAAAAGGGCAACGACTATTTGACGATTGAAATAGAGATGGGATTCGATGCCTCCATAAGTTCTGTTTTCATGATGTACAACGCGGATGCCGTGATAAGTATAGGCGGAAGATCGGGTACAGCCCTTGAATTGTTTGCCGCTTACTTGAAGAAAATACCCATAATTTTGATGGCAGGAACCGGCGGCTGGACTGACAGAATGATAAATGACCTTGTTGATGGAAAATATTTCGATGAAAATAAAATTGTCGAGATTAAGATTGCGCAAAGAGCTGAAGATGTAATGGAAATAGTGTCAGACTTAGAAAAAAAGATAATCAGTCAAAAATGACATACCTCTCCCACTTCTATAAGTGGTGGGAGCATGTCACAGAAGTGTTTGCTGTAACCTTGACGCACATCACAAACAGATTATACCACTATTTACTGTTCCGGATAGAGTCTATTGATTTATGTCTCTCTGCTGATATGATCTATGTGAAAGAGACAGCGGAGGGAGAAAAATTGAAATCACGACAAAGCAACTGGATCACCATGAACTTGTGGCTGGGACATTCGATAAGTTTGAAATGGGAGAGGTCATTGACAAACCCAAAAAGGATACGTCCAATTAACTTTTTTCCTTTTTAGGAGATCTATCTCCTACATGAAACTCAAAACTTCAAAGGTATTTCTAAAATCCACTCGGAGTCAATTCGTAGATGTTATAAAAAATTGTTTTTATGGTATAATCGAAAACCAAGATTTGTTATCATTTCCAATTCATTCATAATTTTTATGGGGAGGTGGTTTAGTGTGAAATTTTGGATCTTCATAGCTATTTTAGTCTTTGCAGTTTCTTTCGCGTTTGCACAAAATTTCTTCGTTGGTTTGGAAACAAGTTCGGGAGTTTTAGGAATAGGAGGCGGGGTTGGCACGCCTCATGCCATAATAGGTGGCTCACTGTGGGTCCTTTACGGAGAGACGGACATTGACTTGAATTTTACGAATATACTTGGTAATCTTTACAGCAATGGCAATTTCAACGTTAACTACGGCTGGACATCTTTATTTTATCTTGCAAGTGGTTATGTCACAACTTTTGGATATGGAATTGGAGGCTCTCTTGTTGAGCATTGGAAGATACAAAATATACCTCTTTTGTTCAGACAAACCCTTTCTATAGAAACTTCTCTTGCAAGCCTAGGGGCATTTGCTATAGGGACCGACTTTGGCTTTTACTACGAATTTTAGTATACTGAATTCACTTTAAAAGTCGAATAGTCATAAGCGGAGGGCAGGATGCCTCGATCAGTGAACAGTGACGAGTGAGTAGTGAAGAGTTTTTCTGATTACAGATTGCTACGAGCCACAACCTACTCGCCATCAGGAAGCACCTGCCGCAGCGATGATTCGGAATTTGAATTTTGTTTGGTATATCTTAAATCTTATAAAACAGTGCCAAAAAGAGAGGATTTTGTGTCTAATGAAAAAGTTTTAGTAATAATATCAAGTGTAGACTAAACACGTGACATACTCCCACCACTTATAGAAGTGGGGGCTTCTCGCTCAATAGCACCCCTGTGCTAAGTATCAACGAGATATCCCCGTGTGTCCCACGGTTCTCAAATTCATAACTCATCACGCGTAATCCTTGACGCTTTATATTTATCGCGGCGTTTATGTCTCTGTCATGGATGGTATGACAGTTCGGACATTCCCATTCCCTGATATCCAAGGTCAACTCTTCTTTTTCATATCC